>JBFWRL010000119.1:0-16977 GCA_050248915.1 Candidatus Sericytochromatia bacterium
CTGGCTCCAGAAAAGCGCTCATATCATTTTTGAGGAAATCATCGCTGATACCAGAGATACTGGTGGCAGCACCTGTTTGCCCGCCCCGACCACCTGAAGCCGTCGCATCTTGTCCACTATTGGCCTTGGATTGAACTTCGGCTTGAGCCAAAATTTTCTCAATGCCCTCTTTCATATGCTCTTTAAACTGATCCAACGATTTCTGATGGTATTTCGCATTTTCAAGCCTTTTTTCATCATACATCTTCGTGATCATATTATTGACCAGACGTTTGGCAAATTGGGCCATGACAATCTTGCGTGTCTCAAAATCCAAATTGCGGATATTCTCTAAAAATTTACCCAATAAATCAGACAAAGCTTCTTTGCCATCCATGCCCGGTTTGGGAGATAAAATGGCTGTTGCCAATTCATCCGCTTTGTCCACCAAGGCGCGGGCCTCAGAACTGAGTTTGGCTTTGTCCATGGAGATCTCGTTGAGCTCATTCACGGTTTCTTGCTGTTGATCCAAAATATCTTCCATTTGATCCATCAAAGGAGCCATAGCTTGGCCATAATCAGCAGAAAATTGCTCGACATTGGCAAAAGCACTGTTGATATTGCCGAAGGCTTCGATAAAACCATCGGCCCATTCTTCTGCTTCTGTCGTAGACATTGTTGCCAAACGCGCAACTTCCGGTGCAAACCCAGCAAAGGGATTTGTGGGTTCAACGCTTCCATCTGCTCTGGGGGGAGCCGAAGAGGTGGAAATGGTAACAGGTGTATTCTGATTGGGATCAGAAACAGTTAAGACGGGCAAAGTCCAGGGGGCGGTGACGCCAGGGCCAGTTCCACCCGGGACTGTACCGCCAGGGCCTGTTCCACCGGGAACCGTGCCGCCAGGGCCTGTTCCACCAGGGACCGTGCCACCAGGACCTGTTCCACCAGGGACCGTGCCACCAGGACCTGTTCCACCGGGAACCGTTCCACCAGGGCCTGTGGACTGAATCCCAAAGCCACCCGCCTGATCGCGGTTTCTTCGACCCCCTATTTTAAAACGGTTGCTTTCATCTACCGCGGCAACGATATCTGTTGTGGCTTCTACCCCATCTCGATTGATGGTGGCCACATCCGCCGCAGCCGTGGTTGAACCTGCGACAGTCATAATTTGTCTTTTAAGGTCATTAAATGCTGCCCTGTCGAAAACCATGGTCGCGCCGCCGCCAGGAGGGGGGTTAAACTGATTAATCATCCGCTGTAAAAGAGGGCCGATGTCTCTTACTGCGTTCCCCCCGGTCCGACGAGCCGTTTGCAAACCACGCTCGATGGTCAAACGGGCTTCCGCAACCAATTGATAGCGATCCAGGTCTGCTTGATTGACCAAGTAGTTTGGATCAGCCATTTTGGCTTGCAAGCCCTCTAACTCAGCAATCATGCCCGAATAAAGAGGTTTGATATGAGCAGGAGCCGTATCTCTCAAACGTTTGAGACTGTCAATCTCTTGGGTCACTTGATTGTTATAAGTTTGCGTAACCGCCTCGGCCTTCTGTTGAACGGCATTAAACTGGGTTTGAAGATTTAAAAAGCGGCTGTTTAACTCATCAATTCTTTGCTGATCTTCTTTTGAATTGGCTTTGAGACCTTGGCCAACACTTGAAATTTTCCCAGACAAAACCGCCATTTTATCAGCAGACAAGCCATTGACGGCCGTTTGCAAATCATTGACAGACAGATTGCCAGTGCTGATATTAATGCCTTGCTCTGCCAGGGCCGCAGCAATATCTGCCGCCTTGGCTTTTTCAGCGGGATTTGTGCTGCTGTTTAATTGGGTATAAAGCATCATAATGTCTTTTCCCAACGCCGCTTTAGAAGCTTGAGAAGCCTGCACATCTGTCTTTAAGTCCAACAACTCTTTGTCGGCATTATTGAGTTTTTCTTCTTTTAAACCCTGTAATTTATCGGGTGAAGTGAGCTCTTTAAACATGACGTCCAGACCTGCCGCTCTCTGCCCCGACGCTATTGCGTGGGGATCGCGCAGACTCAGAACGGCCTCTTCCATGAGTTGGTTGTTGAGCTCTTTATCAAGGCCTTGGTTCGTGGGTTTCCCATTTTTTACCACAACCTGTTCAAAGGTATACAATTTGCTGATAAGGCCAATATCACTTTTTAAATCAGAAGCCTTGATCCCGTCTATCAAGGTATCTCCTTTGCCTTCTGTATCCAGACGCAAAGCGTAAATACTGTTGTTTAAATGGGTTTTGACTTCTGCTGAAATCGCAGGATCGTCCAAAATCTTTTTGGCTTGATCCAATTGCGCTTTTAACTCTGGGCGGGCTTGTTCAATGGCTTCAAAATTGCCCTTTTGGGCCGATTGCGTGGCCTGATTCATCAAGGCCTCTTGAATTGAGGCTGCTTGAGGTTTTTTGATCGTTGGCAAGGTGCTGGCAGGCTGATTGAGTTGAGTCGAAAAATTAAAACCACTCACATTGGCCCCAAACCGGCTGGTCATACCACCGGGCGTTAAACCACCTGTTCCCCCCAACGTTAAGGCAGAGGTGCTTCCGCCTGCCAAAAGGGAATCCGCCCCCAACGAAGGAGAAGAAAGACTCAACGAAGGAGAAGAAAGACCCAATGAGAGGGGATCACTGCTGCCCCAAGGGCTACAGAAACTGCCAAAGCCCCAAAGCGGAGGCGTATACCACTGAGGGGGTTCTTGTTTTGCTGCATTAATGGCTTGCGTGACCTTGCCCAAAGCAGCAACAGAAGCTTCATCACTGGGCAACGGTTGATTGTTTTCGATGGCCGTTAATGATGCATTCACCGCATTCAATTGTTCCGTCAATGAGGCGCGCACATCTGCGGGCAATTGAGTGGGAGACGCCAAGGCCTTCGTCAACTCTGTTTGCGCCATTTGCAGCTCAGCCTTGACCGCACTTTTGTATTCAATGTCATTTTTAACCGCATACAAAGCATTTCTTACGCTACTGCTTTGCTGATCATAGGTTTCTTTGATTTCTTTCAGGGCAGGATTTGCTTCAGTGGGAAGATCTTTCATCACACCAGCAAACTGATCTGTATACGATTTTAAACGGGCGACTTGCCGCAGGGTTTCTTCGGTGATGGGGGGCCTGTTTCCATTTTCGTCTTCAGCCAAAGCCGGGGCAAGCTGAGACGCTGTTTGACGCAAAGAAGCGGGGTCCAAATTGCCAAAATGCTGCGCATATAACTTGGCATCACTTTTTTTCAGGGCCTCAAGTTGAGTTGCCAGCTGATCTGTTTGCTCAAGAGCTTTAATCAGTGGTCCCGCTTCGGGAGGCTCTCCCTCCGTCACGGGAGCGGTCTCAAAAATAGCCTTGCTATTTGCGGCCAAATCAGCTTGAAGTTTGGTTACATCAGAAGGGGTTTTATAATATTTATTTTCAATATTATTACTCACATCTTTGGCCAACTCAGATGTGTGATGTGCAGTTTGAATATCGGCCTGAATGGCGCCAAAAGCTTTATTAAAAGCGGGATCTTTAGACAAAAATTGATCTGAATCCGGGGGCGTGGCAATCCAATTATAAAGATTGCGAATTGCACTGGCGTCATTGGGGCTGGCTTTGAAATCAGTAATATACTGACTCAACGTGGCGATTTTGTCGTTGGTCTTTTTCTCAGCATACGCTTTAAATTTTGAATCGATCAACCCCGTTAACTCGGCATTGGGAGGTTGAATCTCTTCAGGTTTTTTCTTATTTAAAGAAACATCAAGCACAGTGGCAATATAGTCATTGACCTTGGCATCCGTAGCTTCTACCCCTAAAGCAGCAGCCACTTTGGCCCTGTCTTCATCAGTAATACCCAGACTTGAGTTTGTGGCGAGAGAGCTGCCTGATTCATATTGAAGCTCTTTGGCCTGTATATTTGCACGAATTTGAGGATCTGTTGTCAAGCGGCTCTGCAAGAGATTGACCGAAGTGGTCAACTTTTGGGTATCTGCTTGAGCCAATGCCGTCAACTCTTGCTGGGTTGTGCTTGCCGCTCCATCAGCAGGAGCTGTACTGGCTGTATCGCCAACGCCTGCATTATTGGTTATTGGAGCAGTATCTTCTGCTGTTTCAACATGGGTAGGTACCTCGCCAACATCCCCAGCATTCCCGGCAACGGGAGCAGAGGGCGATTCCTCATCTGTGTGAACATCAGCAGGTGTATTTGCAACAGGAGGAGGAGTCGTGGTTGCTGACGTTCCTGAGGTCGTAGTGCCTTGTGTGACAGAGGGGCTTTGTGAGCCCACAGCAGTGGTATCTGCAGAATCAGGAACTTCCAGATCGCGAATACGCAAAACCCGCTCTTGCTTGCCACCGACCAAACCACCCAAACCATCTTGGGTTTTAATGTTCATCACACCATTGGCAAAATTAACACTGTTGGGATCTGCCGCATACTTTTGCTGAAGGGCTTGAATACCTCTTAAATTTTCTGCGACAACTTCCTCATTTGTGCCAAACCAACCTGTCGAATCAAGGGCATCAATCAACGAATCTTCGTTTGAATCAACTTTGCCATCATCCCGCTTGGCGAGCGTTTCCATTTGGCCTCTGAGATTGAGCAATGCAGCTTCGTCATTGCCATCTACTTTACCGTCCTTGAGAATTTCATCTACCTGTTTTTTGATAGATGGGCTGCTCGCAAGCATATCTGCCATTTGTCTGGAAATATTTAAATCACCCATGGAGCGGTTCCTTTGCTTTCTGAAATGTTCCTGTCTGTTTTATACCCCAGAGTCCAATGTTTATAACACCTCCATCAAACAACTCTTCAAACCCCACAAACAAACATCATCCAACCAAATAACAGACACAAAAACACCGGGTATTTAAACCCGGTGACAAGTGTTAAAAGAGGAGAGGAATCCACCCCACCACGTGGCAGGGCAGACGTGTGTTTACTTTTTCTGGTAAGCCTGGAGAATCTCACCTGAACGGTCGGCGATATTGGCTGCGCGGCCACGGATGCCGTCGATATTTTTATCGGCCACTTGGGCACGGTCAATATCACGGGCAGAGCGGGCTTCAAACAGCGAGTTGTACAGGTTTTGGTTTTCGGCCATGGCAGCTGCTTTGTCCGCCTGGGGGTTGTAGCTTTCGACTTTGTCAGCCAAGGTGCGCAGACCCGAAGCCTGATCTTTGAAACCCTGATCTTTGCTGTGGCCAATCAGAGCGCCAATGCCAGCGGCAGCAAAGGCCCCAATGCCTGCACCAATCGCAGCGTTTTTGACATTTTTGCCACCGGCGAAGAAGCCAATGGCCCCACCGGCAACAGCGCCAATGCCAGCACCGGTCAAAGCAAAGGGAGTCGTGCGACCTGTGGCCTGGGCATCGGTGGCATCAGCCTCTTTGCGCAGTCTCGAACCCACAGCATTGGCGGACTCAGGGCTGTTTTCAATCGCGGTAATATTGCTAAAAGCGCGGCTGATCGCGGCATCGGTGCCCCGGATATTCTGTTGCAGATCGGGCAGGTCGTTGGTTTGCTGCTCAATGGCTTTGAGGCTGTTGTTCATAGTGGCATAAGCGGCTTGCAGATTGGTGTTGATCATTTCCTGCTCATGGATATGGGGCTGAAGACGATCATAATAGGGATCTTGGGGAATCACAGGCTGACTGTTGTCGACATTATTGCCATTGCCGGGTTTGAAGGGGTCGACACCATTGGGTGAGCCATTGTTGCCATTGCCAGGTTTAAACGGATCCACACCATTGGGAGAGCCATTATTGCCACTGCCGGGTTTAAACGGATCCACACCATTGGGAGAGCCAATATTGCCACTGCCGGGTTTGGGTTTAAACGGATCGGTACCGACAGCATTGCCGCTGCCACCATTGTCTTTAAAGGGATCGCGGGTTTGGCGCATACCGCCACCGCTGCGGGGGCTGTAATCATTGAACCAATCGCGGGTATTGACCACACTCTGCTGCATACGTGCAGTCCAGGTGCGCCAGCCAGCACTGTTGAGGGTGGTTTTGGCTTGAATGTGGATACCCCGGGTGGTGGCATCATTGCCATTGGCAGTCATGTCTTTGATCGAGCGCAGAGAGCCTTCGAGCTTGTCGATGGCGCCATCGTAAGCGCGGTTGCTGTCGAGCAATTTGTAATAGCGGTCGCGGGAATTGTCGTCGCTGTAGATGGTGGGGGCCCAAACGTGGGCGCTGGAAACACCATTTTTGGCAGTGGCGTTGACACTTTTGAGGGTTTCGAGCCCTTCGACATAAACACGGAAACCTTTGCTCTCTTGAATCACGCCCTGACGAACTTCGACCGCATCGGCCTTGATCGCGTTGGTGAGTTCAGAAGCGCTGATCTCCCCATTTTTATCGGTATCCACTTTGTTCTTGATATTGCCATCGGCTTGTAATTCGTCCATGACCTTGTTATTGTTGCGGTCAAAAGAGCGGACCAACCACTCAGCATTACTAAAATTAATACTTCCTGCCATTTTCGGAATCCTCCAAGGAATGTTTAACACTTGATTTGTATACTCTTTTTTTAGCCCCAACTCAGCAAAACATTCTTAAGCAACAACCAAGGTTAGATTAAAGAATATTTAATCTTAGATAAAGCTAATTAAGCTTAAATCCCCATAAATCTCTTGCAGACTTGCTGAAACAGGGGGGATACAGGCTATAATCAGCTATGGCACATACACAGATCAACATTGCTTTGGCCCAGATCAGCCAACAGGTCGGCGACAGTTTTTATTTTCCCTATTCGGTTGGGCTGTTACAGGCCTATGCCCAGGCCAAAGCACCAAACCCAGAGCGCTACCGTTTTTTGCCTCTGGTTTACCACCGCTTGAATGTTCCAGCAGTCTTGGCCCAGTTTTCCCAGGCCCAGGTGGTGGGCTTTAGCCTCTATGTCTGGAATGAGCGGCGTTCGCTGATCTTGGCCAAAGCCCTCAAAGAGGCCAACCCCGATGTTCTGATTGTCTTCGGAGGCCCCCAAGTACCCGACCAAGCAGAGGCCTTTTTGCGCGAGCACCCCCAGGTGGATCTGTGTTGCCACGGGCCAGGAGAACAGACTTTTTTGGAAGTTCTGGAACGCTTCCCAGAGCGCAATTGGCAGGGCATTGCTGGGGTGAGTTATCTTCAAGAGGGCCAGTTTGTCCATCAGCCACCGGCCCCACGGGCCACCGACCTGAGCCAATTCCCCTCGCCCTACCTAACAGGGGTCTTTGAACCGCTTCTGGCCCAAAACAGCCAATGGATTGGCCTGCTCGAAACCAATCGGGGCTGCCCTTTTGCCTGTACCTTTTGCGATTGGGGTTCGGCGATCCAGAGCAAGGTTTACCGCTTTCCCTTGGAGCGTGTCTTTGCAGAGATTGAATGGATCGCCCGCAACAAAGTCGGCAATGTCTTCACCTGTGACGCCAATTTTGGCATTCTCAGCCGCGATGTCGAAATTGCCCGCTATGTGGCCCAGATGAAAACCCAATACGGCTTTCCCCTGAGTTTTCAAAACCAGACCGCCAAAAACGCCTCCGAGCGCGTGATTGAAATCCAGCGCATTTTGCATCAAGCGGGCTTGGCCACCTATGCCGCCATTTCACTGCAATCGGTCGATCCCCATACCCTCAAAAGCATCAAACGCGAGAATATCTCGCTGGAGGCCTACCGCAAAGTCCAAGCCGCGGCACTCGAAGCGGGGATTGTGGCCTATACAGACATGATCTTGGCCTTGCCGGGAGAGAGTTATGAATCGTTTGTGAATGGGATCAACACAGTAATTGAAAACGGCCAACACACCAAAATCCTCTTTCACAACGCCACCATTTTGCCCAATGCAGAAATGGCAGACCCCGCCTACCGCCAGCAATTTGGGCTTGAAACCACCTGGGTCAGTTTGCCAGGCCATACACCCGCAGAGGATGGTATCCCCGAACTGATGGAAATTGTGGTGGCCAGCACCGATCTCCCCCGTTCAGATTGGCTCAAAATGCATGTCTTTGCTTGGTTCACGGCTTTTCTTTACTATACCCACAAGCTGCTGCAACCGACCTTGATGGTCTTGGAAAATGCCTCTGGGCTGTCTTATCGGGAGCTGATTGAATATTTTTGCCTGGCCCCGCTGGAAGGCTATCCGGTTTTGCAACAGATACGCGCAGGCTTTGAAGACACTGCCCACAAATACCAGCAAGGCTACCCGCTCAGCCAGCAAGACACCCTGATCTGGACCCTCTTTGACGGCATGTATCTGACCCCCGACAACGCCATGCAAATTCAACTCTGGAATGCCAATGTGATCGACACCTTCTACAGCGAAGCCGGAGATCTGTTGGCCCGGCTGGTTTTGAAAAAAAAGCCCGACTTTGATCTGCGTCTGCTCGAAGAAAGCCTGATCTTCAACCGCAAACTCTTTTTGCGTCTCTTCTCAAGCCAACGCTTTCCGGTCGAAATTGCCCAACGGCAGATCCCTGAGACACTCTTGCCCCTGCATTATAATCTGCAGGAATTTTACCAAGGGCGACAGCAATCTCTGCCAATTTTATTGCGCGAAACGGCTGAAACGCAAATCCGCATTTAACCCCACTTGACAAAAATATACGATCCGTATAATCTTGTATACGAGCAATTCAAGTGATTGTTCGCAGACACCATTACAGACACAATTACCTAGAGGTTTATCTTTTATGGCCAGCGTCAGCACCTATCTCAATTTTGCCAATCAGACCGAAACCGCTTTTCTCTTTTACAAATCTGTTTTTGGCAGCGAATTTACCTCCTTTCAACGCTTTGCAGATATTCCCAATCTGCCAGGTTCAGAGCACATGTCCGAAACAGACAAAAACGGCCTGATGCATGTGGAGTTGCCCATTTTGGGCGGCCACAAACTGATGGGCACCGATGCCCCTGAATCAATGGGTTTTAAACTCACTTTTGGCAATAATATCTCGATTAACCTGGAACCGGATACTCGGGAAGAGGCCAATCACTTGTTCGAGGCCCTGTCAGCAGGAGGCAAGGTCACCATCCCCTTGCAAGAGATGTTCTGGGGCGCCTATTTTGGCTCTTGTGTTGATCAATTTGGGGTCTTGTGGATGGTAAATTGCAATAACTGAAGCGAAGCTCTAGAAATCTAAGCGCCAAAACAGCGCCCCGTTCATTCAGAATCAGTTTCTGGGTGAGCGGGGCGTTGAAAAATAAAGCTAAATTTATTGAATAAAAATCGGCTGGCGCTGTTTGGCTTCAATCGCATCGCCAATCGGATGAGATTTGACATCCTCTTCTTCGCGCAAACGGCCTTGTAACATCAGCAGCGCTTCTAAAACAGCCTCAGGACGTGGCGGGCAACCGGCCACATAGACATCCACAGGCACAATTTGGTCAATGCCTTGAACAGTACAATAATTATTGTAAAACCCTCCAGAACAGGCACAGGCACCCATCGAGATCACCCATTTGGGTTCAGGCATTTGTTCATAGATGCGTTTGAGGATGGGGGCCTGTTTATAATTGATGGTGCCAGCCACAACCAAGAGATCAGCTTGGCGGGGAGAAAAGCGCACCACTTCGGCCCCAAAGCGCGAAAAGTCAAAGACCGAAGACATCACGCTCATAAATTCAATTGCACAACAGGCCGTACCAAAAGGCAGGGGCCAGAGAGAGTGTTTGCGGCCCCAATCCAAGACAGCGTCCAGACGGGTTGTGAGATAGCCTTCACCAGCAAAATCTTCTAATCCCATTTTAAAGCCCCTTTCTTCCAGATATAGACAAATCCAGCCAAGAGCACAGTCAAAAACAAGAGCATTTCAAGCAGGCCGCTCATACCCAATCGTTTAAAATTCACCGCCCAAGGGTAAAGAAAAACAGCCTCTACATCAAAAATAATAAAAATAATCGCGGTCAAATAAAACTTAATCGAGACCCGATCTTCAGCGGTGCCAACGGTTTGCATAATCCCTGACTCATAAGGCAACCATTTGCTGGCACTGCCGGGGTGACTGCCGCCCAAGACCCTTGAAATAACAACAATTGCCAGGGGAACAGCCAAAGCCAAGAAGAGCACCGTGATCATGGCCAAGGCATTTTCTGACATGGTTAAGTGCGTTCTTTCTGTTTAGTCTGACTTCATTATACCCGAGGAGATAGCCCCCCGAAATCGATTATAATAAAGGACATGGCACATACCCTTGAATTACACCCCAAACTTAGCCACGACCCCTTTGCCCCCGAAGTCTGGATCTTAACCCTGGCTTCGGAGCAAGATGCCAACCTGGAAAACATTTGGCAAGCTTTAAGTCAGATATTTGAGAAGCCCCGCGTCTATCTCTTAATGGTATTTCACCAACAGGAATACGTTTCACCCAAGCTCTTGCGAACACTTTTGCACCTTGAGGAATTGGCCTGTGAATCAGATTTACGCACGTTTTGGTGTGAATTGCCTCCCCCTTGGAGACAGTTTCTACAAGAACAACATCTGGAAACCCTGCTCGATATCCACAGCACACGAACCAAAGCTCTGCAGGCCATTAAAGCACTCTGGGAAGAAGAAAAACAGATTTTCGGAGATATTCCGGTTTAAGCTGATTTTTAGGCGGGAGGCACGGGCAAGGGCAGGGGTTGAGGTAGCGGCGGCAAGGGCACATCAATCGGTCCGGGCACTTTGTCTTGGCTCGGTGGCAGAGGCCGATCGGGCTCCGTACCCACGGGTTGCAGCTTATCTGTCCCGGGGGGAATGGGGGCATTTTCGCTTGCAGAAATCACGGGAGTGCCATTTTCGTTTAAAATCTGAGAACGCCATTCCTGCACCGAGCCATCGGGCCGCTGCAGGAGGTAGTTTTTGCCATTGTTACTGCGATAGAGGTCTAAGTCAGGATCCAGTTGCCGATCCCGGTTTTGGTCATACCCAACCTGCACGGCACTGATTTGATCGCCGTCAGAATTAAAGGCCAGAATCACCAAAATATTTAAAGGTGCATTTCCAGATTTTTCAGGAACCACAACGGGAATCCGCACGGGTTCTTTTAATTTTTTAAATTCCAATTCGAGTAAATGTTCGCCACTTTGAATAAACGGCAAATTTTGTTCCAGTGGCTTTTCACTTTCCAAAGCAGAAACATCCAGGCTAAATGCGGTATTAAAACGCAAGGTCTGGAGTGCAGAAGAAACCAAAGGGACCGTTGTACCACTGGGAAGTCGATTCAAAAAGACGATCCGCACCTGTTGCAAATTGACCTTGTTTTGGGCCAAAAGCGTTCCGACGCGCTGAACCAGGGCTGGCGGCAAATCGGCACACCCCGAAAACCCTGTTAAAAGGGCCAATGCCATTGCGCTGTGTTTTAATCGTCTGAACCGGGCAAACATAGTTTCAGTTTCTCATTTCTGGGTATCTGCATCAGTGACGGGTGCGCACACGTGTGAGTTCCGCACAAGACAGATCAAAAGCAGATTATAACCTGATCATACCGCCAGGGAGTGTCTTCACCCAAGACGATTGCCATTAAATGCAACAAAAAAGATCACCCCAAGCGTCTGGAGTGATCTTCTTAAAATCAAATGCCTGTTTAGACTGAGCGTCTAGGTGATAAAATGGCCATCTTTGACAAGAGAGGTGTAGGCATTAAATGAGAACCCATCATTGGCCAAGGTTTTCAATTGTTGATCATTGATACCCTTGGTTTTGAGCCCTTCCACCAGCACATCCAATAATTTGCGTTTAGTTACGCTGCCGGTTTTGGGATCTTTGAAATCAATCTCGCCACCTTTATTGTCTTTGCTTTCATAGGTAGATACCTTTTTAATGAACTCACCGACATTGGCGATTTCTTCTTTGGAATACCCTTTGGCTTTCATATAATCCAAGACAGCGGCAGTAGAAGACTGTTTATTTTTAATCGCTTCAGAAATGGATTTAATCGGGGCGCCACCCGTTTTGCCCAATTCCAACCAATTGTTTTTCATGGTTTCTTCATCATCGGAGCTAAATACGGGCTGCGAAGAACCACCCGGGGTTTTGGCCACTTCCAACTTTTCTTTAGGGGCTTGTGAAGCACCTTGAGACTCAGGATTTTTAGGGGCTCCTTCAACTGTACCTGCTGGTTTCTTTTTCAGGATGCTCATGGGATCCAAACCGTTGGTACCGAGGGACTTATTATTGATAAACATAGCTTATCTTCTCTTTTCAGTTGATGCTTATGATCAGTATAGAGTTGACACTGTCATTTTATGCGTCAATTAACAGAAATTTAAATTTCAAAGGCCAAAGTCTTGATTTTAAAGCGCTTTAGCAGAAAGCCCGACAGCCCCAAATTTTAGGCTTCTTGCAATGCTTCTTTAACTTTAACCACCACCAGCGTCATATCATCATCCATGCCTTGGCCTTCAATATGGCGTTCCCAGTCTTCACGTAGGCGATCGCGCAATTCGTGGGCTTCTAGCTCGTGGTACCAGCGCAGCATCTTCTCCAGTCGCTCATGGCCATATTCTTCACCTTTGGTATTGGCGGCTTCATGCAAACCATCGGTGTAATAGAGCAAAATATCGCCGGGCTCCAAGGCTACCTGATACGACTCACATTTAAATTTATCGGGTGGGCGCTGACCCAGTGGAAAAGCCCCTTTAAACTCAGGGAAACTGGTCAGTTCTTCTGTTCTGGCACGGTAGAGATAGGGAAACCAATGCCCCGCGCTGGCCATATGACAGGTCATGGTCTCGGTATCAAACCAAGAGTAAATAAATGACATCAGTTTGCGATTGCTGCGCTCGGTGTATTTGGCAATTTCGTTAATAGTGCGGTTGAGTGCTGCCATGACCTTGGGCACATCCGGATCGCTCTCCGCCTGGTTATACAGGCAGCTTTTGGCCATGCTGACAATCATGGCCGCATCAATGCCATGGCCAGTGACATCGCCCAAACCGACCATAAATTTACCCGCGCCGAGGTCATACCAATCATAATAATCGCCACCGGTTTCATCGGCCGATTCTGACCATCCTGTGATTTCAAATCTTTCGAGTTCCAGCTCATTTTGCGGCAACATCGAACGCTGAATGGCACGGGCCTTGAGCAGGGTTTGTTTCATCGCCTCTTTTTCGGCCACTTCGTCGGCCAATTGGGAACTGTGCAGCGTCAGTGCCAACTGCTGCCCAATGCCCTGAAACAATTGGCGATCTTCAATGGTATATTCCAGTTCTGAGCGTTTTTCGCCGAGGGTCAGCAGGCCCAAGATTTCATCTTGGTAAGCCCCTGCTGCATTACGGGTTTTGACGGTCAAAGGCAAGGTCAAACTATTGCGGATCGACTCCATCACAGCGGGGTCGATCAGTTCACCGGTGATGCGTTTGGCCAATAAAAAGGGAATGGGAGAAGCCACGGGCCCCTGCTGCCCAATACCTGCCAAGCTCAAAGCCCCGGTTAAACGGGTGGTGAGGCTCTTGCGCTTCATCAACCCCATGGCTGTCATCAGGGCCACGTCATCCATCGGGATTTCGTCTTTCATTTTCAGGTCGATGCCATGGCTATAGGCCTGCTGCAGTGAGTTGGTTTCGGGATTCTTGAGAAAGATCATCACGTGTTTGGGGTGGATGGTTTTTTCGATCGTATCCACCAACTTGGGCAAGAGTTCATCACGGTCGATCGTGGCGCGTGCCGCATCGACAAATTCACTCAACGCCGTGCGGAAGTCGTAACCCGAGCGGAAAAACTTGCGGTCGATAAAGCTGCGAATATTGAGTTTGAGCGGTTCAAACAGAATAATTGCGACAGCGGTGGTCAGCATATACGAGGTCAATTCACTGGAATTGGCCATCAGCGGCTTAAAGGCCTGCTGCAGTCCGGTGGCCAAAAGCACATAACCGCCCCCAAGCAGGGCCACCAGGGCGGTATAGGTCATGCTCTGCTTGAGAATAAACTCAATGTCGAACATTTTGTGTTTGATAATCGCATAGGCAATTGCCAAGGGAAAGACAATAAACAATATCCAACAGATATTGGCGATGTCCCGGCTGACGGAAATATGCAAGGTCTGGTCGAGGATCATCCAGAAGACGGTCATCGGGATATACGCCACCAGCGCGCCGAGCAAGGCCACTTTGGCTTGGTTGCGAATAATCAGCGACTCAGACTTCCAGAGCGAATGACCAATCAGGATAAACAGCGAGAGGAAGCCAATGCCCACCGACCAGAGAATCGAAAAGTCGTAAGCTTCAAAATAGAGGTCGAACATCCAAAGCAGGTTCTGGGCTTCGTAGCCAGCATAACCCATTGGCCGAAACGTGGCTTGCCAAGCCCCCATAAACAGCAGACTGATGCCGTAGGGAATCGCCAGAATCCAGGGTTTGTTTTGGACGATCTTCTTTTTCTGGGGAAAGTACAGCCCGAGATGGATACAGGCCCCACCTGTGAGCGATGCGACCACAATCCAGAGCCGGGGATAAAACATCACCGAGTCAAAATCGCTGGAGAGGGTCGAAACACAGCCCAGACAGAGGGTCATATAGAGGTGAGCACGGGCTGCAGGGCTGCTGGGCCGGATCAGGTAGGCCACCACACCGACCAAAATATGCAAAAATCCCACAATAAAAATAATCAAAAATGAGCGCGTGAAATCCTCCAAAGAGAATTTGCGCACCGGAATTTTTAGCTCTTTGGTGGCCTTTTCACCTTTGGAGCGAATGGTATAACTCAGGGCCTGGCCTTCGGGGGTCTGGTTGACCAAGGCCTGTACCTCTTGGGGGGTCATGACGGTTTTGCCGTTGATCTTTAAGATCCGATCGTAGGTTTTGAGGCCTGCTTTGGGCCCCTCCCAATAAGATTCATTCTGGGCAGAGACGGTCAGGGTGGGCTCCATGCGAAAACCCGAAAAAGGCTGACCAATCCAGCCAATTGCAGAAAAAAGGGTGATCACAGAAAACACACTCGCCAAAAAAATCAGAATCAGCGAAAAAATACCTTTGGGTTTCATCAATTCTTGACGATTTTCAGCACTGATCAGCTTCACAGCTTGTACTCCAGAATGTTGTTCAATTTATGTCTGTTAATAGGGATGTTTTATTATACCCCATCGTGCCGAAAGAACCCTGAGAGCAATGCACATCTGCAATGGCTCTCCAAGGCAGGTTTCAGGCTGACTTATTTGGAGAGGGAGCGCTTTTTTGCTGGACTGGTTTCTTGGATTTTTTTGCTGGGTTTGGCTGAACGCCCAGCTTTCTTACAAATCAGCTTAAAATGTTCTGGGCTGAGCGGTTGCACGGAGAGCCGAGAACCACGCTGCAAGAGCACCATGCCCACCAACTCAGGTAGTTTTTTGAGTTCGGCCAAACTCAGGTACTTTGGAAAAGTCTCAAGATATTCAATCTCCACCATGATCCAGCGGGGATTATCTGGCGTGGATTTGGCATCGTAATAATCACTCTGGGTATCAAATTGTGAAGGGTCGGGCAAACCGGTTTTGCTGATCCGTGCCAAACCCGCCACACCCGGCGGCTCGGTGCTGGAATGGTAAAACAAGACAAGATCGCCCACCTGCATCAGATCGCGCATGGTATTGCGGGCCTGGTAATTGCGCACGCCTTCCCAACCGCTTTTGCCATCGCGGGCCAGATCTTCAATCGAGTAGACATGCGGCTCGCTTTTCATCAACCAATATTGCATAGAAGCAAGATTCCTTTTATTCGAGACTTGCTTCGACTTTACAATGCTTTGGCCCCCTCGGCAAGCCACAAGCCAGCCAATGGACAGAGAACTAGGTTGCCGCCACTTCCAGCGAGGCGGCGCTGAGCTCTTGCCACTCATTGCGCTTTTCGCGGAACTGCACAATTGGCATGTCCAGCAGCATCGAGCTCTGATCGGGTTTGCGGAAGACAAAATGCACCGAGGAGATATAGGGCTCGACGATATGGGTTTTGTCGTTGGGCGTGACCACCAAGAGCTGCAAATCCAATTGACGGCAAAGATCCATCAAATAGGTGGCCTTTTCGTCGTCCTGGTTGCTGAAAGATTCGTCCACGGCAATAAAGCGGAAAGAATGCCCCGGCTCGTTTTGGGTAATGCCAAATTGGTAGGCAATCGCCGAGCCCAAAATGGTATAAGTTAGCTGGGCCTTTTCACCCCCTGAAAGCTCACCCATGCTGCGGTAAACCTTCATCTGGCGTCCGGTTTCGCGGAAAAATTCTTCGGCATAATACTCGTTCCAATTGCGCACATCGGTGACATAGGCCTTCCAATGCTCCTCTTGGTCAAGGCGTTCGATCAATTGGCGAATGGCCTCAAAGCTCTGCCGCAATTGGGCAAGGTCTTCGCCAGAGCCTGTTCCAGCAAGTGATTCTGGCCCCGACTGTGTCGGCAACCAACCTTCGAGCATTTCTTTAAAGCGCTGAACATGGGGCGCTGCGTTGCGCTGGGTCTTGAGCTGGATAAAGGTCTCGGGGTTGTTGCGGAAATTGATCTTGGCCAGGGAATCATTGAGATCTTGCACCGTCTGCAGAATTTCCTGTTCGCGGATATAAAAACTCTCGCGGAAATCGGCCATTTTTTGAATCATATGGGTGGTCAAATAGCGCTCAAACTCCTTGCGGTAGCTGGGCAAATCGTCCTCTTCGATGCGGCGACAGATATTGAGATAATCCTGCACATAGGCAATGTCTTCAGAGAGCTGGTAGGTGTCTGCTGACCAGTCCTGGAAGCGGTAGAGGATCTCTTTGTCGGGACGCTTGAAGGCAATCATGGCTCGCTCCAATTGACGTTCCAATTGCTCCCGCTGTTGGCGTTCCTCTCGGACCTGTTTTTCGATCCGGTCGTGAATGCTTTTGCTGATGCGCGGCAGATTGTCGAGATTGAGCCCTTCGAGGCTTTCGGCATAAGTTTGGGCAAAAGCCATAAAACGTGCGGGCAAAGCCGCCTTGTCGAGATCTTCATCGGCAAAAGTCAGGTTGATATCTTCGACCTGGGCACGGTAGTCGATCAACAGACTGCGCACATCTTGTTCCCGGCGCAAGAGGTCGTCGCGTTGGTTTTCGAGCTCTT
>JBFWRL010000120.1:0-16850 GCA_050248915.1 Candidatus Sericytochromatia bacterium
GACATTGGTGTCGATATACGCCCGGGAATGTTGGGCCGTAAAGCCACGGGTGAGTGCCGCCAAATGGATGATCAGAGACTGCTGCTTGACCCATTGACGCATGGCCTCAGCGTCGCAGATATCCCCCCGAAAAATCTGCAATTCTTGAAAAATAGCCGGGGGCAGATCTTCGAGCCAACCCAAGCCCGATTCGGCATGAACCAAAGCCTGCACCTGCCAACCTGCAGATACCAAGGCTTCGCAGACATGGCTGCCCACAAAGCCACCGGCACCGGTGACCAGAACCTGATTCATAATTTACGCGCTACTCCCAGGGAATCTCTGCTTCATAATACCAGATTCCGCTGGCTTCGACTCCGCTCAGCCAGCGTCGGGAAGCAAGTACTCTTGCGAGAAGCCCCGCTCACTGGGGTAGAATAGAAGAAAGGACAGGAGGTTGCCCGATGGATGTTTCTCTTTCTGCTGGCACCAACGCACTCAAGCGCGTTGAAAGCACAGGTTTTGCCCTTCCCCGTTCAACCCGTCCTGCGCCCCCTGACCCCTATGACTTTCAGCAGGCCCTGGCCTTTTTTTTGCGGCCCCCCCAAGGTTCTGTTGCAAACCAAAGCCAAGACAATGAATCCCTGCTAACGATCAACCCCAACCTCAATCTCAAATTGATCACCCGTCTGCATCCGGGGGCCAGCTTGGTGCATGACCAAGGCCGCACCCGCTTGGAAATCGCCGATGCCCCCCCCAAAGCCCCTGAGCTGATGGTCAGCGACCAAAATGTGATGCAATGGGCCCAGTTTCAGACCCCCAAACCACCCGAGGCCCTTCACAACCAACCCGTATTTCAGGCCCAAAGCCCCGATCTGGCTTTTGGCCGAACCCTGGCTCCCAGTGGTTTATCTGCCCTGTTTATGGGCCAAGGCGTGGCCCGCGGTCGCTCATTGGCCCCAGAGAGCCTGAACCGCTTGTTGCAGGGCCGGATTCCACCCCCGCCGGTGGATGCCAACACCGATGCAGAACGTCTGGCTAACGACCTGAGCCACTGGCAAATGGCGGCTTAAAGCGCAGCGTTCCCCCTTAGGCCCAGCGCGCATCCGTCCAAAGCTGCTGATCGGCATAGTCTTCCATCAGGTCCTGCAGCGCGGTTTTGACGGCCTCAGTGGTGGCCAGCCAGCGATCCCACTGGGCATCGGCTTTGTCAAAGCGGGCCGCAAATTCGGCATCAAACAGGTCAAAACCATTGGTGGCAAAATCCAGATCGCGGGCAATCGCCCGTTCAATGGCATCGCGCCAGATCAGGCCCAAGATCGCCTGGGCAAAAACCTGGGCTTCAGGGTTGCGGGTCGCATCAGCCAAAAACAAGCTGGCGCAAAAGATCGGGCATTGCGAACAATAGGTGCGGGCATCCAAGGTGTCGTAATGGCCTTCTTTGTCGCTGTTGGGCTGGGGCAAATCCAGGGCCAAGACCTGCTCCGGGGATGTTTCATGTGGCAGGGCTGCCGCTTGCAAAGCCAGGGGCCAGAGCTTCTGCTGGAGCCATTCCAAAGCCAATTCTGAGAATAATTCATTCATTTTTGCTCATGCCCCGTTTATCTTCTTAACGTTATAATACTGTGTTGGCAGCAAAGGAATGAAATCAGTGCAAATACGAAAATATAAAGAATCAGATTTAGAATCAGTTCTTGATTCATGGGAAGTTGCCACACGCTTGGCACACGCGTTTATGCAAGATGATTTTATCGCGCAAGAACGCAAAAATGTTGAGCGAGTCTATCTTCCCAATACTGATACCTGGGTTGCTGAAATAGACAATGAAGTAAGGGGGTTTATTGCCCTCATGGGTAACGAAGTTGGTGCAATATTTCTGCAGCCTAATTATCATGGCAAAGGTATCGGGAGAGCATTAATGGATAAAGCACAAGAACTTCATGGCAATCTGGAAGTTGAGGTTTTTAAAGCCAATAGCATTGGCCGTAACTTCTATTCAAAGTATGGTTTTAAGCTTATGGAAGAAAAGTTACATGAACCAACAGGGCAGCAAGTATTGCGCCTGAAATTTACGCCGAACAAGTCCAAGCACTCGGACGGCGTAAACGCCCCCGGTGTTTGATGCATAATGGCAGAACACACTTTGCCCTAAATACAAACCCACTCAAAACTACCCGGAGGCCTCCATGCCCTTGCTCCCCCACCTCGAACGCTACAGCATCAGCAAAGATCTGCCCGTGATCGGCACCGTGATTTGGCTGCATGGCCTCGGGGCCAGTGGCCACGATTTTGAACCGCTGGTGCCACTGCTCGGTCTCAAACACAATCTGCGTTTTCTCTTTCCCCATGCCCCAAACCAACCTGTCACGATCAATGGCGGCATGGTCATGCCCTCCTGGTACGATATCCTCTCAATGGGCTTTTTGCGCCAAGTCAGCTGGCCCGAAGTCGAGACCTCCGTCGCGGCGCTGAAAGACTTTATCGCCGCTGAAGCACAAAAAGGCATTCCTTCTGAGCGGATTATTTTGGCCGGATTCAGCCAAGGCGGTGCAATTGTCTTACACACGGCTTTGCGCCTGGAGACAAAATTGGCGGGCATTCTCGCCCTCTCGACCTATTTACTCGATCTCGACAACGTGCCCCCTGCAGCCAACTCCCCCAATGCCAAAACCCCGCTGGAAATGATGCATGGCACCTTTGATCCGGTGGTGCCGTTTGCACTGGCGGAGCGCTCGTCCGAAGCCATTCAAAAAGCCGGGTATGCCCTGCACTGGCAAACCTATCCGATGGAGCACCAGGTCTGCGACGTTCAGATTCGTGACATGGCCAAATGGTACCAGGCCCGTGCAGCGGAGCTGGAGCTGCTCAGCTAGTTTCGCCAGCAAGGGAAAGCCCCCAAAAGACCATTGCCAAGGCCAATAAAGGGGGCAAAATTCATCGCCTGAGACAGCGTATTGCCACCGTCCAACACAAATGAGAGTAAAATAGGAAAAGTAAATTTCTATTTTATGACCCTCGGGCTGTGTGCCCGCCTCAAAGGATGTACCGTCAAGATGTTGAAGTTATTGCAAAAGCTCGTAGGCGATCCCCACAAGCGCACAATTGAAAAGATCCAGCCGATTGTGGCCCAGATCAACAGTCTCGAAGATTCAATTATGCCCCTCAGTGACGACGACCTGCGCTCCAAGACCTATGAGTTTCGCCAAAAGCTCGACAACGCCACCCGCGACCTGACCGACAAAGACAAAAAATACCAAAAAGAGCAAGAAATGCTCGCAGACATGTTGCCCGAAGCCTTTGCCGTTGTGCGTGAAGCCTCTCGCCGGGTCTTGAACCAGCGCCACTTCGATGTGCAGCTGATCGGGGGCATTGTGCTGCACCGGGGCCAAATTTCAGAGATGAAAACCGGCGAAGGCAAAACCCTGGTTTCGACCAGCCCAACTTATCTCAACGCCTTGGCTGGACGCGGCGTACATGTGGTCACCGTCAACGATTACCTCGCGGGCCGCGACTCGGAGTGGATGGGCCAGATTCACCGTTTTCTGGGCCTCAAAGTGGGCGCGATTTTGCACCACCTGACCCCCCACGAACGCCGCAAAGTTTATGCCGGTGACGTGATCTACGGAACCAATAACGAATTTGGCTTTGACTATCTGCGCGACAATATGTCGACTGAGATGAGCCAATGTGTGCAGCGCGAACTGCACTACGCCGTGATCGACGAAGTGGACAGCATTTTGATCGACGAGGCCCGCACGCCATTGATTATTTCTGGCACCTTGGCCCAACCGGCTGAGACCTACCAGCAATTCAACCGAATTGTGACCCGCCTCGAAGGCAAACAAAAAGACTACAACAAAAAGAAAAAACTGCTCGACGAAATCGACTACGAAGAAGATGAAAAAGACTGCGATTACGTGATCGACGAAAAGCAGAAAAATATTATTCTGACCGAACAGGGCATTCTCAAGGCCCAAAAGGTCTTAAATATCCCCGATTTATTCAGCGCTGAGCACCCCGAACACGCCCACCATTTGATTATCGCACTCAAAGCCAAAGAGCTTTACCGCCGCGATGTGGAATATGTTGTGCGCCCCAATGAGCGGGGTGAGATGGAAGTTGTGATCGTCGATGAGTTCACAGGCCGCCTGATGTTTGGCCGCCGCTACTCCGATGGTCTGCACCAGGCAATCGAAGCCAAAGAGGGCGTCAAAATCCAAGACGAAACCCAGACCCTGGCCACGATTACCTTGCAGAACTATTTCCGCCTCTACCGCAAGCTCGGTGGCATGACCGGTACGGCCATTACCGAAGAAGCTGAATTTGGCAAAATCTACAGCCTGCCTGTGGTCGTGATTCCCACCAACCGCCCGGTCGTGCGCAAAGACCAGCCAGATATTATCTACAAAAATATTCAGGCCAAATTCAAGGCTGTGGCGGATGAAATCGAAGAGATGCACAAAACCGGCAGACCTGTATTGGTCGGCACCGTCTCAATTGAAAAATCCGAGCAAATTGGTGATGTGCTCAAGCGCCGGGGGGTGCCCCACAATGTGCTCAACGCCAAAAACCACGAAAAAGAAGCTGAGATCATTGCCCAGGCTGGCCGCAAAGGCGGGGTGACGATTGCCACCAATATGGCCGGTCGCGGGACCGACATTCTGCTCGGGGGCAACGCCGAATTTTTGCTGCTGCGCAAATTGCGCATGGAAGGTGAAGATCCCGACACCGTGGATCCCGCCCTCAAAGCCAAGCTCTTGGCTGAGATCGAAGCCCAGATTGCCGCCGAGCGCGACGATGTGCGCAGTGTCGGAGGCTTACACGTGATCGGGACCGAGCGCCACGAATCCCGGCGTATCGACAACCAATTGCGGGGCCGTGCGGGCCGTCAGGGTGACCCTGGCTCCAGCCGCTTCTTTCTCTCGCTCGAAGACGATTTAATGCGCATGTTTGGCGGCGACCGCGTCTCCAAGGTCATGGACATGCTCAAAGTCGAAGAAGACGAACCGATTGAATCGGGCATGGTCAGCAAAGCGATTGAAAACGCCCAGAAAAAAGTCGAAATGTACCATTTTGGCGTGCGCAAAAGCATTCTCGAATACGACGAAGTCATGAACAGCCAGCGCACGATCATCTACCAACAGCGCCGCAAGATTCTCGAAGGCGACAGCCTGCGGCCCGTGGTCGAAGAGATGATCACCCGCAATATGGAAGACATGTTGGGCCGCTATGCCCAGAACGGAATTCCCCAAGAAGAGTGGGATTTGCCCGGCTTGCACCAGGAATTGTCGCACCATATTCCGCTCTTGGGTTCGATTCACCTCGATGAATTGCGCATTCCAATCGAAGGCCTGCAGGTCTTTTTAAAAGATCAGGCCCTCGATGCCTACGCCGCCAAAGAGACGATTTTGGGCGAAGAGCTGATGCGCGATCTGGAGCGCATGGTGATTCTGCGTGTGATCGACCAGAAGTGGATCGACCACCTGCACGAAATGGATGCCCTGCGTGAAGGAATTGGTCTGCGGGCCTATGGCCAAAAAGATCCCCTGATCGAATACAAAAAAGAGGCGCGGGGCATCTTCCAAGAGATGATGACCAATATCCGCACAGAAGTGGTCACCACCCTCTTCCACATTCAGGTGGAATACCAGATGCCAATGATGCCCGGCATGATGGACATGGGCGTGGATTATGAAGAGATCGGGCCCGATGGCGATTTGCCCCCTGATTTCATGGGCAATCTTGGTGCGCTCGGCATGTTGGGTGCAGGCCTGCCTTTGATGGGTTTTGAGGGTGATCTTCCTGCCGAAGACAGCCCCAGCCTTGATTTAGAGGGCAGTGAGCCCGTCTAAGTTTTAAGTTTCACTTTTGACTCCCGGTTCAGGCTTGGCTTGAACCGGGAGTTCTGTTTTTTGCCAAGCGGCCAACAAGGTTTGCAATTCAGCCAACAGGGGCTGGCACTGGGTCGGATGTAAATTGGCAAAACGCAATTGGTTAAACAAAGCCTGCATTTGCTCAAAGTCCGTATAACATTCGGGGCGCTCTGTGGCAACTTGCAAGCCGATCTCGCCAAGGGTTTGAGTTGGGCCCGTTGAGATACCTCTGCGGGCCAGTTCTTGATAAAAGCGCAGATTTAACTCCGCCAATTGGGGCTCCAGGGGCAAATAAGCCAATACCCTGGGTGTCAGCGTTTTTTGCTCAGCTTGGGCCCGCCGCCGTTTTAAAAAGGCATTGAGCCCCCCCAGCAAAACCAAAACCAGATAAAACGCGGGTTGACTGAGCAAAGCCAAAGCCCCGGCCTGGAACTGGCTGAGCGCATCCTGCCACTGCAGCCCTGCGCTCAAACGCGCTTTGAGCAGGCCAAAAAACAGGCGAATGCTATCAAATTGACGCTGCAGTCCATTAAACAGATCTGTTTTTTCGAGCAGAGCGTCCAATTGCTGACCGGGGGTCGGGTCAAAAGGCACCCACGTGCCCGCTTGGGAGTCAAAGACCTCGACCCAGTCATGGGCCTGTTTTTCTCGCACTACCCAGGTTTGGCTCAGGGGCACATGTTCCATGCCACGCCAGCCGCTGACCAAATGGGCGGGGATCTCTAAACTGCGCAACATCAAGACCATGCCCGAGGCAAACCAAGAACAATAAGCCGGTTTGCGATTCAGCACAAAGTCCACGGTGGGGTCAACGTCCAGTGGCACAGCCTGGGTTTGCAAACTGTAGCGAAAATTGTCTTTAAACCACTGCTCCAAGCGCCTTGCCTTTTCAAGGGGCGAGGTAGCGCCCCGCGTAATTTCGAGCGCCAGGGGACGCAAAGCCAAACGCACTTCGCTGGGCAAACCCAAATTTTCTCTGCGCAGATCGGCACCTTCGGGCAAAACAGGGGAAAAACCCTGTTCCACCCAAATCCAATAGTCCAATTCCAAACTCTGCCGCTCCTGACGCAAGAGCCCATATTGGTTTTGATAGACCGGCGCATGTCTGGGAACCGCCGCCAAAGAGGCCTGAGCGGGCAAAAAGAGCAGGCCATTGTGGTGGTTTTTGAGCTGAATCTGGGCCCAGAAACCACTTTCACTGGGGCGGTGATCAGCGCCGGGAATGATCAAAAATTCATTTTTCAGGACCGGGGCTTTGTTTTGGGGCACGGGGCCATTTAAGAGCAGAGGCACGGTGATATAGTCCTGGGGAGACCAGAGCCCATTGTGATAGACCGTGAGCACATTGCCCCTGAGGTACTCCAGGGGGCGGGGAGAGTCGACCAGCAGCGCAATCCGCTCCGAAAGCTGAATATTGGCATTGCCCTGCAGATGGGTGGTGCCCGAAAAGCCACTCCAACCCGACTGCTGGCGCATCACAAACTCGGAAAAATTCTCAGAAAAACTATCATCCACCCATTCTGCCAGGGCGATGATATTGGTGGAAAGCAGAATAAAGATCCCAAAAGACAACAGCACATGGTAGACGTATTTGGGCTGAGTGAGCAGAGAGGGTTGGGGGGAAAACAACCGGGCAGCCAAAGGCAGACGCGAAAGCACAAAGGCGCACGAAAAGCTCAAAACCAACCAAATATACGGCAGCTTAAAAGACGCCAAACCTGTAAACACCGTTGAAAAAAGCAAAAATAGGCCAATTGAAAAAAACAGCCAATCAAAGCGGCGCGAGGACCAGGAATACCACTGCAAGACAATCATGGCCAAGAGACACAGGCTCAGGGCCTGAAACTGGCGCTGGCTATAGATCATCACAAAGGTCTCAGCTGAATCAGCGTAAATCACAAAATAGGCAAAGAGAAAGGAAAACAGGGCCCCAATAAAAAAAGTCAGGGGCTTGGGCCGCAAGAGCAAAGGAATGCGGTAGGCAAAAGCCACGGTCAGCAAGACCCCCAATGCGCCCAGCCAGCGGGCAGGGGCTTGCAAAGACCAGACGCCCAAAGCCGAAGCCAAGAGAAAAAAGTACAAGACGGGGGGCCGTGTTTCATTCATAAGACAATCTTCCGCCAGGCTTCTGCCGAAAACGCAATCACCCCTGGCAAATCTGGGGGCGCTGCTTCGGGGGCTTGAATCAAGAGTATTTTTAAAACCAAGCCCTGCTCCCGCAACATTTGCAAGAGGGCTTTGCGCTCTTCGTCCCATTTTAAGAGAATCACCACCATGGCACTCAATTCAAAGATATGGGGTTGCACCGCGCTTTCGAGCAATTCGGTTTGAAATTCTTTGACCCCCTGGATCGAAGCCAAAATTTCGAGCAGGTATTCCAAGCGCGTATGGGCATTGCCTGTCGGAAAATGATAAATTTCGTGGCCTGCGGCAAAGATATCAATTAAAAACTCCTGGCGGGCAATCCATTCGGAGATACTCGCCACCAGCGAAATGCCCGCTTCAAGCTCGGGACTGACACTGTCTGGCTCAGCAATTTGGGTATCCAGAATCACACCCAAACGAATAAAATACTCTTCTTGGTATTCGCGCACCATCAATTTGCCCGTTTTGGCCAGGGCCGGCCAATAGATCTGGCGCAGGGGATCCCCCTCCATGTATTGGCGAATACCCCGAAACTCCAGGGCCTCTCCCTGCTGCTGGCTCAAAACCTGGCCCCCACTCTGGTATTTGCGCATCAGATCAAGCTGTAAATAAGTCAAAATGCGGTATTCGGGATAAACCAATTGTTGGCCGTTTAAAGACCAAGGGGTACGCCAATAGAGAATATCAAAGGGAAAGGTCGAGATTACCACCAATTGGTGACAGACATAGGTGCCACGTCGGGCCAATTCGCCACGGAACTTGAGCATCACACGTTCACCCGGTTCGAGTAAATCCAGCGCCGTCAGACAGGGCAAGACCAACAGGCGCTGCTGCGGCGTGCGCAAAACCAATTCAAAACTGAGATGGTAGAGATTGCGTTTGCCCTGATAACTCAGCCAGACCTGAACCTCTGCTTCAGCCCCAGAGATAACCGGAGCCCGTGAAACCGTCTGAATCTCAAAGGCCTGGGGCCGGTGCCAAAACCCTTCAAAAACCACCACGGTCCAAAGGGCTGTTAAACAGACCATCAAGATATAAATCAAAATTTCGGTGCCGACCATGCCCAATGAGATCGCCAGAATCATTAGCAAAAACAGGGCCTTACCAGCTGGCGTCAGGTGGGTTTCATAGACCGATTGCAGCAGCGAAAAGGCATTTTTTTGCTGGTAGCTTTTGAGCTGATTCAACAGAGAACCCCAGAGCGATCTGCCCGACATGCTGAAGACTCCCTGCTTTAACGTGGTACCGCGATTTGCTCAAGACATTCCAAAACCACATCGACTTTGCCCATGCCCTGATAACGGGCTTTGGCATCCAATTGCAAACGGTGGGCCAAAACAGCCGCAGCCAGACTTTTGACATCTTCGGGCAAAACATAGTCGCGCCCAGCGAGCAAGGCATGGGCTTTGACTGCCTGAAAAAGCGCCAAACCAGCGCGTGGACTGGCACCCAACTGAATGGCACTGTGTTTACGCGTAGCATCTACCAATTTAATAATATATGTTCCAATATCGCGATGGACGGCAACATTTTGCACGGTTTTTTGAAAGGCACAAATCTCAACAGGACTCAAAACCGGCTGCAATTGTTGCAAGGGCAACCCGTGTTCATGATCGTAGAGCATGGCCAATTCTTGCGTCAGGTCGGGATAACCCAGGCGCAAGCAGAGCATAAAACGGTCGAGTTGGGCTTCGGGCAGTGGATAGGTGCCTTGGTATTCGACCGGATTTTGGGTGGCGATCACCATAAAGGGCGATTCCAGGGTATAGGCCTGGCCATCGACGGTGATCTGCTGCTCCGCCATGACCTCCAGCAAGCTGGACTGGGTGCGGGGAGAGGCCCGGTTGATTTCATCAGCCATCAAAATTTGAGTGAAGACCGGGCCCGATTTAAAGTGAAAGGCGTGATCCACGGGATTGTAGATCGAAGCCCCAATCACGTCCGAAGGCAGCAGATCGGGCGTAAACTGAATCCGCCGAAACTGGCAACCGGTGGCCAAAGCAAAGGCCTTGGCCAAGGTCGTTTTGCCAATGCCAGGAATGTCTTCGAGCAATACATGGCCCCCAGCCAAGAGGGCGATCAACATCTGATCGACCTGCAGGGGCTTGCCCAGAATCACCCGATTCAAGGCCTCACGCAGGGACTGCAGCTTGGGATGAACCACGCTGAGGGCGTCTGGTGGCACAAAGTCAGACGGCGGGTTTGCTTGTTTTGGCACTGGAGGGTGGCAATTCTGGCAAATTTTTGGCGTCGACAGGCAATTGTCCGGTCAAAGACGAAAGGAAAATCACAATGCTGTCAATTTCAGCGGGGTCCATACTCAGTCCCAATTGGGTCTCAGCCATGATTTTGACCGCTGTTTTGAGTTCCCAAACTGCCCCATCGTGAAAATAGGGATAGGTGCGGGAGATATTGCGCAGCGAAGGCACCTTAAACACAAATTTATCTTCAGGTTTTTGGCTGAGCGCAAATTTGCCCAGATCTTTGCGATCGGCATAGGGTTTGACAATCCCAAATTTTTGGGCCATGCCGCCGCCGATCGCCACACCGCTGTGGCAGGCAGTACAACCTTTGTTGATAAAGATCTCCAAGCCCTTTTTCTCTTCAGCTGTCAGCGCTTGTGCTTGGCCCTTTAAAAAATCGTCAAAGCGAGAGGGCGTCACGAGGGTGCGTTCAAAGGCCGCAATCGCCTCGGCCATATTCTGGTAGGTGAGCGGTTTTTCACCTTCGGGAAAGGCTTTTTTGAAGCCCACTTGGTACCCTTCGATGCTGGCCAGCCGGGTCACAACCTCGGCTTCGTTGGGCATGGCCATTTCAACCGGATTCAAAACGGGCCCTTTGGCCTGCTCGGTGAGATCTTTGGCACGCAGATCCCAAAACTGGGCCGTATGAAAACCCGCATTTAAAACGGTCGGAGAATTGCGCGAACCGGTTTTAAAACCGTGGCCAAGTGAAACAGAGCGGTTATCCACCCCAGCACTGGCCAGATTATGGCAGCTATTGCAGCTGATAGCCCCACTTTTAGAGAGGCGGGGATCATGAAAAAGCTGTTTGCCCAGCGCCACTTTTTCGGGGGTGTCGCTGAGGCCCGGGGGGGCAGGAACCCGTTCTGGCAAAGCCGCAAAAATGCCTTTGGCTTTGGTCCAGAGGGCCTTGTCTTCGGCACTCATGCTGACATCTGGGGCTGTACTGGCATGAGCGGGGGGTTCTTGTTTTTTTTCAGATGGCGCACAGGCCAAACCAAACAGGCCCCAAAAACTGAGAGCCATCAGCAAAGGGATTCGTTTCATTTTCAGACAAAATCCTCGCTCCGTAACTACTTTGTCTTCAGTTTAACAGGTCTCAAGACGGGTCGAAATTATGCCCAGTCGAAAAGCAATCGGGTTATACTGCAAAACATTGATGATTAAAGGACAGACCTACCATGAGCCAAGATCTTCTGAAAGCCCTGCAAGAGCGGGGGATGTTAGAGCAGATTTCAGATCCCGAGGGCATCAGCCAAGCCCTGGCGCAAGGACCTGTCACTTTGTATATTGGCTTTGATCCCACAGCCACCAGCTTGCACATTGGCAATTTACTGCCGATCATGCTTTTGGCCCATTTTCAAAGGGCCGGCCACCGCCCGATCTGTTTGGTCGGGGGAGCCACAGGTATGATTGGCGATCCCAGCGGACGCAGCAGCGAGCGCGTGCTTCTCACCAATGATAAAGTGGATGAAAATGTCAGCAAAATCCGCAGCCAACTCTCGCACTTCTTGCGCTTTGAGGGCCCCCAAGCAGCTTTAATGACCAATAACCACGATTGGATTGCGCCGCTGAGTTATATCGACTGGCTGCGCGACGTGGGCAAACATTTCAGCGTCAATTATATGATCGCCAAAGAGTCGGTCCGCCGCCGCCTCGAAGACCGCGATCAGGGCATTTCGTATACCGAATTCAGCTATATGCTGCTCCAGTCTTACGACTTTTTGCATCTCTTTCGCACAGAGAATTGCAAAATTCAGGCTGGGGGCAACGATCAATGGGGCAATATCACCGCCGGGATTGATCTGGTGCGCAAGGTGACCGGGCAAACCGCTTATGGTCTCACCATCCCGCTTTTGACCACCGCCAGCGGAGAAAAATTTGGCAAATCTGCCGGCAATGCCGTCTGGTTGGATGCCGAAATGACCTCTCCTTACCAATTTTACCAATACTGGATTCAGGCCGACGATCGCGATGTCGAACGCTACCTGCGCATTTTCAGCTTTTTGGAACTGGACGAGATCGCTCAAATCTGTGCAGAACATGCCCAGAAACCTGAATTGCGTCTGGCTCAAAAGCGTTTGGCATCAGAAGTCACAACGATTGTGCATGGTGCTGAAGCTGTCAGCAAAGTGCTGCAAGCCACCGAAGTGCTGTTTGGTCGGGAGATCGAAGGTCTCTCCGATGCCGATCTGCTCACGATTTTTGCCGATGTGCCCTCCACCCAATTGGAGCGCAGCCGCCTGGGCGGAGAGTTGAACTTGACCCAACTCCTGCGTGAAACAGGGCTGAGCGCCTCCAATGGTGAAGCCCGCCGTTTGATTCAGGCGGGGGGGGTCTATCTCAACAACCGCAAATGCAGTGACCCACACATGCTGATTGACGCAAATAGCTTGGCTTCAGAGACCACCCTGGTTTTGCGCAGTGGCAAAAAAAATTATCATCTGGCCCGGTTTGAAATCAAAAGCCACTGACACCGATCAGAAGGTATAATGGCCAGCATAAATCTGTTAAAATGTTAGTTTGACACCTCTGTTTGACCCATTTGTTTGAGAGATTTGCACAGAAGGGCTGCCTGTAGCTGAACCATGTCCGCACAAAAAAAATACTGCCTGGAGTGCTTTGCCATCATTGATGCAGAGCTTGAAACATGCTCGCAGTGCGGTTATGTTCAGCCCACAGAATACAACCCCCTCTATTTAAAGCCTCCCTTTCGGCTCAACCGCCAATACGTGATTGGCAAGGTTCTCGGGCACGGGGGCTTTGGCATTACCTATCTCGGTTTTGACCGTCATCTCAATACCCGTGTCGCCATCAAAGAGTATTTCCCCGCAGAATTTGCCAGCCGGGCCCCCGATGGCCAACAGGTTATTCCCTACAGTGGCGACAAAAGTGAATTGTTTAAATTGGGCCGTGATAAATTTATCGCGGAGGCCCGTCTGCTGGCCTCGTTGCGCAGCCCACATATTGTGCGCATTCGCCATTTTTTTGAAGAGTGTAATACCGCTTATTTTATTATGGAATACCTCGAAGGCGAGACCCTCAGCCAGCATGTCGCCAGCCAGGGAGGAAGGATCAAGCCCGAAAAAATCAAGGGGCTGCTGCTGCCACTCTTAGAAGCCCTGGAAGAAGTTCACGCCAAAAATTCCTTCCATCGCGATATCAAACCCGACAATGTCTATGTCACCAGCAAAGGGCAACCGATTCTGCTCGACTTTGGCGCGGCCCGTCAGCAAATGTCGGGGGCAACCACCAATTTATTGGCCTTTTTAACCCCTGGTTTTGCCCCAGCCGAACAGTACTCCACCAATGGCATTCAAGGCCCCTGGACAGATATCTACGCCCTGGCTGCCACCATGTATTATGCCCTAACGGGAAATATTCCCCCCGTTCCCCATGACCGCATGATGGGAGATCAGGAGTTGATTCGCCCTTCAGATCTGGGTGTGGCGATCAATCCCAAAGACGAAGACTGGCTGATTCAGGGGCTGGCCCTCAAGTGGAGCCAACGCCCCGAAAATATCGCCCAATGGCGCAAGTTGATCGAAGCCGCAGATAGTTCAACGGCCCCCATGAATAATTTTAAGCGCTCAGAAGAAGAAAACTTCATGCGGATCGCCATTTTGCCGCGTTTGGTGTCACGCTTTTTAACCCCGGCAGCAGAGTCCGAGATTCATGAATCAGCTGGATTTATGGAGATCTCCCGCGAACGGGTCGAGACCCTGATCGAAGAAGCGCTGATGATGACCGGTTCCACCCGCCGCGATCCCGATGCCGAAAAGCGCAAAGAACAAGAGCGCCGCCAACAATTGGAAGCCGATCTCAAACGTCGCCAAGCCCGTGAAGAGGCCGATGAAGCACATCGGCAAGAACAAAGACAAAAACAAGAGGCCGAAAAAAAACGGCAAGAAGAAGAACAACAGCGCAAGCAGGCAGAACAAGAGCGCCAGCGCAAACAAGAAGAGGAAAAACGCGCATCCGAACGCGCCCAACAAGAGGCCTCCAGACGCGAAGAAGCCTTGAAACAATCCCAGAAACAACAGGCCACCTCTCCCCCTGTGGCAGAAACGCCCACGCCCGAACCCCCCAGCAAAGGCAAACCCCACAAGCCCCCGCCGGCCACACCGCCACCGGCGGCACCGCCCCCCAGCCCAGATATACCCCCTGCAGCCAAGGTCAAAGTGGCCCCGCGTTTTACCAATTTGATGGGCATGGATTTTGTGCTGGTCGAGCCCGAAGCAACCGCCTTTCAAATGGGCAAAGCCGAGAACCAATACCATGTGATTCTGACCCGCCCCTATTATTTGCAAACCACCCCGATTACCCAGGGCCAGTGGCGCATGGTTATGGGCATCAATCCCTCTCGCTTTCAAGGCGATGAGTGGCGGCCGGTTGAACAGGTCAGTTGGGACGATTGCCAAATCTTTATTCAGCGCCTAAACTCACTCAAAGAGGGCAATTACCGCCTGCCCACCGAAGCAGAATGGGAATACGCCTGCCGCTGGGGACAAAAAACAGCTTATGGCTTCGGTGATACCGAAGAAGAATTGCTGGAAAATGGTTGGTTTGATCGCAATTCCGAAGGGGGCACCCACCCCGTGGGTTTAAAAAAGCCCAATAAATGGGGGCTCTACGATATGCACGGCAATGTCTGGGAGTGGACCCAAGATCGCTTTGCCGCTTTTCCCTCTGGTACCGTTACCGATCCCAAAGGCTCAGACAGCGGGGCTTCGCGGGTCATGCGCGGGGGCAGTTGGAATCTGGGAGCCAGCTATTGCCGGGCCGAAAGCCGCAATTACGAGATTCCCAGCTACCGCTTTCAGAATTTGGGCTTTCGGCTCTTGCTTGAGATCAAAGCTTAAACTCAGGCAGAAGCACCAAATGGTTGGCCTTCTTCGGGTTCAAAATGCAGGGGACGGCTGCGCCAAAACGAAGCCAAGGCCAGACCTGAGATCAGGTGCCAAACACCCCACCAAGCACAAATCAGGGCCATGCCCCCCAGTCCATTAAAAAAATTAAAAACCAGTATCAGGCCAAAGCCCGCATTTTGAATCCCCACCTCAATCGACACCGCACGGGCATCATAAGGGGTGAGTTTGAGCCCACGGGCGGTAAAGTAGCCCATGGCCAAAGCCAAGGCATTGGTAATCGCCACAATCCAAGCAGCCATGCCAATAAATTGGATAAAATAGGTCAAATTTTTGCTCAGCGCGAGCCCAATAAAGATCACCAAAAAGAGCAACGAAAAGATCTGAAAAGGCTTTTTGAGTGCCTGGGCCAGCTTGGGCAATTTTACATGCACGACCATGCCCAAGACCAGTGGCAGAATCAAAATTTGTAAAACCGTGACAAAGATATCAGCCGGATCCATGGCAATGCTTTTAAGCAAAGCCGCTGTGGCAGGGTTCATCTGGCCCCAAAAGCTCAAATTGAGCGGCGTCATCAAGATTGAGACCGCCGTCGAGATCGAAGACATGGTCACAGAAAGTGCGACATTGCCGCCGCCAAAATGGGTCAAAAAATTGGAGAAATTGCCACCGGGACAGGCTGCCACCAGAATCAGGCCAAGCGCAATACTGGGCTGGGGCTTGAGCAGCAAGGTCAGGCCAAAGGCCAAAGCCGGCAAGAGCAAAAATTGGCAAGCCAGACCAATCATGGGCGCGCGTGGCGAGCGCAAAACCCGGCGAAAATCATCGGGGTGCATATCCAGGGCCACGCCAAACATGATAATGGCAATGGCGATATTCAGAATTTGCAGACTTTGTGGACTGAAATTTAAGCGAACCAGATCGATCTCCATCGGGGCCTCACTGCAAAAGATTTGTTTTAGCATAACACGGGGATTGCTCGGGTTTAACGGCGCAAGACCTTCTGAAGTTGGTACTTCAGCTCACACAAGCAGCGCCCAGCCAGATGCCCACAGGGCAGCAGGTAATAACGGGACTGCTTTTGAATATTCTTCTTAATCAGGGGCCAATCAGACCATTGATCCGAGCCAAAGGTCAAGCTGAGTAAAACACGCAGGGTATCAGAGGGCCCGTAGGGCTGGGTGCTGTGTAAAAAACCCGTGCCAAAGATCAGGGCCTGATGGGGGCGATAGTGATAGGTTTGGATCTGTCCTGAGCTGTCTTCGTAGAGCAGGTGGCCCATTTGGGGCGTTAATTCAAACAGCGGCACAATCAAGGTGAACGCCGCTGCCCCCAGATGATAATCATAGTGCCAAAGGGGCTGGGGGGCCTGTTTGCCAACCACAAAAAAACCGCCATACATGCACAGCGAACGCGGAGGAACGGTTTTATCGGCAAAAAGCGCCGCCAAATTGAGTTGTTCAAACAGGACCAGAAACAGAGAAAGGGTTTGGGAAGAATTGGCCGAGAGCCAGAGCAGGGGATAATCTTCGTATGAAAAAAGATAATAAGCACTCTCGCGCTTGGCAATGGGCTGTCGGATCACGCGCCCGCCTTCAAAGATCGCTCGCTGTTCAGGGGCATTTAAATAGGCACTGAGATCCAGGTAAAAACTTTGGCGCAAAGGATCCAGCCAGCGTGGGTCAAAATCCAGCGTAAAGGCCTTGGGAGCAAAAGCGAGTGATTTGAGCGCGCGCGAATGT
>JBFWRL010000121.1:0-16840 GCA_050248915.1 Candidatus Sericytochromatia bacterium
ACACCTTGATATAAGGTTCAGTTTAACCAAGCATTAAAAAAACAGATACCACTCAAATGGGGTCCCTGTCATCTTTTTACAAACATTTTACAATCCAAGCCAAATTTTGGGAGTTTCTTTTTACAATTCAGGCTTTTTTACATTTTTTTTACATTTAAACGAAAAAAGCCCACATTTTGCAGAATACAAAATGTGGGCTTCGGGTCAAAAATTAGAGGGCTTTTTTGGATTTGCTCGCTGTGGGTTTGGCCACATTTTTTTTGTCTGTTGCGACTTTTTTTTCAGCAGGCTTTTTGACTGCCGGATTTTTTAAAGTGGGCTTGGCCGCTGCGGTCTTTGCAACGGCTGTTTTGGCTGCTGCAGTTTTGGCCGGCGCTTTAGGTGCTGCTTTGGCTTTGCTGGTTTTGGCCGCTGTCTTGGTCTTTTTGGCAGGGGCTTTGGCTGCTTCGCTTTTTTTGGCAGCAGCCCCACGCCGGGCCTGTTTGGGGGGCGCATCTGCAATTATTTTGAGCGCTTGCTCCAACGTTAAAAGCTGGGCATCCAGGGTTTTGGGAATTTTGTAATTTTCTCCGTGGGCCTTGAGATACGGGCCCCAACGGCCATTGAGTACCTGAATCTCGGGCTGGGATTCATAGCCTTTGATAAATTTCTCAGCATCAGCTTTGCGCTTGGCCAAAACCAAGTCAATCGCCCGCTCTTGTGTGATCGACAGGGGGTCTTCACCTTTGGGAATCGAGACAAATTTATCGCCATGTTTAACATAGGGCCCAAAACGGCCTTTGCCAATGATCAAATCCTGATCTTCAAAGCTGCCCACGGTTTGTGGCAATTTAAACAAATCCAGGGCCTGCTCCAAAGTGATAGTGTCTAAGAACTGATCCCGTTCAAGTGAGGCAAATTGAGGTTTGATGCCCTCTTCGGTCTCACCGATCTGCACCAAGGGGCCAAAACGGCCCAAGCGGGCAATGACCTTTTTGCCACTTTTGGGCTCAATGCCCAATTCACGCACAGTGCCAATTTGCGAGCGGTCAACTTCTTGGGTTTTTTCCACCTTGGGGTGAAAGTCCTGAAAGTAAAAATCCGCAATCATCTGGTTCCACTGTTTTTTGCCCTGGGAGATATCGTCGAATTCTTTTTCAACCTGGGCTGTGAACGAATAGTCGATCACATTGTCAAAATACTCCACCAAAAAGTCGGTGACCACTTTGCCGATCGAAGTCGGAAAGAGTTTGCTCTTTTCGCTGCCATAAACCTCGGTTTTGACCTCACCGCTAATCTGACCTTTGCGCAAAACCAGCTCAGTAAATTTGCGCTCCTTGCCTTCGCGGGTCTCTTTGATTACATAGCCCCGCTTTTGGATCGTTGAGATCGTGGGCGCATAAGTTGACGGGCGACCAATCCCCAATTCTTCGAGGTGTTTGACCAACGAGGCCTCGGTATAGCGGGCAGAGGGCTTGCTGTAAGTTTGGCGGGCCTGCATGGTCTCCAACGGCAGTTTTTGACCGACTTTTAAAGGGGGCAACATGCGGCTCTCTTCATCGTCTTCATCGTCGTTGCCTTCGAGATAGACCTTGAGAAAACCGTCAAATTTGATGACTTCGCCAGTGGCCACCAATTTTTCTTGGTTGATACCCGAAATGGCAATGGTGGCTGTGGTTTTTTCAATCCGGGCTTCACTCATTTGGGAGGCAATCGAGCGCTTCCAGATCATCTCATACAGCGCTTTTTCGGCCCGATCTGTGCCTGCCGATTCCACGGCAAAATCTGTGGGACGAATGGCTTCATGGGCCTCTTGGGCCGATTGGTTTTTGGTTTTGTATTGGCGAATCTGTACATATTCGGGCCCAAATTGGACCTTGATCTCCTGGGCCGCTTTGCCAACAGCTTCTTGAGAGAGATTCAACGAATCGGTACGCATATAGGTAATTTTACCGGCTTCATATAAGCGCTGGGCCAATTGCATGGTCTGGGCCACAGAAAAGCCCAGGCGGCGACTGGCCTCTTGTTGCAGCGTCGAGGTGGTAAAAGGCGGCGCGGGGGAGCGCTTGCCTTCTTTGACCTGCAAATCGGAGATCGCAAAGGTCGCTTGGCGACATTTTTCCAAAAAGGCCCGCGCAGAGGCCTCATCGGGGAAGCGCTTATTGAGTTCGGCTTTGAGCGATTTACCCGGCTCAACTTCGAGCCACGCCACAACGCGAAAACTGGACTGGGTCTGAAATTGTTCAATCTCGCGCTCCCGTTCGACCACCATGCGCACAGCAACCGACTGCACACGTCCGGCAGAGAGCCCGGTTTTGATCTTGCGCCAGAGAATCGGTGAGAGTTCAAAACCCACAAGCCGGTCCAAAATGCGGCGGGCCTGCTGAGCATTGACCAAATGGGTGTCAATCGAGCGAGGCTGGTCAATCGCCTTTAAAATCGCCGTTTTGGTGATTTCATGAAAGACAATGCGGCGCACAGACTCATCTTTGAGATTGAGTGATTCTTTGAGATGCCACGAAATGGCCTCTCCCTCTCTGTCATCGTCTGATGCCAGGTAAACCAGCGAGGCATTTTTGGAAAGACTCTTGAGCTCTTTGATCACGTCTTTTTTATCATCGGTAACCACATAAGTGGGGGCAAAGCCATTTTGGATATCGATGGCGTTGTTGTTTTTGGGCAAATCACGGACATGGCCATAACAAGACACCACCCGATACTCTTTGCCGAGGTAATTTTCAATCGTTTTGGCTTTGGCAGGGGATTCGACGATCACCAGTTTACTTGCGCCCGCAAGATCAGATTTGCGGCTGGGGGTTTTGCTCGCCGACTTGGACTTGGTTGGCATATGGCTTGCTTTCTTTATTGCTGAAAGTGATGACGCTGATGCGCAGCAGAACCTGTTCGAAGATAACGGGAACCAGGCGATTGCTGCACCAACCCCTTGAGTTCCAACTGGGTCAATATTGTCAGTAACTGGCTGATCGGCCATTCAATTTGCTGGGCAAGAACTTCAATTGGCTGCGGCATCTCACTCAGTACTAGATAAACGTCATTTTCATCGTTTGTCAAGCCTATGGGTAAATCTGAAGCTGGCAAAATGGGTTTTAAATGTGTCTCAAACTGCGCTGTCCAGCCCATTACTTCTAACATATCCCCTGTTGAAGTAATCAAAGCTGCCCCTTCTTTTAAAAGGGCATGGGGGCCTGCGCTCTGGGGGGAAGAAATGGGACCCGGCAGGGCCATCACTTCCCGGCCCTGTTCTGTGGCTGCATCGGTGGTGATCAACGCCCCGCTTTTTTCTCCCGCTTCGACCACCAAAACCCCTTGGCTCAGGCCGCTGATAATCCGGTTGCGCAGCGGAAAGCTCCAACGTGCTCCCCCAAAACCGGGAGGGTATTCACTGAGCACCAGGCCCTCACGGGCAATTTCGCGGGCCAGTCCCCGTTTGGCAGCTGGAGAAATTTTATCTAGGCCTGTGCCCAAAACTGCCACAGTGCGCCCGTGGGCCTCCAAGGCTCCTTGATGGGCAGCGGTGTCGATGCCCGTGGCCAGACCCGAAACCACCGTAATCCCCAAAGAGGCCCATTCCCGCGCCAGACTGCGGGCCTGCTCCAGGCCATAAGGCGTGGCCTGACGGGTACCGACAATTGCCAAAGCCTGATCCAAATGGCCCCAGCACTCAGCATTGCCAAACCAATAGAGAATAAAAGGAGGGTCGTGAATACTCGCAAGCCAAGCCGGGTAGTGGGGGTCTTCGCGCAGACAGATCTGGTACCCCTGGGCCAAGACCTTTGCCAAAAGAGCTTGAGGGTCTGTTTTTGCACAATGGGCAAAGATTTTTTCAGCCAAAGCCGGTTTAAGCTGGGTCTCTAAAACTGCCAAAGGCGCTTTCCAAATCGCTTGGGCCGAACCAAAATGCGCAAAAAGCGCCTGAAAGCGCCGACTGCCAATTTCCAGGCAGGCACTCAAGCCCACCCGACAGGCACGCTCAGGGTCTCGATTGGGGTCTGAGGGAGTTAATGTGTTTTCCAATACTCAAGCGCCGGAATAAAATTCGAACTGGCCTGGCTGCGGCGCTCAACAGAGGCCGCACTGACGCTGGCACTCATCGAACGCACAGCCCCAGGGCTTGTCAGCGGAGCACCACCGGGATATTGATCCCAGACATTGGTGGAGTTGATCTTGGTATAGTCGGGCATCAGGGTAATCAAAGAGCCCTGATCATTCATGACTTTGACATAACCGGCTTTGAGATGGCGTTTGTATTCTGCCAGATAAAAATCAAAGGAATCGCTGGGGTTCATATCCACCATTTGCAGTTCAGCCCCGCGTTGCAATTCGTTCATGATCAAGAGACTGCCGCCATAAGCATGCATATAATTGCGGGCGTTGATATCCGGTGGCAAGCGGCGAGGAACGCGCTGTTGGCTATCGAAAAAGAGGGTCAGGCCGGTTGGTTGAACATCGACAGCGACAATTTTGCCTTGAATCTGGGGCGGGGGGAAGAGTTTGGTACAGTCGAGCAAAATATTATTGCCCTGCAATTGCACACCGCGATCGCCAGCCAATTTGAGCAGTTTGGAAGTCTGCAGGCCGACGGCATCCATCAGGCCTTTGGCGGGAATGCCTGCCACGCGGATGCTGTCGGGCACCATGATCAGCGTGCCTTCGTGGGAGGGTTGAATCGTGCCTTCCATTTCAAAGGGCACCCAGATCACCTGTTTCATCTTGCCTTTCATGCTGATGCGGCCCTGTGAGAAGGTGATTTCAATGTCTTTGAGTGGGCTTTCGGGATAATTAAAGGTGAATTTGTTTTTTAAGCGGGTGATATTGGCGGCATTGATGGTCAATTGACCGTGGAAGATATTAAAAACAAAGGAGCGGGTATCGTCAAAAATGACGGGGTCGCCGGGGCGTTTGGGCTCCAAACGGCCTTCGAGATGGCTCACGCTCACTCCGATTTCAGGGTCAACACGCAGAAAGACGTTTTTGAGAACGGAATAGGAGGTACCCGCAGGCTGAGCAGGATTATAACCGTGGGTATCGGGTTTGGGATTGTAGATTTGGTCTTGACCGGGATTGTAATAAGGCAAGCCAGGAGCAAGGGTATTGCTGCGATCGCCACCACAGGCGGTGAGCAAAAGCAGGGCCGAACACATCAAACCTGACATTTTCTTTCTCAAAATCATAATCCAAAACCTCTCTACTGCTCCGTCTTTCTATGATCTATTGTCATCAATTTGTGAAAAAAGTTTCCAAAGATCTTTCAAAGTTAAACAAAAATTAAACTTAAATTACCTTTTACTTAATTATCACTCAGACCTTTCGCTCTCCCCCAGCAAGATAACCTGCGCCAGTCAGGTTGAGCTTGCTCCCTCCCTCAGCAAGATAACCTGCGCCAGTCAGGTTGAGCTTGCCCTGTTACAGGACATGCCGTAAAGCCCCTTCCTTTTATACACCCTTGGGGTGCAGGTGGGAGATATTAAGGCATACCCAGCAAAGCTGGGTCATAAAACCATTCAGTCATCATTATTTTATGCTGTGTTATTTGGCGTAATATGTAGTATAATACCCTTATGTTAGTGTATGAATTCAAGCTCAAAGGTAAGTCTCATCAGTATCAAGCGATAGATGAAGCTATTCGTATTGTGCAATTCATTAGAAACAAAGCTGTACGGTATTGGATGGATAATCGAGGCTCCGGTAAGAATGACCTCTACAAACTGGCTGCTTCACTACCTAAAGAGTTTGAATTTTCAGATAAACTAAACTCAACAGCCCGACAACAAGCCACAGAAAGGGCTTGGAGTGCTATTTCTAAGTTTTTTGAAAACTGCAAGAAAAAGATTCCCGGTAACAAAGGGTATCCTAAGTTTCAAAAGGACACCCGTTCTGTTGAGTATAAACAATCGGGTTGGAAACTGGTAGATGGCTGTAAACGCATCCATTTTTCAGACAATTGTGGCATAGGTACTCTCAAACTCATTGGGAAACAATCTCTGAATCAATTTCAAGACAAGATTAAACGGGTGCGTCTTGTGCGTAGGGCAGATGGATACTATGCCCAATTCTGTCTGGATATTGAGCGCAAAGAGCATTTGACCAGCACAGGCTCAATTGTGGGCTTGGATATGGGCATCAGTCATCTTTGGACAGATAGCAACGGCAATACACTTGAAAATCCAAGAACCCTGAAACAGGCAGAAAAAGCCTTGAAACGGGCACAGCGTAGAGTATCCAAGAAGCAGAAAGGCTCATCCAATCGTAAGAAACAAATCAAGCGTTTGGCTAAAAAACATCTGAAAGTACAAAGACAACGCAAAGACTTCGCTATTAAAGCAGCGAGGGCGCTATACCAGTCTCACGACTTGGTGGTCATTGAAAACCTTCAGATAAAAAACATGCTGAAAAACCACAATCTAGCAAAGGCTATCTCAGATGCAAGCTGGCATCAAGTTAAGCGATGGTTAGAGTATTTCAGCTATGTATTTTCCAAGGGTTTTGTCATTGTCTCAGCCCATCATACCAGTCAAGATTGCAGTGGTTGTGGTGAAAGGGTTGCTAAAAGTCTAAGTGAGCGGGTGCATCGTTGTGAGTCGTGTGGTCTAGAGTTAGACCGCGACCACAACGCAGCACTAAATATACTCAGCAAAGGATTAGGTTTAATCGGTACTGTGGGGCACACAGGAACCGGACATCCCAGAGATGTCGAAACGCCTGAGGAGAGACAAACCGCTGCTTAAATCTGGAAACAGACTTAAGTAAGTTTGCTCGGTGAATCAGGAACCCCCGTCATTTATGGCGGGGAGGATGTCAGTTGCCCTGTTATACTAGAGCCATGTTTAATTTTGAAGCTCCGACCGCAGCAAACGCTCCGGCCATCGAAATCCAAGGCCTCTGCCGCAATTTTGGCGAGTTTGAGGCCGTGCGCGATCTCACCCTGCGCGTGCCCCAAGGGGCCTTTTTTGGCTTTTTGGGCCCCAATGGGGCAGGCAAATCGACCACCCTCAAAATGCTGACAGGGCTTTTGCAGCCCGACAAAGGTCGAATTCAGATTCTGGGCGAGGATATTTGGCAAGCCCCCGCCAAGGTCAAGCGCTGGATCGGCGTGGTGCCCGAGAACATGAGTTTGTTTGAACGCCTCACCGCGCCTGAATACCTGGAGTTTGTGGCGGGCATGTATGGCCTTGATCCAGGTACGGCCCGCTCACGCAGTCAAGAATTGCTGAATCTGATGCAATTATCGGCCAAATCCGAGACCCTGCTGGCAGATTTCTCCCATGGCATGAAGAAAAAAACCGCTTTGGCCGCTGCTTTGATTCACAGCCCCCGGATTTTGTTTTTGGACGAGCCCTTTGAAGGAGTGGATCCCGTCTCCGCACGTACGTTGCGCGAATTGCTGCAGAGCCTCACGGCCCGCAATGTGACGGTATTTTTGACCTCACATATTCTCGAAACAGTCGAAAAACTCTGCAATTATCTGGGTATTATTCACAAAGGGCAATTATTGACCCAAGGCCCCCTGCAAGAAGTTTTGCACCGCATCAATGGCCCCATGCCCTTGGGCACAGCCTCTCTTGAAGAGGCCTTTATTCGCCTCATTGGCCAAGAAAGAGAACATTCGGATCTGTCATGGCTGAGTTAATCCTGCCGCAACAGCTCAAAAGCCTGTTTCAACTCCAGTTCAGGCTTTTGCAGCGAGCCTGGAGCCAGCCTTCGGCTCTGCAAAAATGGGGAGCTGTTGTGGGATTGCTGGTCACGGGTGGCTTGGCGGCTGTGCTGGGCTGGGTGATTGGCTCACTGGTTGTCATTTTGGGTATTTACGCCCGCGAAGGGCCTTTTCAGGCCCAGCTGGTGGGTTATATTTTCTTGGTTTTACTCGGTCTGTTTGGAATGTTCTGGCTTTTTTCCCCCTTGCTTTTTGCCCTGCAAAATGACAATTTACACCTGGATTTACATAAATTACTGATCTATCCACTTTCTTTTCAAAGCTTGTACGCATTACATACCTTAACAGGCCTGATTGAACCCTGGAGCCTGTTTTTTTACCCCCTCTTGATCGGTCTGATCTGCGGCGGAGTGATGGTGGTCGGCCCAAGTGTCCTGGCCCCGCTGATGATAATGGCCCTGCTCTTTGGTCTTTTGCACGTGGTTTGGAGCCGATTATTGGTCAACAGTTTGAATTCGGTTTTGGCCCACCGCCGTCTGCGTGAAAGCGCGATGCTGGCCCTGTTATTGGGCATTGTCATACTCGCTTTTTTGCCTGCGCTGCTGGGCCAACAAATTGAAAACAACCCCGATTGGCAGAGCTGGGTCAAGAGCCCGGCGATTTTAAACACGCTCAGACTGCCACTGAACCTCTTATTGGCGTTTACCCCCGCAGGCATGGCCAGCCTGGCTTTGAGCGGCACCCTCCAGGGGGAATTTACCCAAGTCTACCTGGCCGAAACCGGGCTCTTTCTCTGGCTGGTCTTGGGCAATTATTTGGGCACCTCGTTGCTGCGCCATATGTACACCACCTCACCAGGTGTGGCTGAGCAGGCAAGCCCCTCTCCGCGTTGGTGGAAAAGTGACCCCTTGTTTTTTTTACCTTACGATTTGGCTTTAATAGTCAAAAAAGATCTGCGTTCACTTTCCCGCAGCGTGATTGGTAAACTTTGCTTTTTTCTGACCCCTTTTTTGCTGGTGATTCTGAGGGTCTTTGCCTTTGGGCCAGTGGCACATAACATTCCTGCCACGGCCGTCTTATTAAGTGCAATCACCTATATTTTTATGACCTGCCTGTTTTTGTTTTGCAATCTCTTCGGGCTCGATGGGCAGGGCTTTAAGCTCTATCTCTATGGTTCTTTGTCTGCCACCCGTTTGCTCTTGGGAAAACAATTGGCCATGACATTTTTTTGCACAGCTGAATTTTTGCTGGTGCTCTATCTCTACCTGGTCTTGTTTAATCCCCTGCATTGGGAAACCCTGCTCTTTGTCAGCTTGGCTTTTGCTACGGTGCTGGTGGGAGCATTGGGTCTGGGTACCTTGATCTCCATTCGCTTCCCCACCCCGCTTGATCTCAACCAGACCCGCTACCGCCAAAGTGCCACCCCGGTGCTGCTGGCTTTTCAAATGCTCTCACTTTTATTGGCCTTGCCCGCCCTGGCTCAAGTCTTGGCGCATTTTGGCCAACAGCCGCGCAGCCTGATCATGGCCTTTCTCCTGGGCTGTGTCTGTCTCAGTCACAAACTGATCTTCCAATTTTGCACGGAGTTGTTTCAAGCCCAAAAGTTGGAAATTCTCGAAAAGATCACCCAACCCATACAGGCACAATGAACGAAACCAACAAATTGGGCCAATAAATTAGGCCAACAGCAGACGCAGTTCCAGCAATGCAGAGGCCTCTGTCTGAGCTGCTTCACAGAGCCCCAACCAGGTTTCATACTCTCCCAAACGCGCTTGTTCACAGAGTTTCTGCGCCCAAATGACCGGCCCCGCTGAGGGCAAATCGGGAAAGATCAACAGGCGCAACGGGGCGGGTGTGGGCGCAAAGTGCCGATTCAAATCGTCGGCAAAAGCCAAACAGGCGGCTTTGAGATCGAGGGGAGCGACCTGCTTGAGGGCCAAGAGCTGCTCCCAGGCGGCTTGCGCTGAGGCCTGCCAGAGATGGTCTTGGCCCAATTCCAAAAGTTTGGCCACACTGCGGGTGGTGTGGCCCGTACCCAACAGGGCTTCCACAGCAGCGGGCAAAAACCAGGCATCGAGCCATTCGCTCAGGCTCAGCGGCGAAAAGAACCAGTCAAAGCCACTCACAGCTTCTCCCTGGGGGCTCAAGAGTTCAGACCAGACCAACAAAGGGGTCATGGGTTGTGGCATGTTTAACTCTCCCGCAGGGCCGAAGCCCGCATTTCCAGTGCCACTTGGTGACCCAAATAGCGGTCCATCAGGCCATGTACGCCATAGATCACGGGAATCATGGCCAGGGCACAGAGAAACTTATAGACATAATTGACCAGGCAGATCGCCAAGACCAGTTGAATGCTCCAGCCTGCGCCGATATAAAAGGCGATAAAGAGCACGACAAAGCTATCGACCAATTGGGAGACCAAAGTCGAACCTGTGGCCCGCAGCCAGAGATATTTTTCGCCGGTTTTGCGTTTGAGCATTTGAAAGACAGTCACATCGAGCAATTGGCCCAGCAAAAACGCAACCATCGAACCGACAATGATCCACAGACCCTGGCCAAAAATGGCCTGAAAGGCTTTGTTCATGTCGGGCACGAGTTTGGCCATGCTGCCCGGCCAAAAGCCCGCTGGGGGCAGGTGAATGCCCAGATAAAACATCGCAAAGGCATAACAGACCAGCCCGGCAGTCAGATAAGAGATTAGCCTGACGGCTTTTTTACCGTAATATTCGTTGATAAGATCGGTAAAGACAAAGACAAAGGGCCAGAGCAGCACCCCAGCGGTGAGATTAAATGCCAGGCCGTTTTGGCCCAGCAATGAAAAGCTGACGGGTTTCATCCCCAGGGTCTGTTCGAGTGAAAAAATCTTGACCCCGATAAATTCGGCGATCAAAGCGTTGGTGATAAAGAAGCCCGAGAGCATTAAAAAGAGCAGGGTGGGACGGTCTCGGACAATGGCGTGAATCATGATTGTGTTTCCTTTGCAGTGAAGCAGCCAGCCAGGGCAAGTCAGGGGGCTTTCAGGGTTTTCTGAGGGTGGGTGGTTCAGAGCTGGGGAAGTCTGAGTGGGTCGCCGGGCCGCTCGTTGCGCACGTCCTGTGCTGCACTCGCTAAAAGTCTCAGCGCCATTTGCCCTCCTGGCATGGCTCTGCTCCTGTTGCCCGTCTTTCCCACTCAGACTTTTCCCCAGCTCAACTATCCTCTGATCAAAAAGCAGTTGAGTCCTGAGCGGAGTCGAAGGACATTACCCAGTCAGGCTGTTCCCCAGCTCAAGTACTTTCTGCAACCCGAAGAATAAAGGCCTGAGCGGCTCTGGATGTAAGTGCGGTTTTATTTATGTTAACCTGAAACACAGGTCAGTCCAAACTATGCCCGAAATAGAAATTCACAATCAGACCCTCTCTTGGCGTCACGAGGTCAAAAAGAACCTCAAACACAGCTATATCGTGATCAAGCCCGAAGGGGTGGTGTTGCGCTCTCCGGCCATCAGCCGGGCCGAGGCCGAAGACTTGCTGCGCAGTAAGGGGCAGTGGATTCTCAAAAAATTGTCCCAATTGCAGCCGCCGGATGCCCGCCAAGCCACTTCGCTCGAAGAGGGCAGCTTGGTTCACCTGCTCGGCCAGCCCTACCCCCTGCAACTCGGTAGCCACGCCCATCAAGCGGGTCAACCGATGATGGCGGTCTTTCTGGCCGAAGAGAAGCTGGTCTTGCAAATGCCAGAACGCCTTTTGGCCCACGTCTCTCTGCGCGAAGAGGCCCTGCATCACTTTCTGCGCCAGGAGGCGATCACCTTTATGAACGAGCGTTTGCGCTATTGGAGCGAGGCGTTGCAATTGCACCCGCGCAGGGTCAAATACAAACGCCACAAACGCCGCTGGGGCAGTTGCACCGCCGACAATGAAATCAACTTAAATTACAGGGCTATTCAATTGCCGCCGCGTTGCATCGACAGCATTTTGGTGCATGAATTGGCGCATATTCGCCACAAAAACCACGGCCAAGCCTTCTGGGATTTGGTCTACCGCTTTGTGCCCGACTACAAGGCCCTCGATCAGCAGATCCGCGACCGCGCGCCGTATTTGTTGTGAGTGCGACGAGGAGCAGACCATGATACCTACCCGTGATATCGCTCTAAAAGAAGGCGCAGGCCTGCTCTGGCTGGCCCCGGCCAATCTGGGCGGCCTGTCCCCCGCAGATTTTGCGGCCCGTTTTGAGAGCGCTGGCCCAGACATGATTCGCGCTGGCTTGATCCTGCCTGTGGGGCTCTATGCAGAGGCTGGTTTTGTCTCGCGGCTCACATTTGAACCCCTGACAGCCCAAGAAAGCGAAGAGTGGGTGGCTTGTGCCAAAGGCCCACTTTCATTGGCTTCGGGCGGTCTTTGCCTGGGCAGCACGCTGGCCCCAGATTATTTTGAGACAGATTTCAGCCAATTTGAGCGGATCAAACACAATCAAAGCTGTGCCCTGGGTGCCCTGATCGATACCGCGCCCGGCCATTATTGGGTCGAAATTTACCATTATCTGCCCAGCGAACTGAGTGGGGCCCATGAATATTTTTTGGTCTGTGAAGACATTCCCGAAGTCTATCGATCTGCTGAGCCCGAGGCCGAAACCCCACACGCTTGGTTTTCACGCACCCGCCCAGATGAAACACCCCCCCGCTGGATTTCAGGCCAAGGCAATCATGGTTATCTCGACTTTTTAATCCAGCTCACGCCACTCACAGCGCAACCGTCAGATAGCTCAATCAGTCCAATTGGCGAAGACGGCCTGCTGGCATGGAGCTACCGCAAACCTGAGCGCTGCCCTTTGGGCATTGCCTGTGATCTCTAGTGGCTATTCAAACGCCCCCACATTTTGCAACAGCGCCTGCACATCCACCCAGTTTTTCTCCAGGGCGTAATTATAGGCATTTTTGCCCGCATGGTCGCGCCGGTGCAATTCCACTTCTTTTTTGCTGAGATAAAACTTAACGAGATCGGCATAGCCCCAGAAAGCCGCATTGATCAGCACTGTGCGCCCCTTGTGGGTCATGGTTTTGAGATCCGCTCCTTTGGCCACCAGCAATTTGGCGATCTCAGTCTGGTGTTTGTCGGTGGCCACCATCAGCGCTGAATAGCCCTGCCCATCTTGGGCATTGATCTTGGCCTTTTTCTCCAGCAAAAACAGCAGCAATTCTTTATTGCCTTTGGCCGCTGCGACCATCAGCGGGGTCTCCCCCTCTTTGCCTTTGGTCTCTACCGAAGCGCCTTTGGCCACCAACAATTTAACCAGGGCATTCTGGCCCTCGGCCACGGCCCAGAGCAGCAGCGGCTGCCCCTGTTTGGTCTTGACGTCACTTTTGGCCCCTTTTTCCACAGCCTGGGTCATGGCTGCCCAGTCTTTGCGGGCCATGCTGCGGCTGAGATCTTGATCCGGACCGGCCCAGGCAGGCAAAACAGCAATCAACGTCAGACTCAGACTCAAAAACAGGGATTTAAACGTGTGCATGGCAGGCAGACTCCAGAGAAAAAGATGAACCCATTGTAACAGGGGATGGCCCCCAGACAAAAATCGAGGGGGCGGGTTTCAGCGGGAAGGCTTCAGCGTATAATGCAGGTAATTGTAACCCCAATCGCATCAGAGCAATCCCCCAAGCAGGAGAGAAACTATGCCTTCACAACCACTGCGCCTGGCCTTTGGCCGATTCATGCAAGAGAGCAATTCTTTTTCGAGTGTACCCACCACCCGCGAAGATTTTGAACGCACCCATTACCTCGAAGGCACAGCGCTTTTAGAGGCCTGCCAACAGGGCCAATGGGAAGTCGAAGGCTTTCTCAAAAACCTCGAACTCTCGGGCTTTTGCAAAGCCGTACGCAAACTGGGCAAAGGCGAAGTCGAAGCTGTGCCCTTGCTCAGTGCTTGGTCGATCTCCGGGGGCCCGCTGGAGACACATTATTTTGCGGAGATCTGTGAACGCTTTCAAACCCTGCTGCGCGAAGCCGGGCCCCTCGATGGGGTTTATTTGGCCCTGCACGGCGCCATGGGCGTCGAAGAGATTGAAGACCCCGATCTCATGCTTTTAGAAGCGATCCGTGAAGTCGTGGGCCCAGATCTGCCGATTGTCGTCAGCTTCGACTTACACGGCCTGATGACCCGCGAAAAAATTGCCTTGCTCAATGGTCTCTGCGCCTACCACACCAATCCGCACTGGGACATGGCCCGCACGGGGTTTCGCTGCGGCAAAATGCTGATTCCCTTGGCCCAGCAAAAATCCAAACCGACCCTGGCCTGGCGCAGCCTGCCATTGCTGCTGGGAGGGGGCAATACCCTCGATTTTTGGCCACCGATGCGCGGCATTTTTGAATATGTCAAAGACCTTTGCAGTCAGCCGGGCGTGCTCGACGCTTCGGTTTTTATGTGCCACCCCTATCTCTCCCACCCCGAATTGGGCTGGTCGGTGGTGGTGATTACCGAAAACAACTCAGAATTAGCTGAGTCGCTGGCCGAAGACCTGGCTGAGCGCTGCTGGAAGGTGCGCCACCAACAGCCTCCGCGCTTTTTGGAACTTGAAGAGGCCATCGCCAAAGTACACAAAGCGCGTCTGACCCGCAAACTCGGTGCAGTGGCCATTTGTGATGCCTCGGATGTGGTCGGCGCTGGCGGCACGGGCGAAAACACCCATTTGCTCAAGGCCCTGCTCGACGAGCCCGATTTGCTCTCACTGATCCCGCTGCGTGATCCGGTGGCCGTGGGCAAATTGGCCGAAAGAGAAATTGGCGAAGAGGTCACCCTCTCGGTGGGCGGGCGCTTACAGCCCGAGATCAACCCGGCAGTCAGTGTCACGGGCCGTCTGCGCAAAATCATGGAGACAAAAAACTTTGGCCGCATGGCCGTGCTCGATACCGGCTCGGTGCAATTGGTCTTAACCGAAGGATATGCCATGCCCATGAAACCGAGTTTTTACGAAGATCTGGGCCTGAGTGTGCGCGAGGCAGATGTGGTGGTGGTCAAAAACTTTTTCCACTTCCGGCTCTATTATGCTGCCCATTGCCTGACCAGCCTCTATGTCAAAACCGAAGGCATTACCGATTTCGACCGCATTTTGGATGTGCCCCTCAACGGTCCGGCCTGGCCCCACGACCAAATCGAGGATTGGCGGCCCGAAGATCGCCGCCGCCGGGGTCTGGAACCCGACTTTGTGCCCCCGCCCCCGCCCAAACTCAGGCCATCCCCGCGCCAGCAAAAGCGCTGGGGTCTGGCGGGTCTCTTCGGACTGGCGTTTTTGGGCCTGTGCTGGCGTATGTGGATAGGGCGCAGAATTAAATAATTTTTAAATAATTTACTTATATAGCTCGGTGACGCTCTACATGGGCCTTTGACCCATGTTAAAATTCTCAAAATTTCTGCAAAACAGGGAAACATTCAGCTCATGCAAAACTTTCAACTGATTTTCACGCCTGGATTCCCCGTGCCCTAGCTTGCTGGGCCGGGGAGGAAGGCATGTCAGGTCTCCAGACCTGAGAATAACCACCTATCAGACGTCATTCCTTGATTTTTCGACCGTTGCTCTACTTGTATTCAGCATTGTATAATGGAGCATGCAGAAAATCACCCTCACAGCAAAACTTAAGCTGAACCTGACCCCAGAGCAAAAGGTCGCTTTAGACCAAACAGCTTTAGCTTACCGGGATGCTTTGAACCATGTTTCAGCAGTGGCTTTTGAGAATGACAAAACCAGCAATGCCGCAAAGCTGCAAAAGCTGGTATACACAGATTTGCGGGAACATTACAAGTTACCCTCACAGATGGCCTGTAATGTTCCCCGTGAAGTGGCAGCCAAGTACAAAGCATTCTGGACAAAAGCCAAGCAAAACAAGGCGTTGCGGCAGCCGTCGGCGACGATTAGGAGCCGTACGGATGGCAACAGCACTGCTAAAGATGCTGGCCGTAAGGTCAGACGGTACAAAGGGTTGGACAAGTCGCCACGCTTTGCATCTCGCACCATGACCTACTCATACGGTCGAGATATGACCTTTAAGCCCGGCCAAATGGTTAGCATTGGAACGCTGAAAGGCCGTATTGTCGTGCCCTATGAGGGCTACAGCAAGCATCTGAAATGGATTGCAGCTCCCCTTGGGGGACAGATTGGCGCATCCAAGCTCTTTTACCAAAAATCCAAGAAACAGTATTACCTGTTGGTTTCGTTGGAGGTCGAAACCCAGGAACAGAACCCAAACAGTTATGCTCAGACTGTCGGTGTAGATGTGGGCCAACGCTACTACCTGACAGCCTCAAATACCTTTGGTCAGGCTTTGTTTGTCTCAGGCAAGCAGCCCAGGCAGAGAAAAGACCATTATGCCCGTCGTAGGCGGGAACTCCAGCAAAAAGGCACCCGGTCAGCCAAACGGCGTTTAATAGCGCTGTCAGGCCGGGAGAGACGGTTTATTGCTGATGTGAACCACAAAAGCAGCTACCAAGTGTTGACGCAGTTTCCTCACAGCATGATGGGAGTTGAAGCTCTGGAGCATATTCGCCAGAGAACAGAACGCCGTTCCAGTGCTAAAGCCAGCCCCAAACAGAAGCGAGCCAATCGCCGCCGTAGTCAGTGGAGTTTTGCAGAATTGCATAGCTTCCTGGCCTACAAAGCGCCCCTGTACGGCTCGATGATGGTCAAGGTGGACGCGGACTATACCAGTCAGCAATGCCCCAGATGTGGGCATACAACAAAGGCCAATCGTAAGAATACTGGTTTGATGTTTAGTTGCGAGGAATGCAGATACAAGTTACACGCTGATTTAGTGGGAGCACGAAATGTATGTATGAGAACGCTGTCAGTCCGGCAAGTCTGGACTGATACGGGGCGCTTGTCTTTCGCCCCTGATGTGTCGGACGTTGAAACCAAAGCTGAACGCCTTTTGAGGTATTCAGAATTGCGGTGGAGTCCAGACACAAGCCCCGGCTGTACCTTTCGGTCAGCTGTGGGTCATTGACGAATGGATCGACCCCGATGCCTTGCTCTATCGCCAGAGCAAATTGGGCATCAAGCTGAGTGTCAAATGGGATCCCACTGGCGCAGAACTCGATCAGGCCATCAACTTCATGGACAGCAGTCTACTGGCCGAAAAAGAGCGCCTCGAAGCTGAAAAAACCAAGAAGAAAAAAGGCTGGGATCCTCTCGACGACCTGAATTTTAATTTTAATACCTAATTT
>JBFWRL010000122.1:0-16823 GCA_050248915.1 Candidatus Sericytochromatia bacterium
TCCTTTGTTGGAGTTGGGAGACTTCAGTCGCTTGAAGCCGGTCTTGGATACTTTGATCAGCAATGCCATTAAATACGCACCCCCAGCCACATTGATTGAACTGAGTGTATCTCAAATGGGGCAGCGGGCACGGGTTCTGGTCAAAGATCAAGGGCCTGGTTTTAGTGCAGAAGACAAAGAGCATGTCTATGGCTATTTTCAACGTCTCTCTGCCCAGCCGACAGCAGGAGAGAGTTCGACCGGGGTGGGCTTGGCGATTGTAAAGCAGATCGTTGACTTGCATCAGGGCCACATTCAGATTGACTCCGAACCTGGGCAAGGGGCCATTTTTGTGGTTGATTTGCCACTTTACGAAAGTTAGCGCAGGCAGTAATGTTCTTTTTTCAACCCCGTCTGCATTTCTCCTGTAATCAGTGTGGAGAATGCTGTCGCGAAATGGATGTTCCACTCTCTCATCTCGACCTTTTGCAATTGGCCCAGGCCCATTCCCAATTGTCTCCCCATGATTATGCCCGTTTGCATCGCTCTCACCCCATGCATCCGGAAGCCATTTTGCTCAATGGAGATTATTTTATTCTCTTTTTACAGCGCCGCGAAACTGACGATGCCTGTGTGTTTCTGGGCGAGCAGGGATCCTGTAATAATTATCCTGCCCGGCCCCGCGCCTGTCGCAGTTTTCCCTTTGATCAGACTCGCAACGGCCTTTTGCGGATTATGCCCGATATTGATTTTTTGTATCAGGATTTTTGCGATAAAGATCCGGTTCAAAAGGCTGATTTACAGGCGGCAAAACTGCATTTGACCACCTCTGATCAGGAGTTTTTCAGGTATCACGAAGTAGTAGAGCGCTGGAATCGGATGGTGGCCCGCAAGCCGGCTCGCCAGACTCTGGAGGCCTTTCTGGAGTTTGTTTTGACGCTGGGTGGTTTATCTGAACTAGCCCCAGCCCCACAGCCTTTGATATCCTGAGTGTTGCTCTTTGATTGAGTGGAAATACTTGCTGGCTCGCCTTCGGCTGCGCGTAAGCACTTTCTAAGCCTCAGCAAAGCTGAGGCAAGAAGTGCTTAGTCCCAGACCCGCTCCAAGGGGGCGGAGTTGAGATCGAGAATGCGTTTGCCAATGCCACTGCCAAAAGCCACAATCACAATTTTGCGCTGGTTGCTGCCCGTGATTTTTTCCACGGTGCCTGTTCCCCACTGGCTGTGAAAGACGCGGCAGCCCTCACTGAGGGATTGATTGGACATCGGGGTTTGCGGCGCTGCAGCGCGGTAGCTTGATGGGGGTTCCGGTTGGTGCCAGAGCGGGGTCGCTGAGCCCTGTCGAAAGTCGCCCGCTGAGCTCTGTTGAAGTGGGAGGTGGCCTTCAAGCTCTTCGAGAAAGCGTGAAGGCTGCTGGTATTGTGGGGCGCCATAAAAGGTGCGCTGTTGGGCGTGAGTCAGCCAGAGCAGATCTTCGGCGCGGGTCATGGCCACATACATCAGGCGGCGCTCTTCTTCGATGGGACCATCTTCGCCATTTTCCTCAGCAGCGATCGAACGGTTGTGGGGAAACACCCCTTCTTCCAGGCCTGTGACAAAAACCACGGGGAACTCCAAGCCTTTGGCTGCGTGAATGGTCATGAGTGTGACCAAGCGTCCCTCTTCTTTGAGGCTGTCGATGTCAGACATCAGGCTGACCTGTTCCAAAAATCCCCCCAAATGGCCGTCGGGTACGTTCTCTTGGTATTCACGGGCCGCCTGAATCAAACTCTCGATATGACTTTCGCGCTCTTCGGCTTCAGCGGGATCACTTTTGCGAATTTCTTCAGCGTAGCCGCTGCCGGTATATACCTGTTGAATCAGTTCAGAGACGCTCTCTGGGGGCTGTTCGCGCAGGCTTTTCAGCCATTTCATCAAGGCCTGCAGGGTGGCTCTGGCCTTGGCGGGTGTTTCATTGAGGCAAGTTGGATTGCTGAGCGTGTCCCACAAACTGAGCCCCTCGCGTTCTGCGCGGTATTCCAAGCCCTGCTGGGTTTTTGCACCAATCCCACGTTTGGGTGTGTTGATGAGGCGTTTGAGACTCAAATCGTCGAGGGGATTGTGAATCACGCGCAAATAGGCCAGCAGATCTTTGATCTCTTTGCGCTCATAAAAGCGAAAAGCCCCAATCAATTGGTGGGGAATTCCGTTCTGAATTAAACGTTCTTCAAACAGGCGCGATTGCGCATTTGTGCGGTAGAGTACACAGATCTCACCGGGGCTGTGGCCGCTGTCCATCAGGCGTTGAATCTGGTGGACGACAAAATCTGCCTCTTGATACTCGCTGCGGGCTTCATGGTATTGCAGCGGCTGCCCGTCCCCGCGGGTGCTCAGCAGGACCTTATCAAAGCGATCGCGGTTAAAATCAATCAGGGTATTGGCGGCGTCCAGGATTGGCTTTTTTGATCGGTAATTTTCTTCGAGTTTGATCACCACCGCATCTTTATAATCGGCCTGAAAACCCAAAATAATCTGAAAATCTGCGTGGCGAAAAGAATAAATACTCTGATCGACGTCTCCCACGACAAAAAAATTTCGGTGTTTTTGGGCGAGCAAACGCAGCAGATTGAATTGGACCCGGTTGGTATCTTGGTATTCGTCCACCAGCAGATGCAAGAAGTGCTGTTGCCAACGTTCGCGTAGATCTGGCTGCTCTTCGAGCAGGCGCAGGGTCAACATCAATAAATCGTCGAAGTCCAGGGCATTGTTGCGGGCCAGCCGATCTTGGTAGAGATCGTAGAGCCGGGCCAGGGTCAGGTCCTGAAAATCATGGGCTTCGCGGCGAAACTCAGCGGGGCGCAAACCGCGATTTTTAATCCCGCTGATACGCCGCTGCCAGGAGCGTGATTGCTTGGCATCGAGATCGAGGGCATTCAGGATTTCTTTGAGCAGTTTTTCTTGATCGTCGGTGTCGTAAATGACAAACGAAGAGGTATAACCCAAGCGGTGAATTTCTTGACGCAGAAGACGCCCACAAATGGAGTGAAAGGTGCCAATCCAGAGCCGGTCAACCGCTGCCTGTCCCAGTAAACCCAGCAAGCGCTCTTTCATCTCTTTGGCGGCTTTGTTGGTAAAGGTCACCACCAGAATCCGCGATGCGGGCACTTTTAAGGCCTCAATCAAAAAAGCCACCCGCTGGGTGAGCACTCGGGTTTTGCCCGCTCCAGCCCCGGCCAAGACCAACATCGGGCCACCGGGATGTTCGGCTGCTAATTTTTGATTGGGATTCAGCATTTGGATTTAAGATCCTATTTAAATCAAGCGTATTCTCTTGTATATTTTCAACTTCAGTTTAACATATTTGCTTGAGAAGACGCCAATTTGAGGCGGTTTTCGGGGAAAGATTTTAGATGTTAGGTAAGAGGGTTGCTCCCCAAGACCTATCATCTAAAACCTATTCCGAAACCTATTCTAGATTTTCAAACGCATTCCCAACCAAGTTCCGCCCCCAAGGGTGATCTCAAAATTGGGGCTGGGCATAAAGGCCAATTCTAAACTTGACATGGGCCCGATGCTCAAACGCTGAAAGAAATTGGGTGTGGGTTCATCCACACTGCTATCACTGCTGGGATAGCTACCAAAATAATAACGTGTGCTGCTGGGACTCAGTGCCAAAGTCAGATTCAGACGCAGTGCGGTGGGCAGGTCAAAAATCTTGAAATTATAGGCCATGCCCACGCCCAAATCAGGCGTCAAATAGGCGCGGCCGCCGGGGTTGCCAGGATCATATTGAACACCCGCCAGAACCCCTGCTGAAAGCCCGTCAATTTCCATAAAGCGCCACATGGCCCGCAAACCGGGGCGCAAACGGCTACCAGAGGCAAAACTGTAAACGGCATCGCTGCTAAAGGCGGCACCAATGCTGAAGGGCCCGACACCATAGTCATAAGAGAGCCCAAAGAGGCCGACCCCAATGGTATTCCCTTGGGAAAAGTCAGAACTGCGTTGGATGGCCGCCTGAGCGGGTTGTGCCAATGTGGTGGCCAGCAAAAGACCAAAAGACAAAGCCAGTGTTTTAATCATCGTTTTCATGGTTATTTACCTCCAGTGGGGGCTGCCGTTGCGGCAGGAAATGGGGTGATGGATGGGGTGGGAGTCGGGGTGGCCGACGGAGCTGGCGACTCGGGTGGACGGCTTTCTATTTCCTGCTTGAGGGCCTTTAAACTGTCCAAAAATTTCACGTTTAACTCTTTCCAAACAGTGGCTTCGGCTTCTTTGCGAAAGGTGTAAGCGCTGCTAGAAAAATCGGGTGCTGAGCGATCAAAGACCTGAGGGGTGGTCTTAACCACACTGCGCAGTGGGCTGATAAAGGTGCCGGAATAAATATCCAGGCCAATAGCATCGATCATCACGGTGCTTTCGTAATTGGCTTTGTCGGTAAAACTGTCAAAAAAGCTCAGAGATTGACTCCGAGCTCTTTCAAATTGATGAGAGCCCGAGACGATCACCACCACATCGGCCTGAAAGCGGGCGCCCAATTGGCGCAGGGTGTCGACATTGGCGTTGCTGCCGAGCAAACTGGCGGGGATCTGGAAGGTTTCTCTGATCAGGCCCGAATCTTTAAAGCTTTTTTGGACCTGCTCAAAAATCTGCTGTTGATCTTGTGACTCCAGTTGGGAGGTGTAGCTATAATAGACCACACCTACCCGAATGGGGAATTTTAATTCAATTTTGCGCTTGAGGGTATCGCGCAATTGCAGTTCTTCTTTACTGATCACCGATTCTCCCAACAGGGTAGAAAGCGATGAACCGTTGGGTGAAGTGGAGGGCATGGGCGCAGACAAAGGAGAGACTGACGAATAACTCGTCGGGTTACATGCGCTGAGACTGGAAAGCAAGCCCGGTATCAGCAGCAGGGGAAGATATTTTTTCATTGTTGTGAACCTCATTCAGTGGAATTTAAACGACCTAAAAGTATTGTAATGCATTGTTACTCATTTGTAAATGTTTTTATTTACAAATGAGTAAATTTATTGAAATAATTAAAATGTCCAACGCAGATTGAGTTCGGGGCGGATCACAAAAGGGTAGCTCAAATACAGAGCACCCGAAAAACCAAATGTTTCACTCATCATCAGATTCATACCGCCACCAGCCTGAACTGCCCAGCCAATGGCAGAGGTGGGATCAACAAAGCCAATATTGCCGACCACAGGGCCGCCGATTAAATAGGTCATTCCCCCATTGAGAGCGACAAAGGGCTGAATTTGGCCAATGGGGTCAAAGTGGTATTTTAGCCCCAAAAGGGCGACCTGAAGAAAGGCTGGCTCCATCCCGAGATTCCAGAAGCTGTAGTCAAAAAAGGGTTCGAGGCGATGCTCCAAGACAGGAATACGCCAGCCAAATTTGGCATGGAAAAAAGGCAGGCTGCCGTTCATTCCTGCACCGGCTTCTAGGCTGAAAGGGTGAGCTGCGGGATTGTAATTGACGGGTTCAATGGCAGCCTGTGCTTGGGAACTGAGGCCCAAAAGCAAAAGGGCGGCTACCAGGACTGTTTTGATCTGCATGACGGGGTCCCTTTCTCTGTGAAGATGTACTATTGTACCCTTCTCCGAGAGAAATGGCCCACGCTTCTTAGTCTTCTTTGCTGTGATGGTGAGACTTCCAGGTCTCTTTTAAGACATCAAAGAAACCGTGTTTCTTGTGCTCTTTGTGGCTGCCACTGCCCTTTTCGGCTGTGGCGAGCCCCCCTTTTTCACTGAAAGAAAAGCCACCTTCGCCTTTTTCTGTTTTGCTCAGGCCTTTTTCCAATTCGAAGAGGCTTTCGAGCAGGGCCTTTTCTTCTCCGCCCACTTTGACAGGGACAGCCACTTCAACCGTGACGAGCAGATCCCCGCGCATGGCGCTGTTATTGAGGTAGGGAACACCTTTGTTTTTGAGTGTAAAGACCGTGCCCGGCTGGGTGCCTGCTGGGATTTCCAATTGGGTGGGACCTTCGAGGGTGGGAATCTCGATGCGATCGCCGAGGGCTGCTTGGGCGTACCCCACAGAAACTTGGGTATAAATTTGCTGTTCTTGCCGCTCAAAGACCCCTTCGGCATCTTCTTTGACATGCAAGACAATATACAGGTCACCCGCGGGGCCGCCCGCCATGCCTGCATCCCCTTCGCCACTTACATGCAATCTTACACCACTGTCGATGCCCGGGGGGATTTTGATCTTGAGGGCTTTTTTCTTTTGGGCGCGGCCAGCTCCTTTGCAGGTTTTACAGGGGTTCTCCGCAATATTGCCTTTCCCCTGACACTTGGGGCAGGTGGCAATATGGGTGAATGTCCCAAAGGCTGTGCGCTGGTGCTGTTGAATCTGCCCGCTGCCCCGACACATCTGGCAAGAGACGACATCTGTACCGGGCTCTAAGCCAGAACCCGTACAGGTTTCGCAGGCTTCCAAATGCTGGAGGTTGATTTCGCGTTCAATCCCAAAGATCGCATCGCGGAAATCGACCTCCAAATCCAGGCGCAGATCCGAACCCCGTTCGGCACGCGAGCGGGGGCCACCGCCTCGCTGTTGGGATTGGAAGGGATCGCGTCCCCCGCGTCCAAAGAAAGCTTCGAAAATATCTCCCAAGCCCCCAAAACCTTCAAAGCCGCCTTGATAACCGCCGCCCTGAAAGCCACCCAGACCCGCATGACCATAGCGGTCATACGCAGCCCGTTGCTGGGGATCACTTAAGATGGCATAGGCCTCGGAGAGTTCTTTGAACATCTCCTCGGCTCCGGCCTCTTTGTTCACATCGGGATGGTACTGCCGGGCCAATTTGCGGTACGAGCGTTTGATATCCGCATCGGTCGCATCTTTGGCCAGGCTCAAAATTTCGTAATAATCTCTTTTAGACATTCCAATTCAACCACAAGCGAGGAGGCTTAAGGTTATTTCACCTCTTCGTAATCAGCGTCAACGATATTGTCGTCTTCGGAGCGACTGCTGCCACCTGAAGATGAGGGACCGCTTCCGCCGTCCTGTTTGTACATCTTGGAAGAAGCGGCGTACATGCTGTCTTTGAGCTTGGTCAGATTGGCATTGATCTCGTCGAGATTGTCACCTTCAAGTGACTTTCTCAGCTCGACGATTGCGTTGTTCACGGTATCGCGGTCGCTGGAGTCGAGTTTGTCACCAATGTCTTTTAAGCTCTTTTCAGTGGTGTAGATCAGGCTGTCCGCTTGGTTGCGCAATTCCACTTTCTGCAGACGTTTTTTGTCTTCAGAGGCATGGGATTCGGCTTCCCGCTTCATGCGATCGATTTCGTCTTTGTTCAGGCCGCCAGCATTGGCAATGGTGATCTTTTGTTCTGAACCGGTGCCTTTGTCTTTGGCTTTGACATTGACAATCCCGTTGGCGTCGATGTCAAAGGTGACTTCGACTTGGGGAATGCCACGGGGAGCCGGAGGCAGATTTTCCAGGGTAAAACGGCCCAAGGTTTTGTTGTCGGAGGCCATTTCACGCTCCCCTTGCAAGACGTGGATTTCAACGCTGGTTTGACCATCCGCCGCCGTCGAGAAGATCTGACTTTTGCTGGTGGGAATGGTGGTGTTGCGCTCGATGATGCGGGTAAACACGCCACCGAGGGTTTCAATCCCGAGGCTCAGCGGAGTGACGTCGAGCAGCAGCACATCTTTGACTTCGCCACCGAGTACACCGGCTTGAATAGCGGCACCGAGGCCAACCGCTTCATCGGGGTTGACGCCTTTGTCGGGCTCTTTGTTGATGAATTTGCGGATCGCTTCTTGCACGGCAGGAATGCGGGTAGAACCCCCAACCAGAATAACTTTGTCAATCTGGTTGGCATCCAGGCCAGAATCGCTCATGGCGGCGCGCATGGGACCCATGGTGCCTTCAATCAGATCAGCCGCAATTTCTTCAAATTTGGCGCGGGTCAATTTGACATTCAAGTGTTTGGGGCCGGTTTGGTCTGCCGTGATAAAAGGCAGATTAATTTCGGTTTCAAACACAGATGACAACTCGATTTTGGCTTTTTCAGCGGCTTCTTTTAAGCGCTGCAGGGCCATTTTGTCTTTGGAGAGATCCACACCTTGATCGCGTTTGAATTCGTCGATTAACCAGTCAATGATGCGCTCATCAAAGTCATCGCCGCCAAGGTGGTTATTCCCGCTGGTTGCTTTGACTTCAAACACGCCATCGCCGAGTTCCAGAATCGAGACGTCGAAGGTGCCTCCACCCAAGTCAAAGACCAGAATGGTCTGTTCGTGGGTTTTCTCCATGCCGTAGGCCAGAGAGCTGGCGGTGGGCTCGTTGATAATACGCAGCACTTCGAGACCGGCAATGGTGCCGGCATCTTTGGTGGCCTGGCGCTGAGCATCGTTGAAATAAGCGGGAACCGTAATGACTGCCTGGGTCACTTTTTCACCGAGGTAGGCTTCTGCGTCCTGCTTGAGTTTGCCCAGGATCATTGCCGAAATTTCTTGCGGGGTATAGGTTTTGCCCAGCACGGAGACTTCCACCATGCTGTCCTTGCCACGTTCACTGTGATAAGGATAGCGGCTGCGCTCCTGCTCGGTATCGTCCCAACGGCGGCCGATGAAACGTTTGATCGAATAGATCGTGTTTTCAGGATTTGTGATGGCTTGGCGCTTGGCAATTTGCCCGACCAGCCGCTCTCCTGATTTGGTAAATGCCACCACTGAGGGGGTCAGGCGGCTGCCTTCTGCGTTTGGTATTACAACGGGCTTTCCGCCTTCCAATACGGCAACCACAGAGTTGGTTGTGCCCAGATCGATGCCTACTACTTTACCCATATACTATGTCTTATCCTCCTTCAATTACACAACAAATCTTTTAAAAAAATGAAGAAACCGTTTGATTCAGGCTTCTTTGGAAACTTTCACCATTGAGGCTCTGAGTACCCGACCATTCATCTGATAGCCTTTTTGAAATTCGGCCACCACTGTTTCGTCAGGGTAATCATTGGTACTTTCGCTCATAATGGCTTCATGGTATTCGGGATTAAAGGGCTGTCCGACAGCCTCAATCACAGAAACACCGGATTTCTGGAGAACGTCCAGAAATTGTTTATGAATCATTTTGACGCCCTCGACAAAATTGGGGAACTCTTCGGGCTTGATTTCGTTTTGAATGGCTCTTTCAATATTGTCGATCACGTCCAACAGGTTGGTGACAATTTGCTGGCCAGCAAATTTGATCAGATCTTCGCGTTCCCGTGCATTGCGGCGTTTATAATTCTCAAAATCGGCAGCCACCCGCATCAATTGGTCATTGCGGGCTTGTAATTGCTCGATTTGCAATTTGAGTTCAGAAGGGTCTCCCGCTTCAGGCGGTTGCTCTGGATACACTTCACCAAAAACCGATGCAGCATCGGAAAGATCTTCACTCAGCGAGATATCGTCCTCGGTTTCTATCTGGATCTCTTGCTCTTCGTTCATCTCGTCCGTATTGCGCTGCTCATTGTCTGTGGTGCTCATGCCAATTTCCTCCGGTTCAGCTAAAAAGTCGTGTCAGGGTCTGGGTTAAATTATTTGCAACGGTTTGTAACAAGCCCATGACCTTGGGATAGTCCATACGGGTGGGGCCCAATATGCCAATCATGCCAATTGCCTTGGTATCAATGAAATACGGGGTTGCTACAAAACTGCAGTTTTTCAGCTCCTGGTAATAATTTTCATATCCAATCAGGCAGTATACATCACTTCTTTGGGTTTGAACGGTTCCATTCAAACGCTTAAAGAGCTGATGAACAAATTGATCCTGTTCCAAAAATTGCAAGATCGGATATGCATTTTCGGTGGTGTGAAACTCAGGTTCTTTGAGCAGATGAGAGGTTCCACTCATATAGATTTTTTCTTCGCGCTGGGTCTGGGCATATATTTCGGAGACCATGTCGAGGATGATCGATTTGTAATACTGAATTTCCCGTTCCAGGGGGCAGGTGACAATCCGATGAAACAATTCATCCAATGAAACATTGTCGTGCAATTGTTCGTTGAGGTAATTGGTCAGCAACGAAAGAATCTCTGAGTAGATCGGCTGTGAAAGCCGAATCAGAGACTGGCGCCGGATATTGCCTGAATAGGTCAAGCTGAGCACCATCGACTCTTCATCTACAGCCATCAATTTGAGTGTTTGCACCGGATTGGCGCGGATATGTGGGGTTTCTGCCACGGCAATGGCTTGGGTTGCATCAGACAAGATGCGAATAGCTTGGAACAGCACCGCATCAATCGCTTTGGAGGTCTGTTCCAAACGGCGCACAAACTGTTTTTCTTCGGTTGTCGGGATATACGATTCCATCAAATGATCGACGAAAAAACGATAGCCCTTGTCTGAAGGCACACGACCTGCCGAGGTGTGAGGCTGGACCAAAAGTCCGGCCTCCTCCAATTCAGCCATCTCATTGCGAATGGTGGCCGGGCTGAGTTTAAAATCATGGCGCTTACACAGGGTCCGAGAACCCAGGGGCTCCCCGTGGGTAATATAGTCCTTGATAATTGCGTTGAGTAAACTTCTTTTTCGCTCAGACAGCTGGTAATCAGATATCATCGGCGGCACTTCCACATTTCTTAACCTGCGTTTATTTTAGCACTTTATTATCGAGAGTGCCAATACTTTGCTTTTTCTTTGCTGCGAGCGTGATGTGATCAGGGATTGGGGTTGTTTGGGGGAGAGCAAAAATTTGCCGTCTGAATGCAATGTATTATAACATGATCCTTGATCGTGGATTAAACGTATTTTTTCCACTTAATCAAATAAACAAAGGAGAAGCAAAAATGACCAAACATTTTTTGCTCACAGGCAGCTTATTATTAAGCTTGCTCACTCCTGTTACCTCTCTGCAAGCAGCAACCCTTCCCGTGGTGGGATACCTGCGTGATTCTCACAGTATTTATATGACCCTCAACGGTCAAAAAACAGCGTTTCGGATCTTTTCACCGGAACCCTCACAAATGGTTGAAATTGAAGTAGAACTTCAACAAATGGCCCGTCAGCTCAACTTTTTAGCCCAAGAAAAAAGTTTAAAAAGCGCTGAAATTTTACCGCGCTTCAACGGGCGGGATTATTTTATTCAATGTGGAAATGAACCACTGCTGGCTGTTTCGCCAGCCTTGGCCCAGACCCTGGGGAAAAGCCAGTTGTCTGCGCTGATCGATCTTACCAACCAGCTTCGGAAAACGCTGGGTGCGCAACCTTTGCGCAGTTTTCGCTATCTCAATCCCATTGCAGAGGGAGAAACAGGATTTGCATCATGGTATGGTGGCTATTTTCATGGCCGCCGCACAGCCAATGGTGAAACCTACGATATCCGTAAATTTACGGCCGCCCACAAACAACTGCCGTTTGGCACCAAAGTATTGGTGACCAATTTGGAAAACCGGCAGAGTGTCGTCGTACATATCAACGACCGGGGCCCGTTTAAGCCCGCACGCATAATTGATCTTTCCCCCGAAGCCTTTAAAGAAATAGGCTATTTGGGCAAAGGCGTGCTCAAAGTCAAGCTGAGCGTGCTCTCTTAGCACATTCTCGCTGAGCTGACTCCAGACGTATCTCCAAGCAAGGGCTTCGGGGTTCTCTTCACATGTCTATAAATGGCGTGTTTCTTCCCCAAGGCAAGATGACCTGCGCAAGTCAGGTCGATCTTGCCGCTTTAGGGAATGTACTGCCAAATATCCGTGTAATAGCTGTGACCCGCTTCGAGGGGGTCTTTGGGGCTGTTCGGATCGTAGAGGAGAACCCCAAGCTCATTGAACCCACCAAAGGTATAAAAACGACCTTGGCTCCAAGCTGAGGCATGGAAATAACGGCGATCAACTGGGACCGCTGTTTCTTCTGCCCAACTGAGTGTCGGTGGGTTATCTGCATCTCCGTCAAAATTGCTGAATGTCCCAATATTCAGCGTTTGGGTCAGGCTGCTGGGGGTGGCTCCACTAAAGCTGGTGTTTCCACCAAAGACATAGAGTTTTTTGCCAACTGAATCAAAACCATGGCCAAAATAGCCTCGTTTCGTAAAGTTGACCCCGGATTGGGTGATCTGAGCCCATTTGTTTTTGGTGATATCAAACATCCAGAGTTGATCGTTGAAGGGGGCTCCTGTCGCCACTTTTACGCCACCATAGACGAAGAAGCGGGAGCGGTCTGGATCGTTTAACATTTGAAAACCATGAATCCAGGCGCAGGGCTGAGCGGGTGTTGTAATACAATTGACCGACGAAGCGACAGGGCCTGCATTAGCCGGAGTCACCAGACTCCAGGCGGCTGTGCTTGCTCCCTCGTTGACCTGAAGTTTGAAAATTTTATTATTGTGATCCTGGTTCACAAATGCATTGGGTTGACCTAAGTCTTGGGCTACACCGAATCCGAGAGGTGTTGAACCACCAAAGAGATAAAGTGAGCTATCAGCGGGATTCCAATGCATTTTGGCATTGATCAATGGGATTTTGCTTCCAGAAATGGTGATCTGCGCCCAACTGTTTGTTGATGGGGTGTACATCCAGAGATCATCCAAAATGCTGGGTGAAATGGGCGTTGTACAAGCTGCTGGCGGGGCTCCAGGACAATTCCAGGTGCCTCCGCCATAGATGAACATGCGATCATCGGCTTGAGTGGCACCATTTTTCCACGCTGCGGCATGATTGTGCCTCACATTTAAAATGGCCGGCACATTGGCAGAAAAGTCTTGCCAAGCAGAGGTTTCTGAATAGCTGACCAGAGTGCGGGTCAGGTGATTGTAGTCCTTTCGGGCATCGTTACCCGCAAAGAAATAGATTTTGCCCGTGTCAGGATCCACAACCGAACTCATACCCGTTCGGCCATGTAACGCTGGAAGTGCGCCCGCATCGGCCAAATTGGGCATACGCTGGGCCCGTGACCATTTTGTGGCTGTTGCGGTAACTGTGAAGGTCACTTGTTTGTTTTGGGCCAAGCTATTCACGGCATCACTGGTTTGGCCATCGGGGTTGACGACACGGAGACGGTAGACGCCTGGTGCAATACCATCTGGCACACCCGCTATCAGCGTGTCTCCAAATGAGTTAACACTTTGTAGGGTCACTATATTGTTCTCATCAAGCGTGGAAACCATTTCCAAACCTGAGAAATAAGGTAAGACACCAAAATTGGTGGGGCGTGGGCCAGCTGCACTGGTGACACGAACACCATTGACCTTGATGCTAACCGGGGTATTATTGGGTGCGCTGGCTGGACAAACCGGTTGGTTACAGCCGCTGTAATACGCATCTGCCAATTTGGTGGGATCGGTTTCAATTTCTGGAGGCAAGGAGTTTTGAAACACAATTGGGGTTGCATTGGTGTGCAACTGCCCATCATCATTCACCAAGCGCAGATAATAGTTGCCCGCACGGAGGTGGGGCAGGGTGCCGCGCACAGCCCCTGTTGCTTGATTGGTGATAGTAATACCATCTAAATAGGCATCATTGGGATTAAATGGGGCGGTGGGGCTTGTGACAATTTGAACGTAAGAACCCGCCAAAATATTGGAGGCCTGGAAGTCAATATAGCCAGAGTCGGGGTAGCTGGGCAAAAGCATAGATTTGTAAGGGTTATTGGGAACCACTTGCAAAATTTGAGGGGCTCCCTGCAAACCAATGCCACCATCGGTGATAGTGATATTTCCCGCCGCTGTGGCTATTTTCCCATCTGGGTTCATTACACTGACTGAATAACTTCCGGGGGGAATGCCATAGACAGAGTCGGAGTTGATCGTGATCTTTGTGGCAGAGCCGGTGCCACTAAAGGCCCGTTTGGCACCAATATAGACCGCAGAACCGCTGATGAAGTTGCTGCCGTTGATTTCAATATTCACAACATCTGTGCCCACCAGTGAGTTGCTGACACTGGATGGGCTGAATGAACTGATCGTGGGTAACGGTGCGGCGGCTTGGGGCTGAATCGTAAGGCAGGTACCTGGCGTGGTATAGCTGAAATTGTCAGGCCAGGTCATTTTTACTTTGTACTCGCCCTGGGGAGTGCCCCCTGCAATAACCGGAATGGCACTTAAAGAGGACTTGACGCCTGTAATCAAGGCTGGGTATTCGGTTCCGTTGGCAGGGCTACCGCCCCCATTGCGGATAAACGTCACTTTCACGCCCGCTTCAATGCCCGTTCCATTGGCATTGATTGCCATGGTGATATTGGGGGAAATCACGGCGGGAACACAGGCGTTGACTTTGCGTTCCCGCGCTTGCATTGTGAATGTGCCTGCGGCAGTATCGCCATTGACGGGAGCAAGATTGACGATTCTGAACAGCCGCGCATCATAGGGATTGGTGTTGGGATAGAGTTGTCCCGGAGCAATATTGACTCTCGCAATCGAGGGCATTTCAACCACTTTTTGGGTCAAAGGGGCTGATCCGAGATTAAAGGTGTGGGGTCTTTCAAAACCACAGCCTTTGATCACCACCTGATTTGTTTCGCTGTCGAACCCTTTTTGGGGGTAGAGATAAGAGATATAGCCGAATCCAGGGCCTTCCACGCTTGGGCTCGGATGTTGAATACTGAGTTTGCCCTGATTGGGATCGGAGCTTTCGAGGTTGGGATTGACCACCACAATTTTGTTATACCCAATAAACTGTGCTCCACCCTGGGGCAAGTCTGGGAACAGGGCTTTGACTGGCACAATCGCCAAAATCTGAAATTCATTGACATAAAATCCGGGCAAAATCAGTTCGGACAAATAGACCAGCGAATTTTGGGTAAAGTGTTCGCCTTGAATTAAAACCGGGATAAAGTCATATTGGGTCTGATTGATGACATTGACGATATTGCCTTGATAGGTCAGAACCTGGCTTTGCAACTCTTGAAGGGTGGTTGTCGGTAAAACGGGCTGGGCGCGTAAATAGATTCCCCCAATGATAGGAACACTTGATACCAAACCACCGGCATCTTGAACGGTATAACCATTGGCCAGACCCCCTTCAATCCGACCGACATTGCTGTCAGGGTTGATTACAATCAGATTGTAGGTGCCTGCTTTAACACCACTGGGAACCGTTGCCACGATCTGGGTGGCATTTTTAGATTGAATCTGAAGCGAAATTTTATCCAGAAAAACCGAAGCACCACTGGAAAAATTGCTGCCATTGATGGTGATTGTGCGAGCAGCATTATTGGCACCCGCAATCGGGCTGACTGTATTCACGACTGGTTGAGCGGCTCGGTAGGCAGCCAATGCTCCACCACCGCAGCCCAGCACATAGGTTTGCTCTGCTTGGGAGTTTAAACTATCGACCACTTTGACTGTAAAGGTATAGGTTTGATTGTTGATCGAAGCATCGGGTGTGCCAGTCAAACTCACTGTATCTGTTGTGCTGTTGCCCAAGGTCAGGCCTGGTGGCGGGGTTCCAGAACTAATACTCCAGGTATAAGGCCCAGCGCCATGTAGGGCTTGAAACGCTTGAGCATAAGCAGCCCCTGCAATTGGGGAAGAGAGGCTGCCGGGAAAAATACTGATTGAGCGCACGACCAAGTTAAAGGTGCGCTGAGTGGTTTGAGCACCATTGGTCACCGTCAAAGTAAAGGGAAAGGTTCCCAATTGAGAGGTGGTGCCCTGAAGGGTGACAGTATCATTGGGGATGGTAAGTAAGCCCAAGAGGGGCGCGGGAGAGCCTGTGACATTGCCTCCTGAAGCGCTGGTGAAGGACAGACCCGTAGGCAGGCCACCGGTGCCTGCAAATTGCCAAATATAGCCAGGAGATAGGCCATTCCAAACTTTAAAATCCAAGCTGAACGGTTTGTTCACATCGACATAAAAGGTATTCAGATCGGGGGTAATGGAATAGGTTGTTGGGCCCGGTGTTGCTGTAGGAAGCGGAGGGGGCACAATTACAACGCCACCGCCACCTGTGGCTCCGCCGCCACCACCACCGCCACCACCGCCACCGCCACCGCCACCGCCACCACCACCGCCCACGCTGACTGAATCAGAGGTGAGCTGGACTTTAATTTGGGCGCGGTTCACTTCCCCTGCTTTGAGAGTCATGGGGTATTTGGCTGATGCCACAACGGCTTTGAGTTTGTCTTTGGCAGAGACAAAGATGTTCACCTCTTTTTTGGGGCTGCCTTGCATATCGATTCGGATTTGTTTATTGACCCGATCTTTGACCACTTCTGAGCGTTGAATGGTTGCGCGATAGAGATTCTGATTGCTGCCGGTCTCGGTGATTTCAATCAAGAGCTCTTCTGTTGTGGTGGGAATGGCTTTGATTCCAAATTTTTCGGAAATGGGCCAATGAACGGTCAGCCCAACGGCTGCAGTTGCGTCTTCTGATTTGATCTGCGCTGTGGGGGGATTGCCTGTCAGTGCGGGGGGATTTTTATCGTTCTGACAGGCGCTCAGAAAAAGCAACAGCGAAAACAGAAGGGCCCAGATACGCATTAACCGATCTCCAGTTCTACCAAAGCGACATTGGGATCCATCGCTGGTGGGGGCGCTTGGATCGTAATTTTAACGGTGAGTCCTAACTTTTGGTTGGCCAGCGGGGTGATTTTGACTTCCGCGGTTCCGGCTTTGAGGGCTTTGACCAGCCGTTGAGAGGTATTTAAATTCAACAATTCGGGTTTGAGGTTTTCAATTTTTAATTGGTTTTGAATGCTGTCAAAGCTGATTTTGCTTTTATCGCTCATTTCTACTTCGCCCAAAAGCATCAGCTCTTCGCCCACTTGCATTTTAAGCTCCCCGCTGGTCAAAATACGTTGAATTGTGGCTATGTCGACTGTTTTATCGGGGAGAAGGGGAATTACAGGAGCTGGTGTGTTGGGCACCTGGGCCGGTATCACCTGGGCCGGTGTATTGGCTGCTGGCTGTGAACAAGCGAACAACAC
>JBFWRL010000123.1:0-16810 GCA_050248915.1 Candidatus Sericytochromatia bacterium
GTGGCCGAAGCCCAGGTTCAGGCCCTGCAAGCAGCCCTCGAAGAAAAAGAGGCCGCCTTGGAACAGGCTCTGCAACAGTCTGCCGTGGATCATCTGCTCGATGATTTTGCCGCTGAAGCAGAGACCATGAATGAAGCGGATCTGGAGCGCCAAGCAGATATAGACTTGGCCATTTCAGAAGAGGTTGAACAGATCTCTTCGCTGCTTTCGGAGATCAACTTTGGCGCCAGTCAAGCCTTTGACGGTGAAGGCACCCCTGAGCTGTCGATTCTCGATTTGGATGATCCGGCTCCCGTCGCATCTGCCTCTCCCCCCAGCAAAGCCGACTTACCCAAACCAGAGGCAAACAAACCCGAAGTGGCAGCCACTCCGGCTGCCACTCCGGCCACCAAGGCGGCTCCCGTGGTGGTGATTTACTCCCGCCAAGTTGACCGAAACCCTGATTGGGACCAGCAATTGCGCAGCTATCTCGACGAATATGCCTGTTCCCACCACTGGTTGACGGGTTCCCAGCAGCCCGATTTTGGCAATGCCATCAAAGGGTTGGTCTTCTTGCTCGAACCGGCTGAAACCATCAACGAAAACCTCTACCAAGAGGCCCAACGCCGGAATATTCCGTTTATCAAACACTATGTCAGTAATATCACGCGTTTGAAGATAGATATTTTGGATGCCTTTATCCGTTAAACCCCTTCTTTTGACCCTCTTGCTGGCAGCGGGCTTGTTCGGCCCCACGCCAGCGGTGGGGGCATTAGAGGCCGTTTTAACCACACGCCAGCCCCTCTGTTCCAAGCCGCAAACCGCTTGTCCTGCCCTGTTTAATCTCAATCGCCAGGAAAAAGTAGAGGTCTTGGAGCAAAGCCAAGACCAGGGCTGGCTGCAGGTGCGTTATCCCCGCAATGGGCAAATCGGCTGGATTCCTGCCAGCTCTGCGCAGTTGATTCTGCCCAGCACCCTGCGTTTGAAAGAAATTTTTCAATTTGAGTCCCGCTCCTTTCCCGTTTTTGTGCTCTCAGACAGCACTCCCCAGAGCCAGGTTGGCCCCCAGGTTTTGGCGGGAAAACAGCTCTTTTCACTCAATACCCAGACGGAAACCCTTGAAAAGCCACAAGTCCTGCGCTTTTTAAGCTCTTCAGCTGCATTGCTCTCCCCCTGCCAAGCCCATTTGGGGAGTGTCAACTGTGTGAAAAGAATTGAAATGGACAAACAGCCCTATCTGCAGCTCCAGAGCGAAGAAAGTGCCAAAGCTTTCCCCCATTACGAAACCCTCATGCGGCAGGTCAACGGCGAAAGCCGAGCCCAAGTGGCTTTTACACCAGCATTTGCCCTTCAGGCCACGGGGTTTGGCCCTTGGGGCAAATCGGTTTTTAGCCTCTTTGACGGGCCCGGTGAATCGCTGCGCGCCCTCTTGCCCAATACCAGAGATATCTTTGCCTTTGTGCCCACGGATATGCGCAGCAAGATCCGCTCAGACACCCTTGAAATGGTGGCCTTGGAAAGCAGCGGTATTTTACACGTTGTGGCAGGGCAATTTACCCGCAAAGAACGTCTGCTACTGCGCTTCCAAATTACAGCAGAGCCCCCCTGGAAGTATCTCGGCCAGATCACCTGGCCTGAATCTCTGCCCTGGACATTGGGCAAAGCACAGCCCCATATTCAAGTGGCCACCCAAGGCCAAGACACGTGGCTGGCCTTGGCACCAGCGACCGAACCCGACAAATTTGAACTGTATTTTTTCTCTGTGACCGGCACGCCGCTCTTCCATGCCGCTGTGCCCGGTTTGCGCAGTCTCTGGCTCGACAGCCAAGCCCGGCTGTGGTCGCTGGAAGGCGACAAATTGATGCTGCGCCAAGCGGTTTTTGAGGCTGCCAAACCTTGAGGTCTGTCTATGTCTTGTCGGAACAGGCCGTTTTGCGCCCAGAAGCTCAGGGAGCCCTGTGGTTTATGCGCCCCAGCGCAGAATTGTTGGACCTCGACTGGGAGGGATTACAAACCTTGCAAACGGCCCTGAGCCAGCCCCATCAACTCAGTTTGAAAGGCCGGATCTTTGTGCATTATTTGCGCTGTCGGGGCTTTCTGCGACGGGTCACAAAGACCCCCAGGGCAAACGTGCTGAACCAAGCCTCACAGGCCACGCTCAAGGCCTGTTTGGAGCAAGCAAAAATGGCGAAGACGCCCTTGCGCTCGCTCTCGGCTCCCGAGGCGCTGCATATCAGCTTAACTGACCGCTGCGATCAGCGCTGTGCGGGCTGCTTTTTTAGCAACCCTGGCCTTCAGACTCCCAACCGCTATCTTGCCTGGGCAGACTTTGCTCAGATTGCTGAGCAAGCGGCCTCCAAGCGTGTCTTCCAATTGGCTTTGGGCGGTGGAGAGCCCCTGCTGCACCCCCAATTGGTCGAAATGGTCACCTTGGCCTCTGGCTTGGGTTTGGTCGTCAGCCTGACCAGCAACGGCAACGCGCTCACGCAGGATTTGGCCCTGGCGCTCAAATGTGCGGGGCTGGGTCAATTTCAGATTTCACTCAATGGCCTGGATGCGGGCAGCCCCGGCCAGAACCGGCCCAATCACGCCAAGGCACTGGCAGCGATCCAAACCTGTCAGCAGACCGGCCTGCGCTGGGGGCTGAATGTTTTGGTGACCCGCCAAAATCTGCCCGAACTCGACAAACTCTTGGCCTTTGCCCAGCTCCAAAAAGCGCATTCTGTGAATTTGCTGCGGCCCAAACCGGCGCAGCAAGGTGGAAAATGGCTCGATCACAGCCTGACCAACGCATCGGAAAACCGCCAATTGCAAGGCTTGCTCAAACGCTGGCAGCGCCGCGCCCGTTTTTTGTTGACCACCGACAGTTCGTTTGCCTTTTTGCGCAAGGGCTCACTGAAACAATGGCAGGCCGCAGGGGTGATCGGCTGCAGTGCTGGGCGTCAGATTCTCAGTGTGGGAGTCGATGGCCGGGTTTCCCCTTGCAGCCATGTGCCCCTCTTTGACCGCTGCGAAGACGGCGATTTTATGTCGATCTGGCAAAATTCTGGACATTTATTGCACTTTCGCCAATTGGAAGACACCCTGCAAGGGGAATGCCAAAGTTGTGAGCTCAAAGCGGTCTGTCGGGGCTGCCGGGCGATTGTGCTCAAACAGAGTGGAAATTTTCATGGAGCTGATACGGGATGTCCGAAACACCAGCCTATTTCCTCTTAGCCCAACTCTTTACGCTGATGACAGCCAGTTTGCGCCTGGCCTTGGGTTTTGCCCTCTTGTCGGCGCTGGCTTTGGCCTGGGGACTGTGTTTCAACAAAAATCAACAGGCCCTGCAGGGCCTGGCCCGTTACTTCAATGGCTGGCTGGGGCTCACAGCCCTGGCGGGTGGCTGTTTTGCAGGTGCTGAATTCCTGCTTTTGAGTTACCCCAATTTTTTTGTGCAGCGTGGTGTGGCCTTTGCCTTTGGCCTGCTGCTGCTCTGGGGGGTGCAAAAAAGTGTCTTGCTCAAATCGGGCCAGGTTTGGCAAGGGCTCGCTTTGGGCCTCCATTTGGCAGGCTTGGTTCTGGCCTGTCTGATGCCCGCCTTTTCGCGCTCCAACGAAACGGCGATCACGGTGCTTTTTGCTCTGCCCGTCGCCTTGGTGATCAGCTATTTTTGCCTCTGGCTCAGTCCAAAACGCGCTCCTTCGCGCCGGATCCGCACGATCTACCATGGGCTGTGGGGGGGGCTGAGTGCAGCGGCCTTGAGTGTCTACCTGTTCTGGCTCTATCCCCGTCTGGCCGGGCTTCCCCCCGAAGGCGAGTTTTATCCTTTTCTGAAACTCTATGATTGGTTTTTGATGCTCTTTATGTTATTATATTTGGGTAATCTTTATATTGATTACTGGTTAAGAACAGGGAAAAACCGTGAAAAACCGGCACTTGTTTTGGCCTGGAATTATGGAGTTCTCATTGCTGGATTGATCTGCCTCTGGTTCAATGCCAGTATTTTTGATACTCTGGCATTATAAAGTCAAAGGATTTCAAGAAGGCCCAAGGAGTCTAGGCATGAAAGATACGATGATCCGCAGCGTTTCAGTTTTGCTTTTAGCGGGATTCAGCCTGAGTGGCTGTCTGCGGGAAGGCAGCGCGCCCCTTTCACGCGCAAATCTCTTTCCCCCTGCTGGTTTAAATGCCGCGTCCTCCGACGGCCAAGAACCGGCATTTGGCAATACCCTTACCAATATTCGCAAAATTAACCAAAAACCCTTTAACGGCAATCTGCGTTTTGTGGTTTTGGGCGACAACCGCAACTCCAGCCCCATTTCAACTGGGGGCGACAAGGTCTATGCCAAAGTTATCGACAAGATCAACCAGCTCAAACCCGACTTTGCCATCAACCTCGGTGACTTTACCTTCGATGCTCTCAAACCCCATTGGAATACTTTTGAGCGCCTCACCAGCAAAGTACAAGTGCCTTATCTGACCGTGATTGGCAACCATGATATGCTCTTTGGCCGCAGCTATTACGAAAGCCGCTATACCCGACCCAGCCCCGAGACCGGGCTCGATGATTATAGCTTTGACTATGGCAATAGCCGCTTTATTATTCTCGACACTGCCAATTACAATTTGACCGACCGCCAATTTGTCTGGCTCGAGAAGATGTTGCAGACCCCCCTGAAAAAATTTGTCTTTACCCACACCCCCCCGCGCCATGGCGTTTGGGACCACAAATTGGCGCCCACCCCCGAAGTTTCTGCCCGTTTTATGGGCCTCAACGAAAAATACAAAACCGATTTTGTCTTCTTGGGCCATATTCACCTCTATGACCAACGCAAAGTGGGCAGTGTGAACTATATGGTCAGCGGGGGCGCGGGTGCCCCCCTCGACAACAAAGATGATTATGGCCAGGGCACTTACCACGTGGGCATGATTGAAGTAAATGGCAATCAAGTCAGCCATCAAATGGTCCCGATCCAGACCCGGATTCGCACATTTGGCCCCACTTCGGTGACCAACGCCATTGAAGCGCACCAAATGACCCCCGACGTTCTGAAACAATTTCCCCCCGATTATATTCCAGTAGAAGAGCAGGCCAATGACCGCTGATGCGTATTCTGATTTCCAATGATGATGGTGCCCATGCACCCGGTATTCGAACCCTGGCCAACCATTTGGCTGAACTCGGTCACGAGATCACGATTGGGGCTCCCGACCGGGAACGCAGTACCACCGGCCACTGTTTGACCCTGCACAAACCCCTGCGGGCCGAAGAAGTAGCTGAACTCTACAGTCCCAAGGTCCACAAGGCCTGGCGCATTAATGGCACCCCCTGTGATGCCGCCAAATTGGCCATGAATATGTTGATGGACATTTCCAGCATTGATCTGGTGCTCTCGGGCATCAATCGTGGCCCCAATTTGGGCACCGATGTGATCTATTCTGGCACTGTTTCTGCGGCCACCGAAGGCGCGATCCGGGGCATCCCGGCCATTGCCGTCTCATTGGCCAATTTTGACGATTTGCACTACCACACTGCCGCAGGGTTTATTGGGGAGTTTCTGACCCAAATTCGCTGGTCTGAATTTCCCAAACACACGATTTTTAATGTGAACGTGCCCCCGGTTGAACCTTCGGAATTGGCCGGTGTGCGTGTGACCCGCTTGGGTTTACATCGCTTCCGCGATATTTTTGAAAAACGCATGGACCTGCGTGGCCACCCCTATTTTTGGCAGACCGGGGTGGTTGAAGACCATGAAGAAGATCCAGACACCGATGTGATTGCGATTAAACAAAATTATGTCTCAGTCACACCGATCCACTATGATATGACCCGCTATGATTACCTGCCCGTGCTGGAAAACCTCCACTTGAGCAGCAATCAGGCAGTTTCGCGCTGACGTTCGCTTTAAAATAACAGACACAAGAAAGCTGTAAAGGCTTACAGCATGGAGGACCAATGAAAGTCGGGATACCCAAGGAAATCAAAGACCACGAGTACCGCGTGGCAATTACCCCCTCAGGCGTGCAGGCCTTTAAGTCGCACGGCCATGAGGTCTTGATCGAAACCAACGCCGGTTTGGGCAGCACCTTTACCAACGAAGAATACCAACAGGCGGGCGCACAAATAGTCAGCAGCGCTGATGAGATCTTTGCTCAGGCAGATATGATTCTGAAAGTCAAAGAACCCCAGCCCGAAGAGTGCAGCAAATTGCGCGAAAACCAAGTGCTTTTCACCTATCTGCACTTGGCTGCCGACCGCGAACAGACAGCCAACATCATGAAAAGTGGCTGTGTGGCGATCGCCTACGAAACGATTCAATTGCCCAATGGCTCTCTGCCCCTGCTCACCCCCATGAGTGAGATCGCGGGCCGCATGTCGGTTCAAATTGGTGCTCAGTACCTGGAAAAACGCAACGGGGGCCGCGGTGTTTTGATGGGCGGCGTCTCTGGCGTGCCCTCCGCCAATGTGGTGATTATCGGCGCGGGTGTAACTGGTACCCAGGCTGCCAAAGTGGCTTTGGGCATGGGCGCATTTGTGACCATCATTGATCGCAATATTGACCGCCTGCGCTACCTCGACGATATTTTAACGGGCCGCTTCGAAACCGTGGCTTCGGACATTGGCTCGATTGCCCGCAGTGTCAAATTTGCCGATCTGCTCGTCGGTGCCGTTTTGATTCCCGGTGCCAAAGCCCCCATGCTGGTCAGCGAAGACATGGTTAAGACCATGAAAGAGGGCTCTGTGATTGTGGATATCTCGATTGACCAGGGCGGTTGTGTGGAAACCATTCTGCCAACCTCTCACAGCAATCCCACGTATATCAAACACGGCGTGATTCACTACGGCGTGACCAATATGCCCGGCGCTGTGCCCCGCACATCGACTTATGCCCTGACCAACTCCACGCTGCCTTATGCCCTGCTTTTGGCCGACAAAGGGTATCTCGCTGCCATCGAAGGCAACGAACCCCTGCGCAAAGGTGTGAATATTGAAAAAGGCAAAATCGTCTACCCTGTGGTGGCCGCTGCCTTCCCCGATCTGGCTTAAACTTTAGCTGAATCGAACCCCCTGGGGGCTTTTGCTCTCAGGGGGTGTTTTTTTTTCGGGGGGCAGACCCCACGGGTTGTCGTTTATAACAGAAATTAAGAAAGGACAATAAATTGTATGTCATACCTTTCTGCGGGTCCGTACAGTGCGGGTCTGCGCTCAGCGTTCTTCCAAACAGGGCCGGTTCGCGTGCATTTTGTTTCACATGATTCGGCTCAGACCCCGCTGGTGCTGTTTCCTGGACAGAGCGTTTCCTGGGAGAGCTATCACCGGGTATTGCCCGAACTGGCCCGCCATTTTCAGGTTTTTGCAGTGGATATCCATGGCCATGGACAGACCTCCTGGTGCCCTGACCGCTATAATTTTAATGCGATTGGGGCCGATTTGGCCGTTTTTCTGCGGGAAAGAGTCGGGCGACCCGCTCTGCTTACAGGCAACTCCTCAGGCGGTTTAATTGCTCTCTGGCTGGCTGCCCATGTCCCTGAACTGGTAAAGGGTGTGATACCAGAGGACCCACCGCTTTTTAGCGCTGAGTGGCCCCGGCTTCGGGATGCCTGTTATGTCTATTCCGTGTTTGAGCGTTGTCAACGCTATCTCAAGAACACCCAGGCCCGTGACTTGGCCGGGTTTTTTGCAGGTCTGGAGGTGCCTGTTCAAGGCCGTCTGACGCCCTTGAAACTGCCTCCCATGCTCCGAAGAGGCTTGACCGCTTACCTGCGTGCTCTCCAAGCTCAACATCCCCAAGGGCCGGTGGAACTCCCGGCTTTTTTTCCCAGTTCGCTGCGGGTTTTTGTCAAAGGCATCTCAGAATATGATCCAGCTTTCAGTCTGGCTTTTTTAGAGGGAACTGCCTGTCAGGATTTTGATCATGCCGCGACGCTCAGCCAGATACAGTGCCCCGTTTTGTTGCTGCATGCCGATTGGTTTGTTCATCCGCGTTTGGGGTTGGTGGGTGCCATGACAGATCAGGACGTCGTTTTGACCCGTAAAGCTTTAAAGGTGCCCTTTCTCTATCAGCAAATGGAGACGCAGCACATGAGTCATCTGACCCGTCCCACTTCGTTTATTCGGGCTGTCTTGCGCTTCAGTCGCCAGCTTGAAATTCTGACAAGGCCAGCTTAATTCCCGATCTTGTGAAACAGGGGAAAGAAAAACAACCCCAAAAAAAGAATCCCGCCAATGCCGGTCAGGCTGTGCCAGATCCAGTTGTTGGGGGCTGCCTGAAGGGGCTCATCTTTGTCACACACCTTCATCGGCAAATACTGGGCCTGCAAAAAACGCAGCAGCAGATTGAAGAACCCTGAGATGCCAAAGGCCCCCAAGGTGATGACACCCCACTTAAACCAAAATCCGAGTGGGAGGTCGGCCACAAATCTTTGGCATTATACCACTCGCATGGCTGCTATTTCCTGCGCAGGTACACCACTTTTTCGACCTCGGCCACGACCTGCCCAGCTGCGTCTTTGACCTGAACGGTTTTGACAAAATCTGTTTTGCCATGGGTGGCGATCTCAGTTTTGATCTGCTCCAATTCTGAAGGCGTAATCAGAAACAGGGCCGAGACCTTGCCTTTGCCGGGTCTGCGAAAGCGAATGCGCGCAGCTTTGTCCCAGACGATATACCCTTTGCCCAGCAATTGAATCAGCATGAGCATGAAAAAGGGGTCGGTCATGGCATAAAGTGAACCGCCAAAATGGGTGCCGACATAATTGCGGTTGAACCAGTGGAGATCCATTGAGACATGCAGGCTGAGGTAGTCGCGGGCGATATAGTCGACATGGACACCACTGGCCAGATACGGCGGCCAGAGGTTGAGACCCAGTTGAAAGAGCTGGGGAGGCAGGGGGCCTTTGCCGGTGAGGGAGAATTTTGACATGCCCCTATGATAAAGGGGTGGGGCCGAAAGGGGCAATGGGGTTTAATTTAGAGAGGGTAATCAGCCCGGTTGGCGCAAGGCCCTGAAGTTCAGGCCGCTCGCTGCGCCCATCCATGGGCTTCGCTCGCTAAGTGCCCGTCACACGGCTGATCCATCCGTGGGCCGTGCGCCGGGCAGTTGCCTTCACTTTTCAGGGCCTTGGCCAACGGGGTTGCGATTTCATTTGCTAACAGCTCTTTGCACACTCCAAGATGTCATCGCAATAAAAATTTGAAGTAACTCAAGTTACGCACTTGATTTTTGTGAGGCAATCGTTTATGATTTGATTATGAACAAAAAACAAATAAGTCAACCTACTTCACTGATAATATCAGAAGTCGCTGATATTTATCCAGGTTATCAAGCCAGAGGTGCTTTGAAGCATGACCCACAGGGAACTTATAGCTTGCTTCAAGGCAAAGATCTGAACAGTAGCCAAAAGATTTTCCACGATGAACTATTGCGGCTGGAGCCGATTGGCTCTGCCAACAAGTATCTGGTTTCATCCGATGATGTTCTTTTTCAAGCCCGTGGCTATAGCAATCAGGCTTTCCATATCGAAGAAATTCCTGAGCGGGTTTTGGCTGCTGCCACCTTCTATATTTTAAAGGTCCATGTCTCAAACCTGTTGCCCAGTTATTTGGCGTGGTTCTTGAATCAAAGATATGCACAGAATTATTTCAAAACCCATGCCAATACCTCAAGTGCTGTTTCATATGTCTCTAAAGAAGTGCTGATAAATCTGGAAATTTCCATCCCAGCTCTGGAGACCCAGGCCAAGATTCAATCAATACAATCCGCCTGGGCGCACGAAAAGAACTTGATGAAAGTCTATCTGGAGAAAAAAGAAATTTTGATTCAGGAAAGCTGCCTGAATGCCCTATCCCACCCAATCAAGGAGAAAAGAAGATGAGTGTCAGTCAAAAAGAAATTAACGATGTGGTCTGGCGGGCCTGCGATACCTTCCGGGGTGCGGTAGATCCTTCTGAATACAAGAACTACATCCTGACGATGTTGTTTATTAAGTATATGTCCGATCTGAGCCTGGATTTTCGCAGCATGTATGAAGAAAAATACAAGGGCGATCAAGAGCGTGTAGCACGGGCGATGAGCCGTGAGCGTTTTGTTGTGCCACCTGAGGCGGATTTTGAGCATCTCTTTCAGCAGCGGGAAGTCGCGAATATTGGCGAATTGATCAATATCTCGCTGGAAAAAATCGAAGATGCCAACAAAGGCAAGCTGGAGAACGTCTTCAGGAATATCGACTTCAACTCTGAAGCGGCACTGGGGCAGACCAAAGAGCGCAATCGCCGCCTCAAGCACCTGCTCGAAGACTTTGCCGACCCGCGCCTGGATTTTCGCTCTGAGCATCTGGGCGACCGAGATGTGATTGGCGATGTGTATGAGTATCTGATTTCGCGCTTTGCAGCCGGGGCGGGCAAAAAAGCAGGAGAGTTTTATACCCCCCCTGAAGTGTCGGAATTGCTGGCCAAATTGGTGCAGCCCAAACCCGGCGACCGAATCTGTGACCCGGCTTGTGGCTCTGGCTCTTTGCTGATCAAAGTTGCCAAAGAAGTGGGTGATAAAAACTTTGCCCTGTTTGGTCAGGAGTCCAATGGCTCGACCTGGTCGCTCTGCCGCATGAATATGTTTCTGCATGGCATGGACTCAGCCCGGATTGAGTGGTGTGACACGCTGAACAGCCCACGCCTGATTGAAAACGATGCCCTGATGCACTTTAACGTGGTGGTGGCCAATCCGCCCTTTTCGCTGGACAAATGGGGCCATGAAAATGCTGCCCATGATCCTTATAACCGCTTCTGGCGCGGCACCCCGCCCAAGAGCAAAGGAGACTACGCATTTATCTCCCACATGGTGGAAACGGCTCTGGCTGCCGAAGGACGCATTGGCGTGATTGTGCCGCATGGCGTCTTGTTCCGGGGAGGCGGCGAGGGCGTGATTCGTCAGAAGTTGATTGAAGACAATCTGCTCGAAGCCGTAATCGGTCTGCCTGCAGGCCTGTTTTATGGCACGGGCATTCCTGCTGCGATTCTGCTCTTTAACAAAGGCCGCAAGCCCTGGGACGAAGCCAAGACCGAGCGGGACAGCCATGTGCTGTTTATCGACGCCAGCCGCGAGTATGCCGACGACAAGAAGCAGAACCGCTTACGGGACGAAGATATTGCCAAAGTGGTACAGACCTTTAAAGACTTTGCTGAGATTGAGAAATACAGCCACCGGGCCACGCTGGCGGAGCTGAAAGAGGCTGAATTCAATCTGAATATCCCGCGCTATGTGGATACCTTTGAAGAGGAAGAAGAGATCGACATTCGGGCTGTGCAACAAGAGATTGAGCAGTTGGAGGGCGAGTTGGCGCAAACGCAACAGGAGCTGAAAGGGTATTTGGCGGAGTTGGGGTTGGTTTGATGCCTAAAAAAGTCAGTAAGTTACCTCAGACTGTGACTTTGAGTCCTGATCTGATCCAAGAATTGCGTCAGATGATTCATCAAAGTCGGATACAGGTGGCTCAGGCTGTAAACGCAGGATTGACCTTGCTTTATTGGCAAATTGGCAAACGGGTTCAGGTCGAAATCCTCCAAGGCAATCGGGCAGAGTATGGCAAAGAGATCGTCGCTTTGCTTGGACAAAAACTGAGCCAGGAGTATGGGCGCGGGTTTTCTGATAAGAGTCTACGTCACATGCTTCGTTTTGTTGCGGTTTTTCCTGAATTTGAAATTGTCTCTACACTGTCGAGACAATTGAGCTGGTCTCATTTTAAAGAAATCATGTATCTGGATGACGAGCTGAAACACGCTTTTTATGCCGAGATATGCCGTCTGGAAGGCTGGTCGGTGCGTACGCTGCGCGAAAAAATCGATGGCCAGCTCTACGAGCGCACAGCGCTGTCGAAAAAGCCCGAAAAGCTGATCGCCCAGGAATTGGACGCCCTGAAAAATACGGGACAGGTAACGCCGGATCTGGTTTTCCGCGATCCGTATTTTCTCGATTTTCTGGGTTTGGGTGATGCCTATCAAGAAAAGGATCTTGAAGCTGCTTTGATTCGCGAGATGGAGCGATTTTTGCTGGAACTGGGTCATGGCTTCGCTTTTGTGGCCCGTCAAAAACGCATGGTGATTGACAGTGATGATTATTACCTGGATCTGCTCTTTTACCATCGCGGTTTGCGGCGGCTGGTGGCGATTGAATTGAAGTTGGACAGCTTTAAACCCGCTTACAAAGGTCAAATGGAGCTGTATCTGCGCTGGCTGGATCGCTATGAGCGCCAACCCGGTGAAGAAATGCCGATTGGCCTGATTCTGTGTGCGGGTAAGAAACAAGAAACGGTAGAACTCTTGCAAATGGAAGCCAGCGGGATTCGCGTGGCGGAGTATCTGACGGAATTGCCGCCACGTGAGCTGCTGGAGCAAAAGCTGCATCAGGTGGTGTTGGCGGCGCGGGAGAGATGGGAAGTGATTCGCAGTCCTGAATTCTAAAGGTGGCTAATTCGAGACCCTTGATGATAAGGGTTAAAATACAGATAAGAGCTTGATTGAGAGGATTCATTACAATGATCGACAGTACCACAGGAGAAAAATTATCTGTCTCGACAGACGGAACCGCAGGCCCTTATATTATTTTGCCAGTGAGTCAATTGGCAGATGTGAGAAAGGCGCTTGATCGGTACAATATTCCTTATTTAGTGGATAACAATACTATTTCGATCAATGGAAAACCAGCTGATGCCACAATCAATCTGGGACGTGGGGCTGATGTGAAATTCATTCAAGATTTGCTGGATGGTAATAAATGAAGCCGTTTAGGGGAGATTGGACTGAAATGACCTGGAAAATGCTCCAAAGGGGTATTTGGTGGAGTTGGGGTTGGCATGAATATTTGGGATGAACATAAACTTCTTCTTTTTCTGTTGTTTGTTATCCCAGGTTTCATTTCGCTTAAAATTTACGACCATTTAATTCCCAGCAAAGACCGGGACACCAGTAAAATCATTGTCGATGTTGTGGCTTATAGCGCGATTAACTATACTTTTCTTGCTTTACCTCTTTACTGGAGCTATCTATTTGAACTGTATAAAAGCCCTTTCAAGCTATTTTTTCTTGGTTTGGCTGTTTTGCTAATTGTTCCCTGCATTTGGCCCTTTATCTATTTGGTTGTGGTGAAACACTCGATTCTCAATAAACTCTTTATTAGCCCTACACCAACAGCTTGGGATCATGTCTTTGGACTAAAGAAAGCATTTTTCGTGCAAGTCACCTTAAAAGATGGCACGAAAATCCATGGCAGATACAGTTTTAACTCTTTTGCCTCTTCGTACCCTGAATCGAATCAAATCTATTTGGAAGAGGTTTGGGAATTGGAGGAGGGTGCGTTTAAAGCCCCCATGCCTTATAACAGCGGTATATTAATCATGTCTCAAGATATTTCTTATATCCAATTTTTCGCACATCCTCAGTCTGAAAGTTTTGAAGAAGATGAAAAAATCGTTCAGGAGTAGTATGATGGTAAACAGGGAAAAGGTAAAAACAAATGTCAAAAAATTCTGGTTTTCGTGCAATTCGGATCGACAAGGGCTATCGCCCTGTAACAGGAACGCACAAGCCCCCGACGACCAATTTACCCAAAGTCACCACCAGCGGCATTCAAGAGCCCCCAAGCAAAGCCCAATCCAGCGAGCCTGTACCAGCACCGGCTTCTTCAGACAAATAAAACGGCTGACTTGCTCATTGCTCGTTTTGCTCTGTTTCAGCGGGGGCTTAATGCTCTATGTTTGAAACAAAATGGACACTGCAAAAAATTGATGCTTATATCTCTGATGGTATCCAAGAAAATCTGCATTTGGAATACAAGGCGTGTGCGACCTTGCTCAATCCCAATCGGGATGAGTTATTAACTGATCTCACCAAACAAGTAACTGCTTTTGCCAATGCTGATGGGGGAACGCTTCTCTTTGGCGTACGCGAAGGCAATCTAAAAGAAAATACCAAACATATTCCCATTGGCAAAGATGAAGGCTTTACACGCGGCGGCAAGGTCAGCGCAATTTGGCTCGAAGATATTCTCCTGAGCAATATTTCCCCCAAGATTCAGGGGCTTAAACCCTACGAAATTGAGCTTGAAAATGGAAATTTTTTGCTGGTGCTGGAAGTGCCCCCAAGCCAGTATGGCCCACATATGGCCAAAGACTACAGATACTATAAGCGCCGCCAGACCAAAGTCGAACCGATGGAGCATTATGAGGTGGAGGATGTGCGGAATCGCAGTCGGGGGCCTTTGCTGCGGTTGAATGTTGAGCACTTTCCTGAAGGAAAAATCCTACGTGGCAACGTCAATCATTTTTTTAGATTTGAATTAGAAAATTTAGTCGATAAACCAGCAGAATACACACAAATTCTATTTTTTATCGATTCTCGATTGAGTCGATTTCGCTCCGATAATTTTTTGAAAAAGAACCATCCTATTTCAGCTGATGCTCTTCATTTGGATACGTCAGCCATTTTAGATTCTCAAGCGGGATATACTTCATTACTCTCTCCGGTAGAGCCACATCGTCAAATTAGCTTTGAGTGTTTTTCTGCATTCTATGGATTGCCCAAAAATCCGCCTGCTTGGAAAGGCAATAATATCAATTTGGGAGGCATTTCTTTTGAATTTATAAAGGATGCAGGCAATCATACTTATTTTTATGGATGGCAAGTATTAGCGCCTTATATGTCTATTCAACAGCAATTTTATTATTTTTCGGTAGAGGCCTCTAGCACAGGTGGCGGTCATGATTACTATGATTTTGTTGTGAAAGCAACGGGTGAAGTGAGTTACATGAGATGATGAATTTTGTGAGACGTTGGCGTGAAAAGCGAAAGGTAATCGTAATGGCCGAATCTAAAATTGAATGGACTGAAATGACCTGGAACCCCACCACCGGCTGCGATAAAATCAGTCCGGGCTGCAAACACTGTTATGCCGAAGTCATGTCGCGGCGCTTAAAAGCGATGGGGCAACCCAAATATCTCAAGGGCTTTGACTTAACCTTACATCCCACTGAATTGCAAAAACCCTTGACATGGAAAACGCCCCAAACGATTTTTGTCAATTCGATGAGCGATTTATTCCATCAAGAGGTGCCCCTTGAATTTATTCAAGCGGTCTTTGAAACGATGCGGAAAGCCTCTTGGCACCAGTTTCAGGTTTTAACCAAGCGGGCCGAGCGTTTGGCAGCACTGGCCCCCCAGCTTGATTGGCCTTCCAATGTTTGGATGGGCGTGAGTGTGGAACGGGCAGATTATACAGATAGAATCGACTATTTGCGTCAAACCCCGGCCCAAACCAAGTTTCTTTCGCTTGAGCCATTGCTGGGGCCGTTGCCAAATCTCAATCTCAATGGCATTGATTGGGTGATTGTGGGTGGCGAATCGGGGCGGGGAGCACGGCCCTTGCAAGCTGAATGGGTGCTGGATTTGCGCGATCAATGTCAGCAGGCCAAGGTGGCTTTTTTCTTTAAACAGTGGGGCGGCGTGAATAAAAAGAAGACAGGCCGTTTGTTAGAGGGAAAAACCTATGATGCGATGCCAATGGGGGTGGGTGTATGAATAAGCCTGGGTATAAAAAGACGGTTTTGGGCTGGATTCCTGAGGAGTGGGATATATTTTCCTTGCAAGATTTGTCAGCTCTAGAGCGGGGTAAATTTTCTGCAAGACCACGAAATGATCCTAAGTATTTTGGAGGTGAAATACCATTTCTTCAAACTGGAGATGTATCAAATGGTAAGGGAAATGTAGAGTCATTTCAACAGACTTTAAATAAAGAAGGAGTCAAAGTAAGTAAATTATTTCCTAAAGGAACACTACTTATTACAATTGCTGCTAATATTGGTGATATTGCCGAAGTAAACTTTGATTTTGCTTGCACTGATAGTTTAGTAGCAATCTCACCCTCTTCAAAGGTGAACACTAAATGGTTGAAATTCTATTTACAAACACAAAAATTAAATTTTGATTCTCTTGCCACTCAAAATGCTCAAAAAAATATTAACTTAGAGATACTCAGACCTTTTAAAATTATAACTCCGTCTTTTGCGGAACAAATCAAAATCGCCCAAATCCTCTCCACCTGGGACAAAGCCATCACCCAGATCCAGCAGTTGATTGAAGCCCAGCAGCGGCTGAAACAGGGATTGATGCAGCAGTTGTTGACAGGGAGAATGCGGTTTAAGGAATTTGGAGAACCTTTGAAATCATCTAAAAGTTTACCTTTAGGATGGATTTATTCTCAACTGGGAAAACATGCTATTAAGATTGGGAGCGGTGTTACTCCTAGTGGCGGAAGTGAATCATATCATTCCTCTGGAATTCCATTTATTCGAAGTCAAAACGTATTATGGGGGCAATTATCACTGGATGATGTTGTATTTATTGACGAAATACAGCATAAAAAAATGTCTGGTAGTACTATCTTAAAAAATGATGTTCTTTTAAATATTACTGGTGCATCAATTGGAAGAAGCTGTATTGTTCCTGAAAGTATTAAAGAAGCAAATGTAAATCAGCATGTATGCATTCTTCGGACAAAAAAAGAACTAAGTCCGCATTACTTGCTATCGTTTTTATTATCATCAAAAGGACAAAAACAAATTGAACAATTTCAAGCTGGTGGAAATCGACAAGGTTTAAACTATGAACAAATTCGTTCCTTTAGAATAGCAATACCAACACTTAAAGAACAACAAAAAATAGCACAGGTTATTTCATGTGCTGATTCTGAAATCAAATCCTTACAAACAAAAGTAGATTATCTCCAAACCCAAAAAAAAGGCCTCATGCAAAAACTGCTCACCGGCCAAATAAGAGTCAAGGTGGAGAGATCGGAAGAGC
>JBFWRL010000124.1:0-16510 GCA_050248915.1 Candidatus Sericytochromatia bacterium
CCGGCCCCCCCGAAGCCCCACCCCTGTTGCTTTTACATGGCGCCTTGGCGGGAGCCCCTCAGGTTTTGGGCGAAGTCAGCAGTCTGCCCAGCCGTTACCGGGTCTATGCCGTAGACATTCCAGGCCCATCGGTGGCATCAGAACACCGTCACCTGGATGTCAAAACGGATCAATACGCCCAGTGGCTCAATGAGGTGCTGCAAGCGTTGGCACTGCCTCCGTTGCCAGTTTTAGCGGTAAGTTGGGGCGGATTTGTGGCGCTCAATCTGGCCCAGCATTTTCCTGAGCGAATCTTGGCCCTGTTGCTGATTACCCCCGCTGGAATTGTACAAGGCTCCGCTTGGCAGGGCCTGACCAAAATGTATCTGCCTCTTTGGGCTCACCAGCTTCTGCCTAACCTGATCAGTCCAAAACAGGCTTTGAGTGGTCTGTTCAGCGAGCATGATCCGGTTTGGGCCCCATTTGTGCTGGATGCCATGAGAAATATGCGCATGAATTTTGCCATCCCTCCCTTGGTTCAGCCCCAAGATTTCGAAAATTTCCAGGCTCCGGTCTATCTCTTTGCCGCCGATTTAGATTATTCCTTTCCGGGGCAGGCCCTCTTGGCCCGTGCCAAAGAAATCTTTCCGCATTTGAGAGGAAGTGAGTTATGGCAAAATTGCAAACATTGCCCCCCCTTTGATGCGTTTTTTGCAAAGCGCTGGACAACCCAGGCTGATGCGTTTTTTCAATCGGCCCTGCAAGCGCAGACACAGCCCTTGCTGGATCTGCCATAGAAATACAACGAGGTAAGCCGTTTGAGACACTTACCCCCATGTTCTCTTGACGAAAGGGAGGTGTGTCCCTCTCGTGGATTCGCCCAAGACAGGGTACACTGAGAAAAAAAAGAGCAGACACTCCCAGTGCCCCCACCCCACACTGAACTTCCCCTGATTCTGGCAGGCCCCTTGCTCCGGCGTGTGACCCCCACAGAATTGACCCTCTGGTGGGTGGCTTCCGAGCCCCTCACGATCCAACTCCTCTTGGGCAGCGAGGGCCTAGATTTAAAAGCCACCTCTCTCGCCGCGGAAGACCTGCAAATTCTGCCTTTGGGTCAGAGGGCCTTTGTGCACTGTTTGGCTGCGCCGTTGCCCCCGGCCTTTTCAGAGGCCACCTGGCTGGAGTATGACCTGCAGCTTTGGCAAACAGAAAAATGGGTCTCGCTCTTTGAGCTATTGCCCCAGCTCTGTTACAACGGTGCCAAACCCCGCATCTGCCTGAGCCAGAATTTGAGCGAAATCTGGCACGGCTCCTGCCGAAAACCCCATCACCCCAGCCCCGATGCCCTCGTGGCTGCAGATGCAGAATTGGCCTGGCGCAAAAGTCAGCAGCGAGATTTGCCTCATCTGCTGATGATGACAGGGGATCAAATCTACAATGACGACCTCTGCGGACCGATGTTATTGGCCGTGCATCAGGCCATCCAACTGCTGGGACTGCCCAATGAAGTCTTTCCCGAAGGGCCTGTGGCAGACAGTGCGGCACTTTACCAAGCGCCCGACAATCTGTATGGCCGCCGGGCGTATTTGCCGCAGGTCTTGGCCGAAAACCGCCTCAGTCGGCTCTTCAGCCCCCCCGGCCGCCCGGTCTTTACTTCCAGCTATTGTGACAATCACCTGATCAGCTTTGCTGAGAGCTTTGTCTTGTATTTGCTCTGCTGGTCCCCCGCCCTCTGGGAGCAAATCCAGTTGCCCGCCCCCTCCGAATTGCCTCTCTCGGCAGATAAGTGCAAACTCTACACTGCAGAAAAGCAGGCCCTAGAAGGCTTTGTGGCAGGCCTACCACAGGTTCAGCGCCTTTTGGCCCATCTGCCCACGTATATGATCTTCGACGACCACGATATCACCGACGACTGGAATTTGACTGCCGCCTGGGAAGAGGCAGCGTATGGCCATGCCTTTTCGCGCCGGGTGATTGGCAATGCCCTGATGGCCTATTGGATTTGTCAAGGCTGGGGCAACGATCCCAAACGCTTTAAAGCCGCCTTTTGGCAAGACGTACAGACCTTTTGCCAAACGCCTGCTGGCATCCAACACGACGCCCTGATCGAAAACCTGCTCAATTTTGAAAAATGGCATTACAGCCTGCCCACTTTTCCCAAATTGCTGGTGCTCGACACCCGCACCCGGCGCTGGCACGCCGAAGACCACCCCCAAAAACCCTCGGGTTTGATGGATTGGGAAGCCCTGATCGAATTGCAACAGGAAATCCTGCATCAAGACGCGGTGGTGTTGGTCTCTCCGGCCCCGATCTTTGGGGTGAAGCTGATCGAAATCGTGCAAGAAAGTCTGGCACATCTGGGGCAAGCCCTGGCTGTGGACGCCGAAAACTGGATGGCCCACAGTGGGGCCGCCAAAACCCTGCTGAGTATTCTGAAACACGCCAAGTCACCCCGCAAGGTGGTGATTCTCTCTGGCGATGTTCACTATTCATTTGTTTACGATCTGGTGATCCGCTTTCGCCGCAACAGCCCACATATCTGGCAAATCACAGCCAGCGGTCTCAAAAATGAGTTCCCCCCAGCCGTGCTAAAACGGCTGGCGGCCCTCAACCGCTTGCTCTTTCACCGCAACTCCCCGCTGAACTGGTTGACTACCCGCAAACGCATGAAAATTGAATCCCGGCGCGTGGAAGGCAAACGCAGCTGGCAATTGTTAAATCGCTCAGGCCTGGGGATGGTGCGTTTAAACCCCGCCGGAGAACCCTGGCAGATTTCGGTCTTAACAGGCAGTGGCGAAACCCTCAAATTTCTGCCCGATCCCGACAGCCCGATTGGTGAAATCGCGCCCGAAACGCCCCAAGCCCCACGCGAAAAACCCCAGCTGCGCCCGGGTGGCTCATTGAAGCCTCCCGAAGCGGTATAATGAGTCCAAACAGACAAAATGAGGAAAAAACCGTGGGCAGCAAGGTTTTAAAGGTGATCATCACGGGCGGTTGCGGGTTTATTGGCAGCCATTTAAGCGATTTCTGGATTGCCCAAGGGGCCCAGGTCACCGTGATCGACAATCTCTCCACGGGCCTGCGCCAAAATCTCAATCCCCAGGCCCATTTGCTCGAAGTGAATTTACAGGATCTCTCAGTGGCAGAACACGGCTCTTTTTTTGAAGACGTGGACTATGTCTTTCATCTGGGGGCCCTGGCTGCCATTGTGCCCTCGATCCAAAACCCGGTTGAATATATTCAGGCCAATGTGATGGGCACCCTCAAATTACTGGAAATGTGCAGGGCTTTTCCCCCGCGCAAACTGATCTACACCGCCTCGGGCAGTTGTTATGGCATTCCCGACCATTACCCCACCCTTGAAGACGCCCCGATTCGTCCCGAATACCCCTATGCCCTGAGCAAATGGCAGGGCGAAGAATTGGTCAAACACTGGGGCCAGGTCTACAAACTGCCTTGGATCAGCCTGCGCCTGACCAATGTCTTTGGCCCGCGCAGTCGCACCGACACAGGCTATGGGGCAGTCTTTGGTGTGTTTTTGGCCCAAATCGCCCACGGCAAGCCACTCACGATTGTCGGTGATGGCAGCCAAAGCCGGGACTTTACCTATGTTTTGGACGTGGTCCAGGCCTTTTACAAAGCCGCCACAGGTGAGATCGTCGGTGAAGTGATCAATATTGGCTCGGGCAATCATTACAGCATCAACTATCTGGCAGAATTGCTCAAACCCAATGGTTTGGTCTATGTACCCAAACGCCCCGGAGAACCAGACATCACCTTCGTAGACATTGCCAAAGCCCAGACTTTATTGGGCTATCAACCCCAGTGGAGCTTCGAAGCCGGGGTGCAAGAGATGTTGAATCAACTCGATTTTTGGCAAGAAGCCCCGGTTTGGGAGCCCGAGAGCATTCAGGCTGCCACCGAAGATTGGTTTAAATACCTCTCTCCCCAAGCGCCCGCCAAGGAGGCATCCCATGTCTGAGGCCCCCTTTGAAAAGCAGCTGGCCGCCCTGATCGGGCATATCCAGCAGATCGACCGCGAAGCCCTGGCCCAGGCCACAGCATTGCTGGCGCAGACGGCGGGCAAAATCATCTTTTTGGGCAACGGTGGTTCCAACGCCATTTCCAGCCATATGGCCGAAGACTGGAGCAACAATTACAAACCCGCCCTGTGTTTTTCGGATACCGCCTTTATGAGCTGTTTTGCCAACGATTTTGGCTGGGAGCAGGTCTTTGTGGTCTGGATGGAAAAATTTGTGACCCCCGGCCAAGACACGGTCGTGTTGATCTCCTCTTCAGGGGCCTCGGCCAATATTCTCAAGGCCGCAGACTGGTGCCAGGCCAACGCGGTTCCTTTGATTACCCTGAGCGGCTTTCAGCCCCAAAATCCCCTGCGCAGTTTGGGCGAGGTCAATTTTTGGGTCGACAGCCGCTCTTATTACGAGGTCGAGGTCAGCCACCACATTATTTTGCACACGATCTTGGAACACCTGATGAAAGGTTAGCTAACAGCTAAAATCTGTTATTTGGCACATTTCCAAATTGACCGGCCCATACCGTGGCTTATACCCCAAGCGGCAGGCCTTTTCCAGATCTGCACGGGCCCCCCGGCAGTCTCCCTGCTCGCGGGCCTTGAACAGTCCCCGGGCAAACCAGGCCTCTTCGAGGTCGGGATCAAGACTCAAAGCCCGATTCAAGTGCTTGAGACGGGCCTCGGCATTGGCGCTGCCGCCCGAACCAGGGCTCCCCACGAGATGGCCCGTGGCTGTCAGACCTGTGGTCGTAGGGATGGACGGGCTGCTCAGATTCAATTGTCCCAATTGCAAGTGCAACCAAGCCTGTTCGGAAGGCGCCTTTGTCTGGGCCAAGGCCCGCTCCCACAGCGGCCACGCAGCCGCAAAATGGCCTTTTTGCTGCTGGGTTTCTGCCAGCAGCACCAAGGCCTGAGGCTGATTGGGCTCCAAGGCCAAAACCCGCTCGCCCAGCCAAAGCCGGGCTTCAGAGGGGCCCTCATCCAAGGCCCAGCCCATGATCAATAAACAGGTGATCACCAGCCATTTCCAATTGAAGGCCAGGACAGCCATGCCCAAAGTCAAAAGTCCCCATTGCCAAAGAGAGAGGGGCTCAGCAGCGGTCTGCTCAGAGTTATCCTGCCCCGGTTGTCCTTCAGACCGTCGCACTGGTCTCATACAAATTCAGCAATTTCTGCATACGCGCCAAGCTGTCGTTTAAGCCGCCAGGCCGGTTGCGGGCCAGCCAGAGGCGCTGATGATCGCGCATCAGCCCCCGCCAATCGTCGGCCAGGGATTTGCGAATGTCTTCGGGCAATTCGGGAATGGCCAGATTTTTGGCCTGCAAGCGCACCATCGCCAAACGGCAAGCATGTAAAGCCATCTGCGTACCCCAGCGAAATTCATCGAGCATTAAATTGCCATCGTTGCGCTGGCTCTGAAGGGTTTCCTGACGGGTGAGCAGCTTGTCGAGAACCTGTTTGGTGCTTTTGAGCGCAGCCAAGCTCAAGCCTGTGGTTTTGCCTTGATTGAGTGGCAATTCTGGGTTTTGCAAGAGATAAAAGAGCACCGATTGGTTCTTGATCAAAACGTCCGGTTTGAGATAGACATTGCCCAAATCATAGACCATCTCAGCGACTTGGCCCTCGGTCGCGCGAAAGAGATGTACATTGGCGGCCCGAAGAAAATCATGTTTTTCAGCCGTTTTGCCCGTATTTTGTGCAACCTGCCAGCCCAATCCGGCCCCATAAGCCAAAGGCAAAAGCGAAACCGCCCAGGGCTGCCAATGGCCATTATCGCCCCAATCGGTGATCAAATAGCCATTGGCCTGGTTTTTCAGACCTTCCACAGCGGCTTTTTCGAGATTGCCAAGGGCATTGTCTGTCCGTCCCACCAGGGTATTCCAACTGGAGGTACCGGGGCAGACATAAAAGGGAATGCCTGCGTCGGCAAAGGCCTTGCACTCACTTTCAAAGGGGTGATCCGCCTCATAGCCCCAATTGAGGGCAATCGAAGGTCGGGGTATTTCGGGAATCAACGCCGGGTGATTGAGGATAATATCTCCCCAAAATTGGGGTACATGGCCCTGGCGACTGGCCAAAGCCAAAATTCTGGTCAAAAAGTCGAGATAGACCCGGCCCGTGCCCTGTTTTTCGCAGGCTTCTTTGCTGCGTCCCTGGCCCAGGTCAAAGGTCTCATCGCAGCCAATATTAAACTGGCGGCTGCTAAAATGGGGCAAAAGCTCGCGGTACCAACCCGAGAGCAGTTCAAGTGAGCCTGGGTCAAGGGGGCAAAGGCTAAAGGGCTCATAGATCTGGCGCTCTTGCAGCGGGTGAAAAAAGCCCGTTTCAGGCACCTCTGCCAGGGAGCGGTAGCGGCGGTGCTGAAGCCAGCGGGTGAGGTGGCCAAAGGAATTCTGATTGGGTACCAATTCCACAAAGCGCTCACGGCAATAGCGATCGAGATGCAAGATCTCTTCGCCGGTCAGCGGTGAGGCGTTTTTCCATACCTCTTCGTGTTCGGTATAGGCAAAGGTATGTTCGGTATAAAGCTGCAATTGGTTGAGCTTGAGTTCCGCCAATTGATCTACCAATTGGTAGAGCGAAGCCAAGGTCGGCACCTTATCGCGGCTAACATCCAACATCAGCCCCCGGTGTTTGTAGTCGGGCCAATCGCGGATCAGCAGACAGGGCACCCCATCAGGCGGGTATTGGCGCAACAATTGACGCAGGGTCATCAGGCCATAAAAGAGCCCGGCACGGTCAGAGGCCTCAATTTCAATCACGCGGGTATAAATATGCAGATGATAGCCCTCGGGGCCGTGCAAATGGGGATTGAGAGCCAGACGCAGGCCCAATTGGCGCTGTGGCAGATCGGAATAGGCTGTCAACGGCCACTGCAGATTGGCCGCCTCGCGCAGCATATTTTGGGCAAAAATACCCAGTTCACTGAGGTCGGTCCCAGAGGTATCCAGCAAAATACGCTGTTCGGGTTTGAGCTTGCAAAAGCCTTTTTGCATGTCTAAGTGGCGGGGATAGGGAATTAAAACAGGGGCCTGACTCATGGCAAGCATTTTCTCCAAGTACTCTCTGCATCTTTGATTGGTAACAATTTTAACAGGTTCTCCACAGCGGCTTCTGTGTCAGGAGAACCTGTAGAGCCGATCTTCAAGCGAGATAAGACCGCATGTTGATTCAAGTAATTTCAAGACAGAGCGTGCCAGACTCAATCAATTGGTTTTCTGAGACGTACAGTCCCGTCACAATGCCCTCCGCCTGTGCCAAAATTTGCGTTTCCATCTTCATCGACTCAATCACCAACAGCGTTTGATTGAGCATCACAGGCTCATTGAGCTGCACCAAAATTTTCAAGATTTTGCCAGGCATTTGGCTGGTGTAAGCATTCTGACTTTGCACCGCTGGGGGAGGTTTCAAACGAGCGATAGAGCTGGCCTTGAAATTGCCGAACTCAGGGTGGTGTAACCAGAGCTGCTCGGCTTGCCAGGACAGGTCAAAGTGAAAATAGCGCTGATTGAGTTCAAAACGGACATGTTCAGGACCACATTCAATCGCACAAACAGCATAAGTCTGGCCTGCCATTTTGCACTGAAGCTGGCCCCGACGATCATAATGGTATGCCAGTTCTTGATGCGTCCGATTGATCGCAATACAGGCCCGGGCCCCATCAGAGGGCAGGTTGCGAAAGCCTGCTCTGATCGCGCTTAAAGGGCCCTTGGAACGCTGAAGATCATTGTAGGCCATCAGCGCTGCAAGAAAAACCACTGGGTCAGCCATGGGCATTTCCCAGCCCATTTCGCCGATCAACCCCGTCGAGAGCTGACCCGCTTGCAGCTTGGGGTTTTGCAGGAGCGCGCCCAAAAATGGCAGGTTGGTCTTGAGCCCAAAGATCTGGGTTTCTTTCAGAAAGCGCATCATCCGGGCCAGCGCCAGATCCCGCGAGGGCCCCTGGGCAATCAGTTTGGCCAAAAGCGCATCATAATAGACCGAGACCTGAGCGCCTGTGTGGATGCCCGTGTCACAGCGGTAGCCACTTCTTTGCGGTGGCTTAAAATGGGCAATGGTACCTGTGCAAGGCGCAAAATCATGGCAGGGGTCTTCGGCATAAAGCCGACATTCAAAGGCATGCCCCTGGGCCACAATCTGATCCTGCACCAACTCCAGGGCCTGATTGTTTGCGACCTGAAGCTGAAGCGCCACCAAGTCCAGACCCGTAATCGCTTCGGTAACGGGGTGCTCAACTTGAATGCGCGTATTGCACTCCAAAAAATAGATTTGCTCTGCGGAATCAACAGCAAACTCCACCGTTCCCAGGCTTTTGTACTGCAAGAGTTCACCCACTTGCAGGGCCCATTGGTATAACTTCTGCCGGGTCTCCTCCGTAATATTCGGCGCAGGGGCTTCTTCGATGATCTTTTGGTAGCGGCGCTGCAACGAACATTCGCGCTCTAACAAATGCCAGACCCGGCCTTTGCCATCGCCCACAATCTGCACCTCGATATGCCGCACCGGAGACAGGTATTTTTCCAGCAAGAGACGGCCATCGCCAAAGGCTTTCAGGGCCTCATTGCCGGCACTGTCAATCGCGTCAGCCAACTCCGCCGCAGTCTTTACCAGGCGCATGCCCCGTCCCCCGCCCCCCGCACTGGCTTTGATCAAGACAGGATACCCCATTGTTTGGGCCGCTGCTGCAAATTCAGAGCTGGGCCCTTCAAAACCGGGCACCACAGGAATCCCCGCGGCAGACATGATCTGGCGGGCCGCGATTTTTGACCCCATTTTGGCGATGGTGTCGGGTTCGGGGCCAATAAACACCAACCCCTGCTCCTGGCAGGCCTTGGCAAAAGATGCATTTTCAGACAAGAAGCCATAACCTGGATGAAGAGCATCAGCCCCGTACTTGTGGGCGATTTCCAAAAGCAGCGGGGCATTCAAATAACTGTGCTGGCTGTCGTTGGACGGCAAAGCAATCGCCTGATCCGCCTCTCTGACAAAGGGCAATCCGCGATCAATCGGGGCATAGACAGCAAGGGTCTCCAGCCCGAGATCCTGACAGCTGCGAATGATCCGAGAAGCAATCTCACCGCGGTTGGCAATCAATATTTTTTTTAACATCAGACGCGAAACATCCCATAACTTTCGGTGCCTTTGACTTCTGCCGAATGGCAATTGGAAAGCACAATCCCCAGCACATCGCGGGTATCGCGGGGGTCTATCACACCATCGTCCCAGAGAATGCTGCTGGTGTGGTAAGCACTGGATTCAGCTTCCACTTTTTGCTGGAGGGCCAGCTGTTTGGCCTGAATGGCCACTTCATCAATGCTGGAGCCAAATTTTGCTCCTGCCTGCCGTTGAATCAGGGCCAGCACCCCCGACAATTGCTCTGGCCCCATAACCGCTGTTTTGGCATTGGGCCAACTAAAAATAAAGCGCGGTGCCAAAGGGCGGCCACACATGCCAAAATTGCCCGCGCCATAAGAGGCCCCAATCATCACGGTAATGGCCGGAACCGCGCTGTTGGCCAAGGCATTGATCAATTGCCCCCCGTGTTTGACAATGCCCTTTTCTTCGTATTTTTGCCCCACAATAAAGCCTGTCGTGTTTTGCAAGAAGATCAGGGGCAAATTGCGTTGATTGCACAATTGAATAAACTGCACCCCTTTGTTGGCGGCTTCAGAAAACAGCACGCCATTGTTGGCAATGATTCCGACAGGATAACCATGAATTTGGGCAAAACAGGTCACCAACGTCGGCCCAAACAGCGGTTTAAACTCCGAAAAAGCCGACTTATCCACCACACGGGCAATAATTTCTCTCACCTCAAACGGTTGGCGCAGATCAGCAGAAACAATCCCGAGAATCTCTTCCGAATCGTATTTGGGTGGTTCAGAAACACCCGGCTCAGGCCCCCACTTTTGCCAGTTGAGATGGGCAAGGGCTTCTCGGACTTTGAGCAGGGCATCGTGTTCGTCGAGCGCCAGCTCATCTGAGAGACCCGAAACGCGGCTGTGCATGTCTGCGCCCCCGAGCGATTCATCGTCGGTGTTTTCACCCGTGGCGAGTTTGACCAGCGGCGAAGCCGCCAAAAAGGCCCGGGCCTGATTCTGCACCATAATGACCTGTTCAGACAAAGCCGGAAAAAAGGCCCCCCCCGCCACACAGGGGCCAAAGACCACAGAAAAATTCGGTATATTTTGGCGCGATCGCTGCGCCATATTGCGAAAAGGCACCCCGCCAAGGTCAAAGAGCTCTGCTTGGCGGTTGAGATCGGCCCCAGCAGCTTCAATCAGATAGACCATGGGCAGCCGGTTTTCTTCAGCAATGGCATCCAAACGAATCGTTTTTTTCAGGGTCATGGGGTTGAGGGCCCCCCCTTTGATCGTGGGCACACTGGCATTGATAGCACATTGCACCCCGGAGATCACCCCCAACCCCGTGATCACTCCCGCACCCGGCACATTGTCTGGATCTGAAGCCCCGGCCAAAGCCATCAGCTCCAAAAAATAGCTGTCAGGATCCAGCAATAATGCGATCCGCTCGCGGGCCAATAATTTGCCTGATTGAATGTGTCGTCGAGTGTACTTCTCTTCACCTTGGTAGAGAGCGGCTTTGAGGGTGTCTTCCATTTCTGCAATAATGGCCAGCATCGCGCGGTAATTGCTCTGGTAAGCCGCACTTTGTGGATGGACAGTCGAGTGGTAAACAGACACGGGAATCACCTCATTGGGGGGTCTCTTCAGTGTATCTCGAAAATTTTTAAAGCGCGAATCGGCGTTTCGGCAGAGCCGGCTGTCTGCAGCTAAGCCAACTCATCGAGCGCATCAAGCGTCTTGGGTGCGCAAAACGCCTTGCTAAAATAACCCGAAGGGTCAAAACAACAGACACGCTTTTTGCCCGCGGCCAGCATATCACAGGCATCATAAATGCGCTTGGTACGAGTCTTGGCCTGCTTGGCAGAGGTAATCCAATGAATCCAGTCAAGGCGGGCAATTGTGGTGGTGGCCTCCCAAGTGGCGCGCGCCTCAGGCGCAGCATCCAAGGCCTGGGCCAGGTCAGCGGGAACAGTGGGTTCGGGCTCCTGCTCCAGTGCCATGATCTCAAATTGGGCCAGCTCACCAAAACCGACCCCTGCCGCTTTGAGCAAGGGTTCTTCGAGGGCCAGCCAGTGGCTTTTCTGCCCATCGGGCTCGAGCAAAGCCGTAAAACCATGCCCATTGAGGGTGCCTTCAACGGTGATTCGCCCGCGCCTCGGCAGCTTGGCACTGGCTGCGTGGGGCAGAATCACAAAGGCCCATAACTGGCCATTTTCAATGGCTTCTGGGTGAAGTAAGCGGGCCTGAAATTCAGATTTGGTGTCTGTTTGTTGCATGTGTACCTCTCATGATAATGGGCCTATTCAGTGTGAAACTCAGCGGGTGAGTCTCTCTTCATACATGCGGCGTTCAGCCATTTTCCAGGCGGTGTTCAAGCCGCCTGTTTCATGCCGCACAGCGATGCCGACCGCCGCTTTGATCTTCGCTTTGCTCAGGGTTTGTCGAACGCGCCGGAGCAGAACATGGGTGCCAAGATCGTTACATTCGACAGCAAAGACGCCAAACTCGTCGCTGCCGAGACGGGCCACCAGGTCGACGGCGCGCGTGGCCGAGCGAAGGGCATCGGCCACCCGCTGGAGCAGCTGATCTCCGGCAGCCCGTCCCTCACGCTCGATGATCTCTTTGAGGTCATCAACGCCAACGACCACAATCGCTGCTGAATGCCCATAACGCAAGCTGCGCTCTTCTTCTTTGGTGAGCAGCTGATCCCAGGCGCGGCGATTGGCCAAAAGGGTGAGGGAATCGATCTGGGCTTCAAATTCGAGCCGTTCATTGCGGCGCTGAATCTCCAAAGCATTCAGTTCGAGCTTCAGAATCGCGCTCAGCAGGGCGGCCAAGAGTTCGATCAGGGGTTGTTCCATCACAATGGTTTCGGATTGGGGCTCCGGATCCAGGGCGCAGAGCGTGCCAAAGACACGGCCCTCGCTATCCAGCAAGGGGACGCCGATATACGACTTGATCGGCAATTGACCGTGCAGAGGCGCTTGCGCATACACCGTCACTGGTTCTGAGATCGGAGCCACCCGGGGCCCCTCGCCACGAACCATGACCGAGCAGAGGGAATCCGTCCAGTTAAAGACGTCACCGCGCTTGATGTTATAACCGTGGTTTTCAGCCTGGAGTACAATCCATTCATTGCCGACGTTTCGCGTTACCATCCAGAGGCCAAAACCCAATCGCTTGTGAAGAAAGTCCAGGACGGCTCGGCTGGCCGTTTCAAAGTCGAGCAGCCTAAGGTCAGGCAGGTCGGCCATCTTTTTTGGTTTTTTCATCTTGACCTCTGTTCAGGTTTTTGTCGCCTCGTATTAAGTATAATTGAGCCGGAGCAGACTTTGTTCTCTCGTATTGCAGAGGGTTTAGCGCCTTAACTTTAGAAGCAGTGGCCAAAGAGGCGGGCGTGAGCAAAGGCGGGCTTCTCTACCATTTTCCTCACAAAAACAGCCTGATTTCGGCCCTGATTCAACGGCATATCGAACTGTTTGAATTGGCCCAGCTTGAAACACGCTTACTGGGCTGGGGGTTGGTCTTGTTCTCCGTGCCCGTGTGGTGTTTGGTTTTCTTGGCACCCTTTTTACCTCTTTCGCCGCCCATGCGCACGTCGTTTGGGGCTGGAGCGATTCTCCTCGGTGAAATCCTATTTTGGGTGGGATTGCTTTTATTGGGGCCCGCTGCTGCAGAAAGGGCTGAGATCAGTGCTTTTGTCAGAAATTCAGAGCGTTTGGCGGCATTCAATCTTCCTCTGGATATCCATGATTTGGATTTGGAAAAACCAGAAAGTATCACCGCAGCAGCCCAGGCCATAGAGAAATTGGCAGTCAGCCCTCTCCCCCTTCACCTTTGTAAATGTGCAGAGCTGAAACGGGTTCACGCTCACCGGGTTACCCATCCGCCTGAAACGGGAAAGATCTGGCCGACAAAACAATTGGCCTGTTCACTACACAGATACGCGGCAAAGGGTCCACCAAAGCGGCAAACGTCTCTTTCCACTCTTGTTCAGAGACCTCTACAGCTGCTGTTGCCGGGGCTGGAATCCCCAGATTGGCGATCAAAATATCTACCTGTCCTGCTTCAGCGATAATTCTGGCAGGCGCTTCCGGACTGATCAAGGGATCTGCGTTTGCCAATACTGTGGCCCCGTGTTCAGTCAAGACCTCACACAGGACAGGCCCCATAAAGGTATCGGCCTGGGTGATCAATACTCTTTTTTGAGCCAAACTCAAATGAGACATAATGACTCCTTGGTGTTAAGAATCGGTATTCTGATTGAACCCAATTATACACGCCTTTTTCCCAGCACTTGAACGCCTGGGTTCGCCTGAGAATTCAGTCCGGGGGAGAGGTCTTTCTGTCCGATCACTTTGGCAAAAAAATGGCCCCATGCTTGTTTGAAAATCTGAACAATGTTAGTATCGTAGCCAAAACACTTGAATTTATCCCAGAGGAGCATGATCTTGACTGATCTCAAAAATACAGGCAGATCCCGCCGTTTCATTGTTGGCTGGGCTTTTTCTTTCTCTCTTTTTCTGGCTCTTTCTGCCTGTTCTCTATTGGGGAATTCCGCCGGAATTGATTCTGTAAAGGTGCCACCTGCGGGGATTGAGCCTACCCCCACACAAACCGCTCCCCAGCCGTTTTCCTCTGCTTTTGCCAGCCCGTCTTCTGAGCCCTCGCCTGCTCAGAGCCCCGACAGTGATGGGGACGGTCTGGCTGATGCCGTTGAAGGCAAAAACAACACAGATAATAGTCAATCCCGCGACAGTGATGGCGACGGTCAGCCTGATTATTTGGACACGGACAGTGATAACAACGGTTTGTCTGATCAAAGCGAAATGTGTCCACCCGCTCGCGTCCTGAGTATTCTGCTTAAACCAGCCTGTGATGCTAAAACGCCTTACGACTTTGATGGGGATAATAATCCTGATTATACCGACCAAGACAACGATCTTGATTCCGTGCAAAGCAGCTTAAAAACGGGTCTGGAAGACAAATTCGAACTGGCTGATCAGACGGGCAAATTCAGCCCAAGTTTGATAGATTTTGATGGAGATGGTATTCCTGATCTGTATGACCGAGACAGTGATAACGATGGCATCCTCGACTTTGAGGATGGCATCACAGATAATGACAGCGATGGCAAAGCCAATTTTCGTGACACGGACTCCGATGGCGACAATGTACCCGATCAATGTGAAGCGTCTGGACAACCCTTGCGCCGCTCCCTAACAGAGCAAAATCTACCCCTGGACACAGATCGCGACGGGATTCCCGACTTCCTCGACAGAGATTCCGATGGCGACTCTCGCAATGATGCTTCGGAAGACCTCAATGGAGATTGTTTGGTGGGAAGCAATGAGACAGACCGCCTGCGCTGAATCGCAAAAAGTTGGTTTTTCACAATCCCTCACGCCTTGTTCGCTTACCCCACTTCTTCAAATTACCATGACACACTCAAATCTTTGCTATACAATGCTTTGACCCCTTATCCGTGGATAGGTGGTGTTAAGATATGAAACACCAGAAATGAATGTGGGTGCCACATGGGCGTTATGAATCAGGCTTTTGATTCCTTTTTGGATCTCCCGGAGAACTATGAGGAAATTTTTGACTTCCTCGACGAGCACTACGCAAAAAACAGAGACCCGTGGGGCCTTGATCATAAGGTGATCAAGGCAGGTGTCAAAATGGTCTGGCCGCTCTACAAACACTACTTTCGCGTGCGACTCTTTGGCGCCGAAAAAGTCAAAAACCACCCATATATGGTGGTGGGCAATCACACGGGCCAGATTGCGATGGATGGTGCGCTGCTCTACGCAGCCTTTCTGACCCAGATCCACCCTCCCAGGGTGTTGCGGGCCATGGTGGAGCGCTTTATCCCCACCTTGCCTTTTTTTGGCAATAGGGTTGCCGAATGTGGCGCTGTGCTTGGCGATCGCCAAAATTGCAAACAGCTGATCGAAAACGGCGAGTCGCTTTTGGTGTTCCCCGAAGGGGTGCGCGGGGTAGCCAAAAACACCCGCGATTATTACCAGGTTCAGACATTTTCAAAGGGCTTTTACCGCATGGCTTTGATTCACCATACCCCCATTCTCCCCTGTGCGATCATTGGCTGTGAAGAAATGTATCCCTATGTCTACCACCCCCGCTGGCTGGCCAAAAATTTGGGGATGCCGGCTTTGCCGTTGAGCGCATCGATGCTGCTGGGGCCGCTGGGGCTGCTGCCGCTTCCCAGCCCCGTGGATATCATCATCGGGGATCCGATTGAGCTGCCCAAGGAATTAGAGGTGGACTCTCCCGATAAAGAAATTGAGCCCCATGTGGCCGAAATTCAGGCGCACATCGCAGAGATGGTGAACACGGGTCTCAAAAACAGAAGGCCGTTTAAAGAACTGATCGGCCTGCCCGATCAAAGGGAGATCTGATGAACACCCTCAAAGCAGAAGACATCAAAACCATCCTGATCATTGGCATCGCAGGTGGCCTGGCCCAGAACCTGTGCAAGCGCCTGCACGCAGCGTACCCCCAGGCCCAGATCATTGGTGTGGATTCCCGGCCCCTGGAGCCCTCCGCGCTCCCCAATGTGACCTATCAGACGATTCGCTACTCACGGGGGAATTTTGAAAATCTCTTCCGGGAATCTGCTTTTGATCTGGTCTATCACCTGGGAAGGGTCAGCCACACCAACCTCATCAATCAGCTGAGCGTGGCTGAACGCTTGGATCTCAATATCATCGGCACCAGTCGGATTCTGGATTTGTGTCTGAAACATGAGATCAAAAAAATCATCATTTTATCCACCTTTCATGTGTATGGTGCCCTGCCGGATAACCCCGCCTTTCTCAATGAAGAGACCTTTTTGCGGGCCAGTATTGCTTACCCTGAGCTCAGGGATGTGGTCGAAATGGATCAGTTGGCAAGCTCCTGGATGTGGAAGCACCAAAATCACATCCAGACCCTCGTCTTGCGCCCCTGTAATATCCTGGGCCCCCAGATTAAGAACACCTTCAGCCGCTATCTTTTAAACCCCTGGACCCCAACCCCCATGGATTTCAACCCGATGTTTCAGTTTATCCATGAATCGGATATGGCCCATGCCCTGCAAAAATGCGCAGCAGTGGTCCCAACAGGTATCTACAATATCGCACCCTATGAGATTATCTCCTTAAAAGAAGCCCGCAAGACCATCGGTGTACCAGGGGTCCAGACGCCCCTGTTTATCCTCAGTCATCTGGCAGAAGTTTACAAGCGCTTTAATCCTGACATCCCCAATTATCTGCTCGACTACTTAAAATATTCATGTCTGATTGATACCCACGCCATCAGAAGCTTCCTTGGGAACGATTTTTGCCAATACACCAGCAAAGACACTCTGAAACAGCTGAAGTTTGCTCAAAAACGCTGAGGTGCACGGCCC
>JBFWRL010000125.1:0-16403 GCA_050248915.1 Candidatus Sericytochromatia bacterium
GCGAGATCCGTCCCCAGGCTGACGGCTTTGTGAATATAGTCGTCAGCAGAATGGGCCACGCAGTCAGACAGGCCCATTTTGAGATAACAGGCATGGGTAATTCGCCCATGTAAGCGGTCGGCAGGCCAGGTAATAATCGGAATCCCCGCCGAGAGAGCTTCATAGGTTGTGGTGCCGCCACCAAAATAAAGCGGATCGAGCATCACATCTCCCAGGGTCAATAAATTTAAATACTCCTGGGGTTTGAGATAGGGCAAAAACCAAATGCGCGGCATCAGATCGGGAAAGCTATTTTCAAAGCGCTGCACCAATATTCGGCGATAGTGAACATTGTCGGGATTGGTGAGCAAAACCAAATGGCCGAGGGGGTCTTGGCGTAAAATACCCGCAAAAATTGGGTCCAAATCGGGTTGGATTTTGTTCATCACATGGGGGCAGAGATACAGATGCCCCTCTTCGGGCAGGCCATAATCTGTGCGCGTATACAGATTGACTGTTTTGGGCCGAAAAAAATAAGTGGGAATGGTGCTGTGTAAGACCAATTGCTCGCTGTAAAAACGCTGGGGATTCTCAGCTTGCTCCAGCAAATGGGAGGAGAGGAAATAGTCCATATAGGGTTGGCCTGTGCTGCCCGAACTCAGCCAAGAGGTGACCTGAACCGGTGCCAAGCGAAAGGCCGAAAGCACAGCTTGAAGCGATTGCTGGGCATTGGGTTCCGTCAGATAGAGAATATCCAAATCCAGGGCCAACACCTGTTGATAAGCGGTGGCCAATTCATCGGCGAGCAAATGATAGCTAAATTCAGGCCGCAGTTGTTCTTTTGAAAAATGAGCAGCGCTGATGCGGTGGGTGTGCAAGATGTGTATATCGAGTTCAGTCGGAGGCAGTCGCTGCAAGAGACCCACCATAAAATTCAGCACCGCGCCGGAGGGCCCCAAGACAAATCCCACCCGGCGGCGTTGGCTGCGCAGCTTGACCCGTTGTGTGGTGGGCAGAACCGGCAACCAACGTTTAAAAATCGCCCCCAGACGCTGCCGCTCACGGTAGGGATTGAGGTAGGTATAAGCCATGCCCTCCAGCGGCTGCCAACTTAAAAAATAGGGGTCAGCATTGCTAAAATCTGGCAAAATCAGCGGTGTTTCAGGTGCTGGGGCCTGTTCCCATTGCGCCAGCCAGGCCTGGGTGGCCTGCAGGTATTTTTCTTGATAGGCTTTGTCTGGCGGGATCACCGGCACCAAGACCTGGCTTTTTAATTCCCAGGCCTGACGCTCGCTCAAAAGCGGATCTTCGAGGGCCAAAGCATAACATTTGGCGGCATCTTGACTGTTGTGAATGGTTTCCATCATGCGTCCGACCTGGCAGGCAATGGTGCTCCGCAATTCGGGCTGAGATTGCGCCATACTCAGCAACAGGTCCAACATTTTGGCGGGATCGTGATCGGTTTTAAAACTCAGCCAAGCACTGAGTGCTTCGGGGTGACCGGGCTCAATTTCAAGGGCCTTGAGAAAATAGCGCTGGGCCTGTTCATGTTGATTCAAAAACAACAATAAATTGCCAATCACCAGGTAGACATCGGCCCGATCTGGGCAAAATTGAACATATTTCAACAGGTTTTGCACAGCTTGCACCGGCTGTCCCAAGGTCTGCTGCAGTTGACCGAGTTGGAAATACCCTTCTGCCAGCCGAGGATCGCGCTGCAAGGCCTGCTGGTATTGGCTCACCGCGGCTTCTAATTGACCTTGTGTTTGGAGGGTCTGAGCGGCTTGGAAATAGACTTCGGCGTCTGAAATTGGCATAAAAATGCGTCCTGGATTGTCTCCCCACGAAAATACTGAATCAAAGCTCAGTCTTGATTATACTGGATTGCTTTTTTTTCGGCAGATTGCTTTTAACCCCAAAATATGGCCTAATTAAGATTATCGGTTTTTATCAGCGCAGAGTATGCTATTAATCCTAAAATGACGGGCAAAAAAATTCAGGACTACACAGATTTTTCACGGGAAGAATTGCTAACACGGATCGCCACGCTCGAACAGCAAGTCGAGTGTCTTCGCCAGCAACCCGTGATTCGCTCTGAGACGGGGGAAACCGTCAGCGTGCCAGCACCTTTTTCAGCGATTTTCCAACAGGCCCAAGACAATGTCCAACGCTATTTTCACAATCTGGCCTTCAAACCCAGCCAGGGTTTGATCGAGGTTGAAAATGAGCGCTATGTCTTGGTGAGAGCTTCATCTCTGTCCTGTGACTTCTTTAATTATCTGCGCCATCTCTACAGCGACCGAGATGCTCAAACGGCCTTTCAAACCGGCCAAGATTTTCTCTTTGATATCGGCCATGTGCTCGGCATTGCAGATGCCAAGTGTTTTCATGCCAAAATGAACCTACAGGAACCGATTGAAAAACTCTCAGCGGGCCCCGTTCACTTTGCCTATGCGGGCTGGGGCTTTGTCGAAATTTTGCCCGAGAGCAATCCCAGCCCCGATGAGAATTTTTATCTCAAATACCACCACCCCTATTCCTTTGAAGCCGACTCCTGGCTTTCGCGGGACCAACGCTCTCAGGACGCCGTGTGTATTATGAATGCAGCTTATTCATCGGGCTGGTGTGAAGCCAGTTTTGGCATGCCTCTGACAGCCGTCGAAGTCGCCTGCCGGGCACGGGGGGACGAAACCTGCACGTTTATCATGGCCCCTCCCCACCGCATCACTGACTATTTGGCGACAAATACCTACCACAGCTCAGCAGAAACCCCCCTGTTTTTTAACCGCAAAGTCAGCGAAGAAATCATTCGGGCTTCGCTGCAAGAAAAAGAAATTCTGCTGCAAGAAATTCACCACCGGGTCAAAAATAATTTACAGGTGATTGTCTCTTTAATGGCCCTGCAACTCAAGCAGCTCAAAAATCCCGAAGCGGTTGAAACTATTCGCCAAACCCAATATCGGATTTCTTCGATTGCCATGGTGCATGAAATGTTATACGACTCCGACAGTCTCAGCCATATTTCTTACAAAGAGTATGTGCAGCGGCTTTTGGAGCAAATGATCCAGACTCTGACCTCTCCGGCCCAAAAGATAGACTTGCAGTTAAAGATTGACGAGATCTTCATTCAAATTGATACCGCCATCCCTCTGGGCCTGATTTTGAATGAACTGACCGCAAATGCCCTCAAGCACGCCTTTGTGGGTCGCTTGGAGGGCTGTATTCAGGTGCAATTAGAAAAACAGGTCAACGGCAACTATTGTTTGATTTTTGCCGATGACGGCCCCGGCCTTCCTCCCCACATGAATTTGCAAAAATCTCCTTCCCTCGGTCTGCGCCTGATTCAAAATCTGGTGCGCCAACTCCAAGGAACATTGGAGCACGTCCCCCCAAAACAGGGCTGCTGTTTTAAAATTTCTTTTCAAGAGGTGCAAAGCACTTGAGTAGGGAGCAAGAGAAGCAGAGAAATTCGTTCATTGTGGCCGAAGACGATTTTGTGATCAATATGTTTTTGGAGACCGTTTTGCTCGAAGAGGGGCATCAGGTTTTGGCCACAGTCAACAGTGGTGAGGCCGTGTTATCTGCCGCAGCTGATATGTCCCCTGATTGTGTTTTGATGGACATTGGTCTGGCAGGGACCATGAACGGGGTCGAAGCGGCTTTATTGCTGCGCCAGAAGTACAATATCCCCGTGATTTTTTTGACGGGGAATTCCGACATTTTGCGCCGTGACAGCCGGGTGCGAGAAATTCAACCTTTGGCAACTTGGCTCAAACCGATCGATGATCAGTTTATGTTACGTGAGTTGCAACGCTTATTTAGACACGCTTCATGAGACCGGTTGTCTTCCTGTACAATAAGAAATATGTTTAATTCCCCTTTGTTGACCGTCTCTACTCATGTCTGATTCCCTGTATTCATCGGTTATTTCACCCGGGTTTGAGGTGAGTGGGCGCTATGTTCTGATCGAAGAAATTGGCCGTGGCGGAACAGCCGCCATTTTTAGAGCCATGGACATTGCTTCGGGTGAAACCGTGGCCGTCAAACACCTCACCCTTTCCCCCGAAATGTCTGGCCCCGATCGCGAAATGCGAATTATGCGTTTTCGCAACGAAGCACTCACCATGCAATTGTTGCGCCATCCCAATATCATGTCGGTCTTTGATTTTAAGCAGATTGGCAGCGATTATTTTATGGTGGTGGAGTTTTTACAGGGGTTGAGCCTGAAAGAATATGTCGACAGACATGCCCCCACCCACCGCGAAATTCTGCTCTGGATCGAACAATTATTGGATGCCCTGGAATATTCCCATTCCAAACACATTATCCACAGAGATATCAAGCCCGAAAACGTGATGATTATTACCGGAAAACAGGTCAAACTGCTGGATTTTGGGATTGCCAAAATAGAGGGCCAAAACCAATTGACGATAGATGGCAGCCTCTTGGGCACTGTGGCCTACATGTCTCCCGAGCAAATTCAGAACAGCCGCCTGATCACCGCTCAGAGCGATCTCTACTCGCTGGGTGTCTTGATGTATGAATTGTTCACGGGCAAAATGCCCTTTAATGCCACCAATCCAGGCACGGCCGTCTTAGAAATTTTCAGCAGAGAGCCCATTCCACCGATGCAACTCAACCCGAGCGTGGGCCCCGATCTGAATCAATTGATTCTGAGCTGCATGCAAAAATTTCCCCAACACCGCTTTGCCAGCAGCCGCCAATTGCAGCAGATGGTGCGGGTCGTGCTCGAAAAAGCCTACCCCGAAACAGAGCCCGGCCCCACTTCGGTGAGCCAAGCGGTGTTGCCCCGCATTCGCCTGTTTGAATCCTTTCGTCTGATGCAGGCCGTGACACGCCTCATGAAAGCCCAAGTGGACGGGTTTTGCCTGATTTGGAACGCCTGGCAACAGGGCAGTATTGGTTTTAATCAGGGACAAATTCACTACGCGGATATCAAAGGCAAACACCTCGGGGGCGATCTGCTGTTGATGGATTTGCTCTCCTGGGAAAGCGGCAATTTTTCATTTATTCCCGGTACCCCTGTCGAGGGCTCGGGCCAATACCTGGATTATGACCAAAAGGTCTTGATCGCAGAAGCCCAAAATTATTTGCAGGAGATCGAAACCCTCTGGCCCGATTATCAGGATCGGGACATTCCCGAACTGATTCGCGAACCGGCCAAAAATGAATCTTTCTCCAAATTGGCCCAGGCTGTTTTTGGTTGGGTGGATGGCCAACGCTGTATTGGCCAACTCTTTGCGGTCATGCCCCACGATCGCCTCTCGATTCTCTGGGGCATTCGCGAATTGGAAGATCGCAAATATATTTTTGTCGAACGCCTGCGCAGCGATTGAGCATCTCCTGTGCCCAGCGGTAAAACCCATGACAAAATCACCTGGCTGACAGCTTTGCCTGTGGCGGGGATCGGCTGGATGATCTCGCGAGAATTGAGTCTCACCGCCCTTCTGACGGGTTCCTTTCTCTTCGCCGGCTTGATGTTTAGTGGAGATCTGGACACAAAAAGTGTACAATATAAGCGTTGGGGCTGGTTTCGCTGGATTTGGATTCCCTACCGCAAGCTGGTTCCTCACCGTTCTCCCTTTTCACACGGACCGGTTCTGGGGGTGTTGACGCGTTTGCTCTATCTGTCGGTTTGGGTTGCTCTGCTTTTTGCCGCTCTGACCCGCGTGGCCCTGGCTCTGGATCAGGCCCAATTGGCAGAGCAAGGGTTTGGTCTCGCCAAACAGACAGCGCGCTTGTTTCAGAACCCCGTTTATGTGGGAGTGGGTCTGGTGGGTTTGTGGCTGGGTGGCTTTAGCCATACCCTGGCCGATGAATGTGTTTCGCTGCTAAAGCGTCTTCGGCGGGGTTCTCGCCAGCGCCGCCCGGCAAAAAAACACAAAAAAAAACATAAGTAGATCTAAAGAAATTACTAATTTTTGTTTAAAGACAAACAAGAAAGCACGCTCAGGTGGCTATGTATAGATCAGTCAGATCAGAGAGCACGATCATGCGGAGGTTTCTAAAGTGAATATTTCGCCCCAGTACCAGGCCTACGGACCCCCTGTCCCCAATTATGGCAATCCCAATGGTCCTTATGTGCCCTCTGGCCAAGTTCCTTACGGTTCTCCCGGTTATGCCAACGATGTCTATCGCCCCACCGGCCCCCACCAGACGGGGTATGTGCAAGGAGCAATGGCCGCCTCTGGTGCCTCTAGTTCCATTGGCGGTGCCGCCACTGGTATGGCCAATATTTTCACCTCTCTGACCAGCATCATCGCCAAAATTCTGAATACGATCGTGAGTCTCGTTGTCAAAGTCTTTAAAGGCATTTTTGGCATCTTTGGCTTTGGCAAAGACAAAGCCCAGCAACCCCAACCACAACAGCCGGGCCAGGGTGGACCAGGTATGCCGCAGCCGGGCATGCCGCCCCCGAGTTCCATGCCTGCAGCCCCTCCCGGAACAGACATTAACCAAGCCCGCCAAGTGGTGGTGGGTGATTTACAGCAGGTTCAAGATCCTGGTACCGCTTTCCGCCACATTGATTTACACGCCAAAAAATCTTTGGACAACCGCCGCCATGCCGAGGAAGAATCGCGCCATGCCGAAAGTCTGGCCAAAGAAGCCGCCGTTTTGGCTCAGCGCATCGAACAGAGCCAGGGCCGGATGCCACCTCAGCAATTGAATCAAACCCTGAGTGAGTTGGAATCCAAAAAAGGCCAAGCGCTGGAGTCCCTCAAACGGGCCGAAGAATATACCAAAGCCACTTACGACGAAGCCCTCTATGCCAATTTGGCCATGGACGAATTGCTGCCCCGCTTCCCACAGGTGCCCGGTTTGGCCCAAGATGCCAATCGCAGTGTTCAAGAAGCCTGGAAAGGCTGGACCACCGGCGTCGAAGAGAGCCAGTATCTCTTCTTCTCCAAGAAGCTGCCTGCAGCACCTGAGGTCTTTACCCGCTCGGTTGGTACGGTGACGGCTTACCTCAATCAGGTAGACCAGATCCTCGGCCGGGTCATGATCCAGAGGTAGTCCCATGAATTCGGTACAACCGCAGCCCGCTTCTAACTCCCCCATACCGGGAGCGTCCCCCACGCGCTCCCCGATGTCGCCTTTTTCGCGTGGAGCTGAAACGCCCAACACACCTGCTGGCTTCAGTGGAGACAGTGTCAGCACCCAGCCGATGGCCCGTGGCATTCAACCCAATATCAATCTGTTGCGCGACAAGCAGTCCACTCTTTCACCTTTCCACCGCCCCGATGGCAAGCCTGTGGATTATCTCAACAAACCCCAGCAGCCATCCCAGCCCGCAGGCCCAACCAAACCGGCAGAGCCTGCCAAAATTATTTTTACCCTGCCCAAAGACATTCCCGAAGGGCCTGCCATGGCCAATATCCAGGAAATCCTTCAGCAGGAGACCCAGCCCGTGCAGGCCCCCCAACAAGCCGTTCAGTTGATTGCCGCTCACAGCGATGCGGCCAAAGCTTCCCGCGAAACAGCCAATCGCTTTACCTGGGGTGCCCGCTATTATGCCGCTCAGGCCGCTGAGACCGCTGAACAGGTCTATTCCCAATGGGGCAAAATGGATCCCCAGCAAAAACAGGTGATGATGGCCCGTGTCACAGAATTTCGTGATCAGGCAGTCAGCTTGCTCAACGAAGCCAAGAAACAGGGCATTACCACCTATAACGAAGCCCTCAAGGCCAATTTGATCTACAATCAGTTTTTTACGACCCAAGGGCCGTTTATCGACACCATCGATGCCAATGCCCGCCAGCAGATCAAAGGCGAACTCGACGACGCCTGGAGCCGCTGGAATGGCAGCTTTGAGAAAGAATGGCAAGGCCAACAGGTCCAGGCCAAAGGCATTATGACCATTATTGATGAAACTTCTGCGGAAGTGGCGAACCACTTGCACCGCATGAACAGTGTCATCAGCCAATTGAATTAAGCACTGCCCGTTTTTTCAAATAAATAATGGTAGACCTGCCACTCTTGGCCCGCTTGGTGGCCAAAGAGTTCGGCACAGGCCAGCATAAAAATCCGCCAATAGGCCCACCAACGGGTCGTCTGATCAGCCCCATAGGTAGATGCCAAAATCGGGCGAATGGCCGCTGCTTGGGCATCCATTTGGGCCAGCCAGGCCTCACAGGTCTTTTGGTAATGCTGGCCATTAACCACCCAGAGATTGCGAGCGTTCAGGGGTTCACAAACGTGCAAGAGCAAATCCCGTGAGGGCATGGTACCACCACTGAAAAAATAGCGGGCCATCCAATCTCGCTCATGTTCCACCTCAAAAAGATAGGCATGGGTGCGATGGCCAAAGATATGCACAAAAAGCAGGGCACCCGGCAAGAGCCAGCGATTCAAGCGGCGAAAGAGTTCGGGATAATTGCGCAGATGTTCAAACATCTCGACCGAGACAATCCGATCAAACGATTGCTCAGGCTCAAAGTGATTGATATCCGCCGTGATTACGCGCAGATGGCTCAAGCCCCGGCTCTGGGCCTGGGCTTCGATATAGGCCCGCTGGCTGTGAGAATTGGACACAGCGGTGATGGGATTCTCGGGGAAGTGTTCAGCCATATACAGGCTGAGCGAACCCCAGCCACACCCCAACTCCAGAATCTGCTGACCCGGTTGAAGGGTGTGTAATTGGGCCCGCTCACAGGTCAGGGCCAACATTTGGGCTTCAGACTCAGCCAGCGTCTCTTGCCCCGTCGGCCAATAGCCACAGCTGTACTTTAAATGGGGGCCCAACACTTTTTGATAAAAAGCCGCAGGCACCTCATAATGCTGGGCGTTGGCTTTTTCGGGCAGGGCAGCCAGGGGAGCGTCTTCGAGCTGGCTTAACAGGGCCTGAAAACGGCTCTTTTGGGCAGTACTCCCCCCTTTGCCCAGTCGGCGCAGATGCATGCTGTTGTAATAGCGAATGCCCCAGCGCAACAGGGAATCGGGAATTTGATTGGCTTCGAGTAATTGTTGATACCACATGGTTCTCTATCTTAGAGCGTGCCCAAGCTTTGTGGCAATGTGACTGGCAACAAAGCGGCATGTGTTTGACGTTGGTGACCAAGATCGCATACCATGCGTGTACCCAATAAAGTACCCATCTAAGCCAGAAAACAAGGGAGATTCCTCACTGTGCGAGTCATTAAGCGTTACGATAACCGCAAACTCTACGATACCCAGACCAGCAAAACGGTCAACCTGGGTGAAATTGCCGATATGATCCGCCAGGGCGACGATATCCAGGTCATTGACAGCCAAGGCCATGACATTACCCCCAAGATTCTCGGCCAGATCTTTTTGCAGGAAAACCTCGAAACCAAGCAGCTCTTTTTAAACAAGTTTGTGTTACAGGGCCTGATCCAAGAGGGCCAAAATATTGAATCCGTGATCAAAAAATTCCTGCTCGGTGGGATTGGCTTGGCCTCTTTAACCCGTGAAAAGCTCGACGAGATTGTCAATGAATTGGTCAAACGGGGCGAGTTGGCAGAAGATCAGCGGGCCCGCTTTGTCAAAGAATTGCTCGAAAAAGGCACTGAAAATATCCACAAAGTCATGGACAAAGTGGCCCATCCCACAGATAAAGAAGCAGAAGCAGAAGAGCCCACAAGCAGCATCGAACCCACCAGCAAAGCGGATCGGATCTCTTCGCTGGAACAGCAAATTGCCACTCTCAAACAGGAATTAGCGGGCCTCAAGTCACAGCAAAAATCTGTGGCCGCTGACGAAGCCGTCTCAAAGAACTAAACGTCCACAACCGGGGCCGGTTTTTCAGGTTTTTCAGTTTTGCTGAGCTTGCCGGCCTCTTTGGTTTTTTGGGCTGCTTTATTGGCTTTTGTGGGTTTGACGGGCCCAAACTGGAAGGGTATCTGACGCAAGAGCCTGATTTCTTTTTGGCGCAGGGTCTCTGTGGCCTCGGCCAATAAAAGCAATTCCTTGTCTTCCAGCCGGGCCAACCCATCTTCACGAATCAGCCAGATATCAATGGGGTAGTCGAGGCCATAAGCCCCAACCTGAATGGTCTCATCTATCACTTTAAAGGCCAGCAAACTCGCACTTTCGAGGCTGAGTGGGGTACTCTGGTATTTTTGCATCAGAGCATAGGCAAAATTGGCGCCATTGCCACTGGCAAAGAGACTCGAAATCCACTCGGGCGTACCACTGCTGGTAATGTGCAACATGCGGGGCTGGCCTTGGTTAAATTCAGCAAAGATAAAATCCCCCGGATGCAGCGAAAGCAAAAGTGCAGGATCACTCTGCACAAATTCGGTTAAAACATCCAGTTCGAGCAGGGCCCGTACCGATTGTTGAACCATGCGGGCCAGACTGTCGCGTAAATCGGCCAGAGAATGGCGGGCAGAAGCGGCTTCAATCGCCTCCTGAACGCGTTGAATCAAAGCGATTTCACCCGCTCCCGCCCAAGCACATTGCTGATTGAGGGGGTAAATCTTGGGGCCTGTGGTGCGCACCTCGCCACTGGTGTATTGGGTATCTGAAGCCAGAACAATCCCTTGGGCGGTGGGTATCGCAAGAATCAGCGTCATGGGGGCCTCCCGCTTTTTGTTTCAGTATACCCAATTGTGTTAAATTACTATGCATGTTCACCCTTCGTTATGCCTTTGACCAGACCTGCTTTTTCGACAGCCTGCTTGCCCAGAACTTGGCAAATGCGCTGTCTGAACTGCTTGAGCTTAAATTGGAAAGCAGCAATGCAGCCCAGACCGTGATATTGAACGACGCCAAACTCTATGGTCTGTTTTCGAAACCCCTGCTCCAAAGCGATTTTTATTTACACACGGGCCCCACATTTCAGCCCGATCCCGCCAGTATCAACCTCTGGTGGGGCCCCGGTTCTGAATGGCCCAGCCATTTGGCGGCGGCAGATCAGCGCTGGAGCTTTACCTCAACGGGTCTCAGCGCCTTAGAGAAAGCCTTTCCCACCCATTCGGGAACCCTGCCCATGTGTCTCGATCTCAGCAATTGGCAAAACCCCACAGCCCCCCCCAGTGATCTGGAATTGGAACCCGGTCAACAGATGTTGCTCTGGCAAGCGGCTCCTCACGCCAAACCAGAGGCACTCCAAGCCGAGCTCTCAATGCTCTTGGCCACGTTTATCCCGCTCTCTGCGGCAGCTCCCGATGCCGTATTGGTCTTGCAATTGGCCCAGGTTTCACCCGATTTCGAAGATCAATTGCTGGCGAATATCGAACAACTGTGCCAAGAGCACCAGATTGCCGACCCCGACAGTTTGAATATTCATACCCTGATTGGCCCACTCAATGCCGAAGCACAGCAGGGCCTGCTTCAGCGCAGCAATCTACTGCTCCTGCCCCACCACCCGCTGCAGGCCTTGATGGGTCGGGCTTTGGGTAAAACAGTGCTGGCCCAACCCAGCTTGGTAGAGCCCCAGTGGGGCTGTCTGCCTTGGCAAGAGAGCGCAGCAGCCAATCGCCCCACTCTCGAACAGGCCTTAAAAACCCCCTCATTGGCACTCGACCCCGCGCAAACACAGGCCCACAGCCCACAAACCGTGGCCCAAACCCTGTTCAGGCAATTGCAGGAATGTTATGCCCAGATCGACCTGCCCGCCCGGCGCAGCCAAGCCAAAGCCGATCGGCAGCAACGCAAAGAGGCCTCTCGCGAGGGCCGCAAGCAAAAATACAGCCTCTTTCACTCCGATTACCAAAGCGACGAACTCAAAGCACGGCGGGCCTGGCACGAACGCTATGCCAATTATTTTATGGCCGTACCAGGTGAGGTCGTCGATATAGGTTCGGGCTCAGGGATTTTTCTGGAAATTCTGCGCGATGCACAGGTGCCAGCTTTTGGCGTTGACCCCGACCCCGATATGGTGGAGGTCTGCCGCGAACTCGGTCTACAGGCCCTGCCCGGTGATGAACGGCTATTGGCTGACTGTGCCGAAAACAGCCTGGGAGGCATTCATGCCAGCCATATTATCGAACATATCGACGGCTCACGGGCCATTGCCATGATCGAAAACGCGCTGACCGCCCTGCGTCCGGGAGGACTGCTGGTGATCCGCACCCCCAATTGGCGCAATGCCACCGTGCGCCAAGAAGGATTTTGGCTGGATATTACCCATGTGCGGCCCTACCCCTTGCCACTGCTCGAACAGGTGCTCAAAGACGCCGGCTTTGAAGTGTTGAGCGGTGGCTTTGAAGAATTTGGGTGGAACGATACCTTTATTGTCGGAAAAAAACCGGCCCCCAGCAGCGCAGATCAGCCAAGAGGAGAGCAGCCATGAGCAGCAAAGCCGTCATTTTATTTGGGACCGCGATCATGTTAATGGGCGGCGCAGCCCTGATTCGCACCTCCTTTGAGAGCCCGGCCCCCGTGCAAACCCTGTCGATCAAGCTCGGTGGCAATCAGCCCAAGCCAGAGGTCGTGAGCGCCGAAGGTCAAATGCCAAGATCAGCCCTGGGTTCAGCCGAAGGACCGCCCCCCCAAGAAAGTGATTGGCATCGGCGCCTGCGCCTGGCCCGTGCCCAACTCAAAGCCGATGCCAGCAAGGCCAGTTCCAGCCCCTCAGGAAACGCCTCAGAAAGCCCGGGCCCCCAGACATCAGCCACCCCCACCCCCATGATGCTGCTCGATCGCCGCCCCTCCCCTTCGCCCTTCGACTCTAAGGGCTCTGCCAGCCCCGGAGCCTCAGGCGAACCCGCCACGCGCCCGACCGACAGCAACAGCCCCACCCCCCGGCCCAGCGCCGGGAGCGATCTCAAAACCTTACACGCCCAGGCTGTGGTCGTGGACACCCACGTCGAAACCCCGCTGCTTTTTACCGAAAACCGCGCCAAACTGGGCAACAATCCCCGGGGCCAAGTGGACTTGGTCAAACTCAAACAGGGGGGCGTGGACGTGGTCTTTTTCTCGGTCTTTGTAAACCCTTGGCGCTACCGCAAAATTGCCAAAAGCCACGCCGATTTTATTATCAAATCAATCAAACAGCAGGTGGCCGCTCACCCCAAAGAAATCGAGTTGGCGTATAGCCACGCGGATATCAACCGGATTGTCGGCCAAGGCAAAATTGCCGCCCTGATGGGTATGGAGGGTGGCGAGCCACTTGGCAGCGACCTCAAGAACGTGGATTATTTTTACAAACAGGGCGTGCGTTATCTCAGCCCAACTTGGAGTGCCAATACCTTGCTGGCAGACAGTTCCAGCCAGCGGGCCTATTGGAAAGGCCTGAGCAAATTTGGCAAAGACGTGGTCAAACGCATGAACCAACTCGGCATGTTGGTGGATGTCTCACATATCTCCGACGCAGCCTTTGCAGATGTCTTAAAAACATCAACGCAGCCCGTGATCGCCTCTCACTCAGGGGTGCGATCAGTGCGCCTCCATGCCCGCAATTTGACCAACGAGATGCTCAAACAATTGGCCAAAAATGGCGGCACGGTGGGCATTTATTTTTACCCGCCGTATATTGACGTGAACCGCAGCTCCAATTTGGCCAAAGTTGTGGACCATATCGACGCAGCGGTCAAACAGGTGGGGGCCGCCCATGTCGGCCTGGGCTCCGACTTTGACGGGCTCGACAGTGCGCCCCCTGTGGGCCTGGAAAACGCCTCAAAATTCCCAGGCATTACAGCCGAGCTGCGCAAGCGCAAATACAGCGATGAAGACATTCAACTGATCCTCGGCGGCAGTTTTATGCGTGTGTTTGAACAGGTCTTGCGCTAAGCGGGCAAATTAGCCCCGCTGGGCGGCAAATTCAGCCTTGGCGGCAGCCAGTAAATCCCGATCGAGCAAGACATCGAGGGCTGTCAAAGCCAGGCTCTCTGCGGCCAGAGCCATGGTGTCGAGACCGGGCTCACTGCCCGCAAGCCGGGCAAAGCTGTGCTGGTGGCAGAGGCTCTCGCCTTTGGCACAAATGCCCAAATAGGGGTGAATCGAAGGCAAAACCTGGCTGACATCGCCCATATCTGTGCTGCCAATGCCCGAATCGGGATCCGTCTCCAGAAAAGGTGCATCTTGGGCCTGCAAATACTGACCAAAACGGCGGGCCAAGGTCCAATTGTTGACGACGTTTTTATAGCCTTTTTCGATGGTCAATGTCACCTCAGTGCCCGTGGCCAAAGCCGCAGCCTGCGCGCAGCGCATGACCTGGGGCATGACCACCTCGTCGAGATAAGTCGCGGTGCGGGCCCGCACCGAAAAACGTGCGGAGGCCGTTTCGGGGATGATATTCACGGCTTGGCCACCGTTGGTGATAATCCCATGTACGCGGGTGCCATCGCGAAAATGCACCCGTGAGGCATCGACCAAGTTAAAGGTCTGGATCACGCCAGAGAGGGCGCTTTTGCCATCCCAGGGGGCGGCTGCGGCGTGGCTGGGCTGGCCCTTAAAATCTACCTGCAAGACATGCATGGCCAATGAATCCAGCCCAAGCAAATGCTGGTCAAAGGGGTGAAACATCATCGCTGCGTCGAGCCCATCAAAGGCCCCGGCTTCGATCAATTTGATTTTGCCACCCCCGCCCTCTTCTGCGGGAGTGCCCATGACCCAAATCTCACCGGGCAGCTCCTCACGCACACTGGCCAGGGCCAAACCCGCCCCCAGCGCGGCGGTGGCAATTAAATTATGTCCACAGGCATGGCCAATTTCAGGCAGGGCATCGTATTCCGCCAAAATAGCGACCCGCGGGCCAACAGACTGGCCCATCTTGGCGCAAAAAGCGGTTTCGAGTCCGCCAAAGGGCTTTTCCACGGGCAGACCCGCGGCAGCCAGTTGGTCGGCCAAATGCTGACTGGCGTAAAACTCTTCGTAGCGCAATTCGGGTCGGGCGTGGATATCCAAGGCCACCTGGCGGACCAAGGGCAAATGCTGTTTGAGGGCGGCGCGCACGCGCTCATGAAGAGGGGTTGACATGACTGAACTCCTGGGACAAGCTGGAGAGAAAGAATAAAAGTGGACCTATAAGCCGGGTTCTGTCCCTGCCCGAAGGCAGGGGGTGATTATCCCTCTGGGATGGCCGTTGCCGACCACCTCTAGCAGCATACCCGAGACCTGGGCGGGCAGCCCGTTATCTCTGTTTGCCTTGCTCCGGACGGGGTTTGCCTGGCCAATTGGTCACCCAATTGCCGGTGGTCTCTTACACCACCTTTGCACCCTTGCCCTGCGTCTGTGTGTGCTGTATTCAGTGCTGCGATTTGGCTGCGTATCTTGCTCACAATCGGCTGCGTTTAGGGCGGTTTTTTTCTGTGGCACTGTCCTGGGGTTCCCCCCACTGGTCGTTAGCCAGCGTCCTGCCCTGCGGAGCCCGGACTTTCCTCGCACAGCCAAAGCTGCACGCAATCACCCGGTCCACTTTTATTCGTCACTTTCAAGATAGGTGATGCAATGTGCTTGCGTCAAGAGGGCCGCATTTTTGAGCGGAGAGTGCTCCCGCCCAGCTTCATCAAATCTTAACAAAAAGCAGTTAGAATAAAAGGCAGTCCTGCAGACTTAAAATCAGCCAAGACACAGAGGATGGGTATGTACTTTAATTATTTTTCCCTGTTTTTACTGGGAATTGTGATCTTGCTTTTGCGTATGGCTGGTAGCACTTGGCGCTTTCGCAGTAAACCGGGCTCTTGGAGTTTTAGTGCCCTGTTGATCGCGAGCACGCTTTATGCCGCTGGATATGCCGGCGAACTCTGCGCCTTTGAAATTAAAAGCATGATGCCCTGGATTTATATGGAATACCTCGGCACCAGTTTTCTGCCCTCGTTTTTAATTGTCTTTAGCCTGTCTTATACCTACCGCTCCGAATGGCTGAGACCCTCGGTTTATCTGCTGCTGTTTAGTTTTTCGAGCATGATCCTGCTGATGCTCTACAGCAATTCCAGCCATCACCTCTTCTATGTGCGCACCTGGGTCGATACCAGCGGCCTCTTCCCCGTGTTTATGTCTGAAAAAGGCCCTTGGTATTGGCCCGCTCAGGTATATTCGGGCCTGGCCGTTTTATTGAGCAATGTCTTGTTTTTTATCAGCTGGCGTCGGGTGGGCACCCCTTATCGCCGCACCTTTGTGGTGCTTTTGGTCGGCTCTTTGGTTCCCTGGCTGGCCAATCTGCTCTATCTAACAGGCAAAAGCCCCTGGTATCTCGATCCGACACCGTTTGCCCTGGGCGTGAGTTGTCTTTTGTTTCTCTGGGGGCTGCGAATGAACTTTCTCGAACTCTCCCCCTTGGCCCGCACCCTGCTCTTTGAGAAATTGTCCGATGCTATTCTGATTGCCGACCCCCAAGATCGGCTGGTGGACTTTAACCCCGCAGCCCAAAGACAATTGGGGCTGAATGTACAAAGTCTGGAGGCCTCACTCAAAATCTGCTTTGGCGCGTGGGAAAGCTCTGAACCCGATTGGCACTATACCCCCTTTTCCAATTTTCACTGTGAATTAACCCAAAC
>JBFWRL010000126.1:0-16235 GCA_050248915.1 Candidatus Sericytochromatia bacterium
TGCCAAAGTGGTACAAACTTTGCGCTTCACTCAGGCCTATTCACCCACTCATGAAGGGCCCCGCTCCCCTTATTTTGCCAAATTCAATTTAAAACAGGGTCAAGGATTCTGGCTGCTGCTCGGTCAAGGGGTTCGCGATAAGCCCCAAACAGTTTGGTTAGAAATCCAAAATAACAATATTTTTGTCAATCCTGAGCTCTACCAAGTCTTAAAGCAAGAGATCAAGTTGAAAGCCTGGCGGTGAATATTAAAACATCTGTCACGGTCAGAGGGCCATGGGCCTTGTCTGAGTTGCTTGGCCCGTCTAAGATTAAGAGAAAGAAACAAAAGGAAGCCACAATATGACTCTCAGCCCCTTTGCCGGAAAAATTGCCGATCCATCTCTTTTGGTCAATCTGCCCCGCCTGGTCAGCGCGTATTACACCCATCAACCCGACCCCAAAGATCCCCAACAGCGCGTGGCTTTTGGCACCTCAGGTCACCGGGGCAGCTCGCTCTTAAACAGCTTTAACGAAGCCCATATCCTGGCCACCACCCAGGCCATTTGTGAATACCGTCAGGCCCAAGGCATTAACGGGCCCCTGTTTTTGGGCATCGACAGCCATGCCCTGTCTGAGCCCGCATTTGCCTCGGCACTGGAAGTTTTGGCCGCAAATAGTGTCGAGGTCATGATCGCTGGGGCTGAAATCTACACACCCACCCCGGCCATTTCCCACGCCATTTTGACCTACAACCGCGGGCGGAGTACGGGCTTGGCAGACGGGATCGTGATCACCCCCTCTCACAATCCACCTGAAGACGGCGGCTTTAAATACAACCCACCCAATGGGGGCCCAGCAGACACAGGGATCACAGCGGCCGTGGAGGCCCGTGCCAATGAATTACTTAGCCAACAATTGTTGGGAGTCAAGCGATTGGCTTTTGAACAGGCCCTGCGTGCAGCCACCACCCATACCCATGATTACCTGAACAGCTATGTGGCTGAATTAGACCAGGTGATCGACATGGATCTGCTTCGGCAAAGCGGCATTCAGATGGGAGTTCATCCCCTCGGTGGGGCCGGGGTCCATTATTGGGGGGCGATTGCTGAGCACTATGGCCTGAACTTGCAGGTGATCTCCACTGAGGTCGATCCCAGTTTTCGCTTTATGAGCGTGGATTGGGATGGGAAGATTCGCATGGATCCCTCTTCCCCTTATGCCATGCACAGCTTGATCGATCTCAAAGACCGCTTTGACATTGCCTTTGCCTGTGATACCGACCATGATCGCCACGGAATTGTCGCCCCCAGCGTGGGCCTGATGTCCCCCAATCATTACCTGAGTGTGGCTATCAACTATCTCTTTCGCCACCGACCTGACTGGCATGCCCAAGCTGCTATCGGCAAAACCCTGGTCAGCAGTTCGATGATAGACCGGGTTGCGGCCAGCCTGGGACGCGGGCTTTATGAGGTGCCTGTGGGCTTTAAATGGTTTGTCGAAGGCCTGCATGATGGCAGCTTGGGCTTTGGTGGCGAAGAAAGTGCGGGGGCCTCTTTCCTGCGCCGCGATGGCCGCGTCTGGAGTACCGACAAAGATGGTCTGATCCCCGCCTTGCTGGCAGCAGAAATGACCTCGCGCGAGGGGCACGATCCCGGCAAAGCCTACTTAAAATTGACCCAAACTCTGGGTGAGCCCGTGGCTGAACGCAGAGAGGCCCCAGCCAGCCCTGCGCAAAAAGACCGTTTAAAAAAACTCTCACCCGAACAGGTAAAATCCACGACATTGGCAGGAGAGGATATCACCGCCCGCCTGACCAGCGCGCCAGGCAATGGCGCAGCCATAGGTGGCCTCAAAGTAACCACCGCCAATGGCTGGTTTGCAGCGCGGCCTTCGGGCACCGAAAATATTTACAAAATTTATGCCGAGAGCTTTTTGGGGCAGGATCATTTGGCGCGGATTTTGGACGAGGCGCAACAGATTGTTTTGGCGGCCCTCGACTGTCCGTGAACGTCGAAAAAGAGTCAAATGCTGACATCAATGAAGGGAGATGACTGCTTTTGTACACCATGCAGGTTTTTCTCTCACCTTTGTTTCCACTGTTTTTTGGCTATGTAGTCTATCGCCTTTATCTTGAGAAAAAATTTTCTCTGTCAGCATTAAAAAAGATTTGGGCTGGATTGGCTGTGGTATTTGTGTTTTTGTGTTTCAATAGCTGGAATGGCATTATGGCCATCGAGTCATTTCGTCGCTTGAAAGCAGAACAGGTTCAATCTTTGCATTTTTACGATGAAGCCCGTGATTATGGTCTTTGTCGCCCAAGTGGGACGCAGATGCCTGAAATCTGTTTGGAGCAATCCGTCACGGATCCCAAAATGATGGCCCTGTTGGTTCCAACTTTTCACGCCAGTTCAGCTTATGCACCCAATCACGAGGGGGCAAAGGACAGATATTTGCTCAAGATTCAATTAAAATCCGGGCAAATCCTGTGGGTGATTTTGGGAAAAGGCAACCGCAATTCCGACCAACTTGCTTGGTTGGAATTTAACAGTGGCATTCGCGATGGCATGCATTATGGGGTCTATCTCAATGCGCCTTTGTTTGGTGTACTGAGCACCCAACTTAAACTCCAGAAATGGCAAAGAAAATGAAACCGAAAATTGTCTCAGCGGCATTGGAATAGGGTTTAGGGGCTTTTCAGATTGAGTTCAAGCGGCCCTTTTTCAAGGTGAAAGACCAGTTTTTCGCGATCGGCAGGAACGGCCAAAAGCATCAATTGCAGGTCATAGGAATGGCCTGAATTGCCACCAAAGCTCAGGCGAACGCTGCGATTGACCGAAAAAGTCCAGCTTTCGGGGGTCGAAAAGACCTGATCCACCATCGGAAAATAGCGAAAAATCACATTATTGCTAATAGCGGCTATAACCTTGCCCTGTTTGAAGGACTCGCGCAAGGACATGGACTGTTTTTCAAGGGTTTCAACTTTGCCCGTCTGATCGTAGAAAGGCTTGAGCTTCTGTAGGTATTGCTCCAATTCACTTTCGCTGCGGGCCAGAAAATAACTATACCCCTTCTCTGTAGGCAAGATCTTACTAAAATCCAGGCCCATTTCTCCGCCAGGGCCAAATGACAGTGACACAGGTGAAAAATTGTCAAAACGCCCCGCCTGACCGCTGCGTTCGGCAGCGTCTTTGAGCGAAAGCAGAAAGACTGGCTTGGTTGGCAAGGCCTCATTATAAGGCCAGTATCCTTCCAGGCTGATAACTGGGGGATCTGAGGCCGGGGCAGGCAGCCCAAAATAGCCTTCGGCATCTGTTTTCAGGATCTGTTGATTCCATTGGAAGGACTGGTTTTTTAAGGGTTTTCGCTGTTCATCAAGCAATTGGCCTTTGCCTTGGCGGTAAGCGTCGCAGTCCAAACCACTCACTCCCCCCACCCCGCAATATTGCCCATAAAGCTGCTGGGTATCACGGTTGTTTTCTGTTGAAATGGGCAGATTTCCCGTGGTTGAGGTGCAAGCGGCATTCAAAAGAATTAAACTGAGACTGAGTATGTTACGCATAAATTCACCTGCCTGATTTCGGTGTTTGAAGCATAACATCAATTTACAAAAAAGAAAACATTAATTCTCCATGAAAAAATCACTATCCCCTTTTGTCGTTCAGGCCCCGCGCTTGGCCTCAAATCTGCCGATGATTCAGTTGAGCCTTTCGGATTTCCAGGCATCAGATCTGCTCAGTGAGGCCAGCTTAAGTCAGCAGAACTTTGATCAGGCCAAAGCCGAGGCCCTGAGCCTAGAAGAAATGTGTTTGCAAAAGTTGAGTCTGCGCGAAGCTAAATTGGCCCGCTTGGATCTGCGTGATTGTGTCATCTCTGATGTGGACTTTTCCAACAGCGAGATTGAACGGGGAATGTTGACCCGCGCCCGGTTTGAAAATTCCAAATTATTGGGCCTCAACGGGCGATTGAGCCATTTCCGCGACGTTGTGTTTAAAGATTGCAACTTAAATTTGGCCGACTTTGGCAAGGCCCGTTTTCAACAGGTGAAATTTGAAAATTGCCAACTCAAAGACCTGCAAATTAGCGGGGCCAGCTTCAAACAGGTTCAGTTTAAGAACTGTGATTTAAGTGGCTTGGAGCTAAGTGACGTGACACATGTGCACTTGGATTTACGTGGCAGTTCAATCGCGGATTTTCGCGCCACAGCAGCTGAACTCAAAGGCCTAATTCTCGATCCCGAGCAGGCCCTGGGGCTGATCCATTTACTTGGGGTGACGGTTTATGAGGTGGAGGGGTAAACGCCCAGACATTTATTCTGCGTTAAGTTGAAAGTGACACATTGTATTGTGTAGAATATAACACAAGAGGTAAAAAATGGCTTCTAATCTCAATATTTCTGATACTTTGTTGGCTGAGGCCTTGCGGGTCAGCGGTAAAAAAACAAAAAAAGCAGCCGTCACAGAAGCGCTGGAAGAGTATATTCAGCGCCATAAACAGCAGGGTTTGCTGGAACTTTTTGGCACTTTAGAATTTGACCCAGAGTATGATTATAAACAGGGCCGTAAGCAGCGGTGAGAGTTCTGGTAGATACGCCTGTGTGGTCTTGGGCTTTACGCAACCGGCCTGACCCACAGCAACGTCTTGCGTTTGTTCAGATTTTTAAGGAACTGATTCAAGAAGGGCGTGTCTGCCTGATCGGACCTGTTCGTCAAGAAATTTTATCTGGTATTCGCCAAGAAGCTCAATATGAAGCCTTGCGCGAACACTTACGTGCTTTCCCTGAATACTCACCAGATATTGAGGATTTTGAGATGGCTGCTGGGTATTTTAATTTGTGTCGCCAAAAAGGGATTCAGGGTTCTCATACAGATTTTTTAATCTGCGCTATGGCGATTCGCTATCAATGGCAAATTCTCACCCCAGATCACGATTTTCAACACTACGCTCAAGTTTTACCCTTAAAATTATGGGTGGTTTGATGCATAGTGATCAATGACAATATCACAAACAGAGAATTAATCCCTTTCAAATCTGCTGAATCTCCTAATCTAAACTGTATCTGACTTCAAAAATACCCAGCAAGAATGAGATTTGTTGTTAACCGTGTAAGACCTGCGCCAAAAGCCTGTGAAAATGATGCACCCCTTTTTCTTGGCTGGGCGAATACCTGCCGCGTTTATAGAGCCGAGATTGAATACCTTGCTGCACCCGCTGCACAATCTGCTGGTCTTCGCGTTCGACCTGGGTGGTGTCTGCGCCCGCTCCCTGTCCCATCAATTCGGGTTTCCAGATATAGGTCTGGTAGCGCACAATGGTGCGGTCCACGGCCTGCGGCAAGACAATATTGACCGAGAGCCCCCAGGGGTAGAGATTGAGCATCAGATTGGGAAAGAGCCAGAAATAATAAGCGGCCACCCCCGAACCCGCATCGGGGTGGTAAGAGGGCAGATCAAAGGTGGGCACTTCCGGGTCAGACGAAAAACCAATTTGCAACACCCCCCAAGGCAGAGGCGTGACCTCGTAATTGTCGCCATCAAGCACCTGGGCCAGCCCTGGATGCACATAGGGAATGTGAAAGCCTTCGAGGTAATTGTCTGTGTAGAGCATCCAATTGGCGGCCAATTCAAAGTCTTGGGAATGTTCAGGGCTGAAGACAAATTCCTGCCAAGGCACCCAGCCCAAGCGGGCCTGCACCGGATCAATCCAAGCGGCAAAAGGCAAAACGGGATTCAGGGCGGCAAACAAAAATCCGTGCCATTCTTCGAGTGGCAAATCGGGCAAATGGTCGCGTTCTGAGGGAAAATTTTTGAGATCGTCAAAGCCTGGCATCGAGCGAAAACGGCCATTGAGTTCAAAACAGCGATTGTGGTACGGACAGCGCAAAAAACGGGAATTGCTAGAAGTCTGTAGCAGTAGACTGCCGCGGTGGGTGCAGACATTGGAGAGGCAATGTAAATGCTGATCCAGATCCCGGGTTATAAGCAGGGGTTCATTGACACTGCCTGGCAGAAAATGCCAGGGTATGGCCTGACCGGGCTTTTCTAAGGCTGTTTGATTGCCAAAAAATTGCCAACTGCGGGCCAAGACCTGCTCAGAGAGTTGTTCATGTAAATGGTTGCTGCGATAGGCCTCACCAGGCAAGGTTTCGGCTTGGGAAATATCTGAATGAATGTCAAAAAAGATCATGGTTTTATTTGAGGCAGCTGAGAATTTCTTCCGCCGAAGCGGGCAGGCGCAAGGGTGGATTGTAGTTGTCTTGGGTAGAAGCGAGCGCATTTTTAACGGCTGCCCAGGCAGAGAAACCCAAAAGCAACGGCGGCTCACCGACGGCTTTGCTGCCCCGCACATTGCTGGGTTCATCATTTTCGAGCAATTCGAGCAAAAATTCCCGGGGGGTATCCTGAATATTCGGAATTTTATAAGTGGTAGGTGAGTGAGAGAGCAATGCGCCTTGGTCTGAATAGACCAGGTTTTCGGTTGTCACCCAGCCCAGGCCCTGCACAAAGGCTCCTGTCACCTGACCGCGATCGATGCTTTCATTGATCGGTCGGCCCAGGTCCATTAAAACATCGCAGCGCAAAATTTTGAGTTCCCCGGTGAGGCGATCGATCAAGACCTCGCTGGCCGCTACACCGTTGGTGTAATAGAGAAAGGGGTGTCCTTTGCCTGCATCACGGTCATAGCCGGGAATCGGGGTCTTAAAATGGCCATAGCCACTTAAGCTGATGCGGTTAAAAAAGGCCAAATTTACGGCTTCGACAAAGGCCATGCGCTGATCGGGCCTGTCTTTGTGAACCAAATAGCCGTCTTGAAACAGAATGTCTGAGGTGTCTTCTTGACCCGTAATGGATAACTCTTCCAAAGCACCGCGCACAGGTTGGGCCCAATGGGCCAAAAGACAGGCTTTGAGCCGTTGTTGGAGCTGGGCACAGGCCAAGACCACCGCCGCGCCGTTGATATCCGAGCCACTGGAAGCGGCTGTGGGAGAGGTATTGTGGTTTTTATCTGTGGCCGTGGGCAGCAAAACCACGTTTTGGTAGGGAATGGCAAAGGCCTCTGCCACCAATTGTTGCAACTTGGTATTGACGCCCTGCCCCATCTCGGTGGCCCCGGTGGAAACCTGTATGGTGCCATCGCGGTGAATATTGACCAAGGCATTGCCCTGATTGAGAAAACGGGTGGTAAACGAAATTCCGAATTTGACTGCGGTCAGGGCCAAGCCGCGCAAATGGGTAGAAGAGCTAGCATTAAAGGCCTGGATTTCTGCTCGGCGCAGGGCATAATTCGCCGTTTCGCTTAAGCGCTCAAAGAGGGCTGGTAGGGTATTGTTGACCACCACTTGGCCATAAGGCGTGGTCTGCTCTTCGCCTTGGTAACAATTGATCCGGCGCACGTCCAGCGCATCTTTGCCCAGAAAAATCGCAATTTCTTCGAGCACGTTTTCGATCATGGCCACGCCCTGGGGCCCCCCAAACCCCCGAAAGGCCGTGTGGGGCGTGTTGTGGGTGCGGCAGATGCGGCCCACAATACGGGCATTGGGCAGGTGATAGGCATTGTCGGAATGCAACATCGCCCGCTCCAGAATGGAGGTGGAGAGATCGGCGTAAGCCCCCCCATCGGCAAAGAGTTTCACATCCAGGGCCTGAATCCGACCTTCGGCATCAAAACCCACGCTGTACCAATCTTTGAAGGGGTGGCGCTTGCCGGTTGTTTGCATGTCTTCGTCTTTGCTCAGAGCCAGACGGGCCGGGCGCTTGAGCTTGTGGGCCACCAAAGCAGCATAGGCTGAAAACGTCGCGGCTTGAGATTCTTTGCCGCCAAAGCCCCCCCCCATGCGTTTAACAATACAGGTTACTTGGCTCTGTTGCAGTCCCAGGGCCTCCGCGACCAAATGTTGCACCTCGGTCGGATGTTGGGAAGAGGCATGCACTTCCAATTGATCGTTTTCGAGAGGGTAGACAATGGAAATATGTGATTCGAGGTAAAAATGGTCTTGCCCTTTGTTTTCAAAGACACCGTCAATGCGATGGGGTGCCTGGGCCAAGGCCGTATCTGGATCCCCTTTGAGAATGGTGCGCTCGACCGCAATAAAGGCCTCCTGGGCCCGGGCTTGATCGATGCTCAAAATAGCCGGCAAGGGTTCGATCTGCACTTTGACCTTTTTTTTGGACATAGCAAGCGTGGCGCGATCTTCAGCGGCCACAATCGCAATCGCCTCACCCAAAAAATTGACTTCACTGTCGGCCAGCAGAGGCTGGTCTTGAATGATGGTGCCCCAGAGATTGTGGTGCAAATCTGCGGCCGTAAAAACCCCAGCCACACCGGGCAGCGCCAAAGCCGCAGAGGTATCGATGGAAAGAATCTTCCCATGGGCCACGGGGCTAAAAACCAAACCAACATGTAATTCCCCTCTTTGCAAGGGGCGATCGTCGAGAAATACCGACGCTCCGGTGACATGGCCCCGCGCCGAATCATGGGGGAGGGACTTGGTTTTCATGGGGTGCTCCTCGGGCTTTGCTGAATGTGTTAACCATTATAACAAAGTGTATTGTGTTAGAATCATTTCAAACCGCCCCGCAAAGAGGTCAGCCATGAAATTGCGCAATCTGCTCGAAGTCCTCTTTTGGTTTGCCGTGATCGCCTTGGCTATACGTTATGCCCATTGGATTTTGGCCGGGTTTGCGGGCCTGTTTTTGCTCGCTGGGCTGGCTGTTTTGGTGGGTTATGTTTATCTGCGCCGCCTCATGAAAAAAACGCAAAAACAATTTGAGGCCATGGCAGCAGAAGCGGCAGAGATTGAAACCGCCATGCAGACGCCCAAACAGACGTCAAATATCACAGCGGATGGCCCGATCATTCATATTCAAGCCGAGACCGTTCATACAGATCCTTAATTCCCTGCACAACCCACCCTTGGAAGGAATGCCCCCATGTCAGATAACGCTTTGATCCTCGCCAGCCAACGCAGCCCCCGTGGCCGGGGCAAAAAAGACGCAGGCGCTTTGTCGGGTCTACACCCCCAAGAATTGGCAGCCCAGACCTTGAATCAGGTCATTCAAGCTGGAAACATCCCCGCTGAAGAGGTCGAAGACGTGGTTTTGGGCCTTGTCTCCCAAGTCGGTGAACAGGGGGCCAATTTAACCCGCAACGCCGTTTTGGCCGCCGGTCTGCCTCAGTCGATCAGCGGCGTGAGCCTCAATCGCTTTTGCGGCTCGGGGCTGCAGGCTGTGAATTTTGCCGCCATGGCGATCATGAGTGGCATGTTGGATGTGGCGATTGGCGGCGGGGTCGAAAGCATGTCGCGTGTGCCCCTCGGCAGCGATGGCGGCGGCATCGACGGCAATAATCTGCGTTTGCGCAGCATCACGCCCCAAGTACCCCAGGGCATCAGCGCCGATTTAATTGCCAAACTCTCTGGCTTTTCACGCGCAGATCTCGACCAATTTGCGTTTGAATCCCAAGTCAAAGCCGGCAAAGCGCTGGCAAATGGCGCTTTTGCCAGGAGCCTGTTTGCGGTCAAAGATCCTCTCACAGGTGCGGTCTTGCTCGAAAACGAAGAATACCCCCGCCCTGAAACCAGCTTGGAAGCCTTGGCCAGTCTGAAACCGGCCTTTGAAAAAATGGGGGCGATGGTGGTGGGCCCCAATGGGGAGACCCTGGACCAGATTGCCCTCTGGAAATACCCCCAAGCCGAGCATATTCCCCATGTTCACACCGCAGGCAATTCCAGCGGGATTGTGGATGGAGCCGCCGCGGTCCTGTTGGCCTCAGAACGGTATGTCAAGGCCCGTGGTCTACAAGCCAGAGCCCGGATTAAAGCCATGGCCACCTGTGGCAGCGAACCACTGATTATGTTAACGGGCCCGGCAGAGGCCTCGCGCAAAGCCCTGCAAAAAGCTGGAATGACAGTGGCAGATATTGATCTTTGGGAGATCAACGAGGCCTTTGCGGTGGTGCCTTTACAAACCATGCAAGCGCTCAATATCGACCCCGCCAAGGTCAATGTCAACGGCGGGGCCATTGCCCTGGGCCACCCACTCGGGGCCACGGGGGCGATTTTGCTGGGCACCGCCCTGGATGCGCTCGAAGACCGCAATTTAAACAGCGCGTTGATCACGCTCTGCATCGGGGGAGGGCAGGCCATTGCCACAATTATCGAGCGGATTTAAGTAACGCTAAAATTAACTTTAAGTTTTGGTAATATCTAACAAGAAGCTTGACCCAATCAGCCATATAGCTAATAGAGAACGTTATTTGTAGAGAGAGTGGAAAAGAGCATGAAACGTATTCAAGGTATCAAGCGCCTCCTGAGTGGCCTCTTCGCCACCAGTCTGATCACCGCCTGCGGCAATAACTCGATTGTCACCCCCCAATACGCCCCTGTGATTCAACCCCCGGCTCCGACTGTTAGACAAACCAACGCCTTACCAACCCTGATTGTGCCAAATTCTCAACCTACCCTGCCCGATGGCAAAAAAGCCGTCTCGATGCGCTTTGATATGCCCATCGACAAACCCGCTTCCAGCGCTCCCACCACCACCCCCAGTGTCGCTCCCTCCACCTCCCCCTCTGTAGCTCCGGGTGCCGCCACCAGTGCCAACGACAAACCCAAACCCGCCGCAGATGAACTCGGCGTGCCCATTGGCACCACCAAAAAATTCAGCGTCGAAATCACCCTCGATGACGGCCAGAAACTAAACAGCTTTACCAATATTAACTGGACCTCCACCAACCGCGATGTGGGCACCATGAGCACCTCTGGCATTTTCACCCCCCTGCGTGAAGGCACCACACAAGTGGTGGGCTCCATCGGCGGTGTGGCTGCCACCATCGTTGTGCATGTCACCCCCGGCAATTTTAACTGGATTCAAATGCCCGCTCCGACCCAAGCCAATCTCTACGGCGTCAAACTCGTCAGCGATGCCGAAGCCTGGGCCGTGGGTGCCGGTGGCACCATGTTGCACTTTATCAACGGCCAATGGTACAACCTGACCCAACAGCTCAACCCGGTCACCAACGGGGCCAATATCTACGGCATTGAAATGGTCAGCAATTTTGAAGGCTGGGCCGTCGGCGACAATTTGATCATGCACTATATCAATGGCCGCTGGGAGCGCATCCGCGTTCCTGTTCAAGGCACCTTTAAGGCCATCGACATGCTTGGCCCCCAAATCGGCTTTATCGTCGGTGAAAGCGGTGGCGCTGGTGTGGTTCTGCGTTTGCAGGGACCCATGGGCTGGGTGCCCCTGGCCTCTGGCATTGAAAAACCGATCAATACCGTCAGCGTGATTGGCCCCAATAACGCCTGGGTCGGTGGCGACTCTGGCAATTTGGAGCGCCCCACCATTTATCGCTTTAACGGCACCACCTGGGTCAAAGACCGTTTTACCAATAGTTTAATCGACTGGAAGCGCCCCACGGGCCGCTACAGCATTCGCTCAATCAAAATGGCCAATTCCTCTGTGGGTTGGGCCGTGGGAGAATACGATCCCCTGTTGAGTGGTCTGACAGGCAAACGTGGCGCAATTTTCAAATACGACGCCATCAACGATATCTGGTCAGAAGTCAAAATGGCTGACGGCATCGACAAACGCTTTGAGCAGGTGACCTTTAATGCCGTTGGCATGATGGGCCCCAATCAAGGTTGGGTTTTGGGTTCGACCATTACCGCCGCCCTGGATTATTCCGCCAATAACGAAATCAACGGCAATCTGATGAAAACCGATGGCAATACCCTGAGCCCCTCTTCAGATTACAACGTCAAAGCCCTGCCCCAAGCCTTTAATGGCATCGACATTGTCGAACATGGCAATGGCATTATTGTCGGAGACAAAGGGTTGATCCTGCATCACCAATACGACCTGAATTATCGCTACAGCCGCGGCAATTTTGGCAACTTCAATGGCGATTTTGGCTACGGCTATGCCCAGGGCCAACCCCAGAGTCTCTACCCCCAGACAGGTGGCACACTCTACCCCGAAGCAGGCATGCCCGCTCCGACTTATTAGGCCCCCCAGCACGCCGATTCATTTCTGTACACATCCCCAAAACCAAGGTTTTGGGGATTCTGAGTTTGGGAAAATCCAATTGGTAGATGAATCTTTTCTTAATAAAACTGATTGAATATTTTAAGCCAATAAAGATGGATGCAAGTCATGGCATTTGAACCGTTACCAAACCCTTACATTGTTTATATTCCAACAGAAGCGCGGGGCTGGGGAAACAGCCGTCTCTTGCAATTGTTGGGATGGATTTCAGCCCTTTTAGCCTCTACATTGATTTACAAAAATATTCACCTGCCGCTCGATTGGCTGGGTATCAGCCCATACAGAATTGCCTCACTTTTGACTATTTTAGTCCCTCTCAGTGTATTGGCTGGTATTCGATGGATTTTTCTAGAGATTGAAAACAGCGTGTGTCCTGAAATGATTCCCATTAAAAATCCTGAATTGGATTGGGACGCTTCTGGGTTTTGTCTGGGTGTCATTTTCCATCGTTTTGAAAAAAAAGAAAGACTCTATGGCAGCGCATGGGAGAATTTGGTGGATTTATCTCTGACCCCCCATCAACCCGTCAAGCATATTTGGCGTAAAGTTCCACCCGCAAATATGTATAAATTGACCATCAAAGCACGTGAAATTGATCTCAATGGCAAACACACCCTAACCTCAGACGATATCTATCTGGTTTTAGAACTGCCCCAGGCACAGGCCTTAAAGGCATTGTTGAAAAGATTTAAAGCGGGTGAATTTGTTTGTTCAGAACCAGACCACATCCCCAATGCCTTTGACCATTAAGTCAAAACTCAATTGTTTTTGAATGCAGCCTTGCTCAGCCGGTTGGCAATGGCATACCCCAATCCCTCTGTATCTGAAGGAATTTCGGCCCAAAGAAAATCTGCTGAACTGGCATCGAGGTGCCGCAAAGCGGCAAAAAGCTGACGGGCACAATCGGCCCGCGACCCATTTTTGCTCAAAGTCACTACCGGGCACAATAAATCCGAAGAGAGAGCTTCAGCATCTCCTTCCAGCAACAAAAATCCAGCTTTGGGAGCAGCCAGTTGTAATCCAGCTGGATTTTCAGGCAAAATTTGTTTATTCTCAAGTCGCCAATTTTCAGGCAATAAAAATAAAGGTTTACGCGGGGCATAGTGGTTCTTGAGCATGCCCGGCGCTTGTATTTCTACTGGATGTAAGGCTGCTTCATGGACCTCCGTTCCCAAAATCTGACTGATCTCTGCCGCTGAAATCTGGCCCGGACGCAAAATCTGCGGGTTTTGCCTGGCGTCCCAGCCCAGAACTGTGGATTCCAGCCCCACCTCACAGGGGCCGCCATCGAGAATCAGGGGGATGCGCCCAGCCAGTTCTTCATAGACGGCCTGGGCCGTGGTGGGGCTAATACGTCCAAAGCGATTGGCACTGGGGGCTGCCAGGGGGGCACCAGTCGCTTGAATTAAGGCCTGGGCCACCGGGTGGGCTGGCACACGCAGGGCAATTGTGGCCAAACCGGAGGTGGCCAAATCTGGCACTTTGGCCGTTTTGGGTAGAACCAGGGTAAGTGGGCCAGGCCAAAAAGCCGCTTTCAAAGCCGCTACCTGCTTTTGCCAAATCAACGAGATCTGCCCAAAATCCACCAAAGTGGCCATCAAGTTGGCATCTGCCGCCATTTCAGCACTCAGATGCACAATCAAAGGATCAAATTGGGGACGCTCTTTGCTTGCAAAAACCCGCATTAAACCGGCTTCTTGCCAAAGCGAAGCAGCCAAGCCATAAACGGTCTCTGTGGGCATGGCCACCACCTCACCGTTTTGCAATAGCAAAGCGGCCTGGGCCAAGTGCTCAGGAGTGGGGCTCAAAATTGATGTGGTGTGGGTCATGGTTTAGGTTTCAATTTTCACAACGGGATTTTAATCAGCAGTGAGGCAAACAAACATTGACTCCAGTTTAACACCCTGGCCTGATCCGCTGAAATGAGAACACAAAACTGCAAAGCCATTTAAATTCCGATAGAATAGGATTTGCAGTCAAAAAGAGCGGCCAAGCTTCCCATCAAGGAGAATTTGAATGACCCCAGACCAGTTCAAGCAGCAATTCCAATCCGCTGTGAACTTACACCAACAGGGGCAGGCCCAGGCAGCCAAAGATATTTACCTCGAACTCTTAAGTGATTCTCCCAAGCACCCAGAATTGCATCATTTATTGGGCCTGACCAAAGCCATGTTGGGAGACCTAGAAGCGGGAATCAAAGATATTTTAGCTGCGATCCAACTTAAACCAAATGCGCCTGCCTATCAGAATAATTTGGGGCAATTGCTCTTAAAATCAGGACACATCAACGAGGCTCTGCCCTATCTTCAGCGGGCGGTTCAGCTCGACCCCACTTATCTCGAAGCAGCCAATAATCTGGCCCAGGGGCTAATCCAAAGTGGCCAGTATGCGGCCGCTCGTCAAGTCTACAAACAGGCCTTAAATTTTACACATTCCCCTGCGCAGCGGGCACAGCGGGCGCAAATACACACCCATTTGGCTTCTCTGTGTGCCCATCTGGGGGATTATCCAGCCGTGCTTGAATATACAGCTCAGATCCTCGCAGCCGATCCCACTTGTTTGCCCGCTCTGCAATTGCAATTGGATGCCCAGCTCAAAATCCCCGATCTCTTTGCCGCCATCGCCACAGCCCAAGCGATCTGGAAACAGGAGCCTGTCCCCGAAAATGGGCTGCGCTTGCTTTCGCTGTTGCCCCCGCCGCTGTTCAAATCTCACGAAGATCTAAACCATTGGCGCAATTGCTTTGAATCCCTTTTAACAGAGCTGTCCTCTCAGCCCTTAAGTTTGACGGGCCGGGCTTTGCGCATCGACAATACCCCTTTTTATCTGAGTTATATGGGATACAACGACAAAAAAAGCCTGATGCAATTGGCTGGGCTCTATCGCCAAATCTTGCCCGAGCATCCCCCCCAAGGGCCTGTAAAAAGCCATATGGCCCCCAAACAAAAACGCATCGGCTTTTGCTCACTCCATTTTTTTGATCATTCTGTGAGTCACTGTTTTGGCAAATTAATTGAGGCCTTTGCAGAGGTTGTAGACTTTGAGATCTTGCTCTACAGCATGGAAAAAGCCCAACAAGACCGTCAAACAGAGCAATTGCGCTCGGTGGCTTCCCAATTTGTGGTTTTGCCAGATGATCTTGATGCCGCAGCAGAGCGGATCGCCGCTGACCAACTGGATCTGTTGATCTACCCAGACATTGGTATCGATACCTTTACCTGGATGCTGGCTTTTACCCGCTTGGCCCCCGTTCAAATGTCCCTGAGCGGGCACCCCGTTACAACGGGCATTCCCACCCTCGATTATTATATTTCCTCAGAATTGTTGGAAGGGCCCGAGGCCCAGAGCCATTACAGCGAACAATTGGTGTTGTTAAAATCCATTGCGGTCAATTATGCCTTGCCCCCATTGCCCCACCCTTTCAAAGACCGCGCGCAGATATTGGCCGAATTGAATCTATCCCAAGACAAACACCTGTATCTCTGTCCCATGATGCCCTTTAAATTTCACCCGGATCTGGATCCTCTCCTGCGGGGCATTCTCGAAGCAGACCCCGAAGCAGAAATTGCGATTTTTGACTATCCGCTGGCCTTTTTTTCAGACAACTTACTGCCAAGATTAAATCAAAATTTATCTCCCCATGCCCAGCGCCTGCGGGTCTTGCCCTGGTTGCCCCAAGCAACCTTCCTCAATCTCTTGGCCCACGTCGATGTGGCCCTCGATACACCTCACTTTGGCGCAGGCAATACCGCTTACCTCGCTTTGGGGCTGGGCACGCCGATGGTGACGCTGCCCTCGGCATTTTTGCGGGGCCGTTCAACCCAGGCCCTTTACCAGCAAATGGGCCTGTCCACTTTGATTGCCCACTCCCCCGAAGAATATGTGCAATTGGCTGTTCGTTTGGGTGCGGATCGGGCGTTTCAAACCCAGATGCGGGAGGAGATTTTGGCCAAGAATCACCTGCTTTTTGGCCGCAAAGACGGCATTGACGAATTGATAGACTTTGTCAAAAATCTGGCTTAACAAAAGTCGGGGTTTAAATGCACAAAAATGCTGTGCAAGTCGCTGGATTTCTGTTTGGGCTTTGTGTTAGTATCAAAGCTAACGAGGGAAGGAGCCACTTCCAAAGGTGTTAAAATGGACATTACGAGAACGCATGAAAGAACGCCGAATCAGCAATAAAATGCTGGCTGAGCGCATGGGTGTACAT
>JBFWRL010000127.1:0-16193 GCA_050248915.1 Candidatus Sericytochromatia bacterium
GATGCGGTGCTCTATCTCTCTGCGGCAGGGCCAGTGCGGTATCTCGACCTGATTTTTGGCCATGCCCCCCAAATTGCGCTGAAAGGTGAACCCTTTTCGCATAAATTTGGATTCAGCCCCAAGCTCCTGAAAAAGGTCTTGAAACAGGCGGGCTTTGAATGGCGCAAGGTGATAGCCATGACCGAATTGATGGAAATTCATGCCTTTGCCAGTCTATCTTCGACACCTGCGGGCTGGGTGCGGGATTGTCTACAACTCTCAGAGTTTGACTGAGCAGGTGTTCCGGGTCACGCCTTGCCCCTGTTATAATTGAAAAAAAAAGTGGGGAATCATGGCGCTCCTGTTTTTGCTTTTGTCTTGTTTGGGCCTGTTTTTTTCAATTTTTATTATCGTGGGCGGTTTGATGACCGTTCGCTTTTTTAAAGCTGAATTGGCCAAAAAAGTTGCTTTGCCCGGCGATAAACCGGCCCAGGAATGGCCCCGAGTCGCCTTGATCTCCCCTTGCAAAGATCTGGACCCCGATTTTGAAGACAATATGCGCATGCTGCTGCAGCAAGATTACCCCAATTATGAAATTGTCTTTGTCACCCTAGATGAGCAGGACGACTCTTACCCCGTACTCCAACGCATGGTGGCGGAGTCGCCGGTGCCTGCCCGCTTGCTTTTGGGAGGATTCAGCAAAAAACGCTGCCAAAAATTGGACAATATCATGGCCGCCATGGATGCCCTCGACGAGAGCATCGATATTTACGCATTTGTAGACAGCGATGCCCGCGTGTCGAGCGATTGGTTGCGCAATTTGGTGGCCCCTTTGGCTCAAGAAAATATAGGAGCCTCCACCTCTTACCGCTGGTATCGCCCTGAACCCGGCCGAGCAATTACCTATGCCCTGGCCCTTTGGACGGGTTACCAATTTAGTAATTTTTATCTCAACCGCTATGTGGCTACTTGGGGTGGTTCTATGGCGATCACACGCAAACGTTTTGAAGCTTTAAACATTCGCAAAGAGTGGGACAACGCGCTTTCTGACGATTGTGTACTCAATGAATGCGTGCGCAGGGCCGGTTATCGTGTTGAATTTGTCGCAGCTTCGATGACCAGTCTCTCCAGTGAGTACAGTCTCAAAGATATTTTGATCTTTGCTGTGCGCCAATGTGTGATTGGCAAACATACCCTCAAAGAAGCTTGGTATGGCTCATTGATCATGCTTACCCTCATTCATCTGGCTGGGGGCGTTGGGCTTTGGCAATTGTTCAGTGCCCTCCAAACAGGGGAACCGATTGCCTTCACTACATGGGGCATGTTGAGCTTTATTTGGGCGGGAGTGGTGCAATGCGCGCTGTTTATCGAGGCCTTAAACCTGATTCGGGATCGCCGCCCGGATTCCGATCCACTCGGTGGCAAGGTATACTGGGCTCTCTGGTCTCCGTTTGCATATATTTTTGTCTGGCTGACGCTTTTGGCATCAGCGTTTACTGATCGCTTTGTCTGGCGGCAAATTTATTACCGCATGATCAGCGATACCGAAACCGAAGTTTACAAATACCCCTCCCGTTTTGATCAAATGGGAGAATCATCCAGCTCAAAGGAGGTTTTCAACGGAGTGGGTGCGCCCCCTCTGGTTGATTAAACGATGAAACATCACATTTTACTTTCGCTCGCCTTGCTCTGCCTGTCTGCACCCGCCTGGGCCCTGCCGGGCATGGAAATTACCAGCGCCAAAAATACCTTGCTCAGCCGCAAGCCCACGCCTGTGGGCAACGAATTTAAACACCGCCGTGTGAGTGACCTCCCCTCTTTTGACAAATTGGGTGTGGGCAATTACCATGCCCAATACCGTCTCGACAATGGCCGCAAATTGATGATCTGGATGTATGTCGAAAGTGCCCCTCCAATCGTGGATGAGGTGGTCCTGTATGTCACCCCCGCCACGCCCAAAGATGCGACCTTTGAAAAGGCCTTAAAATTGGTGGATATTGTCTATACCGAGAGCAATTCGGGTTCACAGGTGGTGAAAGACTTTAAAGAGGCCAAAGACAAAAAGCATCTCAACGTCCACAAAAATCCCATGTTGACCTTTGAGGACAAATCGTTGATTCCCAAAGGTTATGATGGATACGCCTATTATTTGGGCGATCTTTTTGGCTATAAGGTGGGATTTCACAAAGGGGGGATGGAAGTCTCTATCTACCGTAAAGACGTGTTTAAGGCCTTGATTGACGATATCAAAAAGCGGCGCTACCCCGATCCGCCCCCCGATGCCCCCACCCCACCCCCTCTGCCCCCTTTGCCCACGCCGCATCCCCCGATTGCCTGGTAAAAAATGGACCCATTTGCCCGCTCGATTGATCTGTGGACCGCATTTGGAGCGGGAGTCTTGTCTTTTATCTCGCCCTGTATCCTGCCGATCATTCCCTCGTATATGTTTTTTATCTCAGGGACCTCCGCAGGCGCTTTAAACGCAGCGGAATCGGATGGGGCTGAGGCCGAAAAGCAGAAAACCCAGCGTCAGATCATCCTCAGTTCGCTCTGTTTTATTCTGGGCTTTTCTTTGGTGTTTGTTGCCTTGGGAGCCACCGCAACGGGCTTGGGGGCCATGCTCAAGACCCATCAGGATCTGTTGCGTCAAATTGGGGGCTTGGTGGTGATGATCTTGGGCCTGCATATGATGGGCCTGATCCAAATCAACGCTTTGCTCTACGAAAAACGGATCCATCTCAAGGCCCGGCCACCGGGGTATCTGGGGGCTTTTTTAATTGGCTTGAGTTTTGCCTTGGGCTGGACGCCCTGTATTGGCCCGCAGTTGGGCGCTATTTTGGCCATTGCGAGTACCAAAACTTCGGTGTTGGAGGGCATTCGGCTCTTGGCGGTCTTTTCGCTGGGATTGGCCATCCCCTTTTTTGTTACCGCCCTGTTGATGGACAAGGTCTTTGTCTATTTCCGCAAATTGCAAAAACACATGCAGACCATTTCCGTGGTCAGTGGGGGCTTTTTGGTTCTGGTCGGAATTTTGATTTTTACCAATTTTTTACAGACACTTACCAATTTTTTGCAGGCACCCAGCCTGCCAATTTCCTGAAGGGGAGACGATATGCACCATCTGATTTTTCAAGCGGTAGAACATCCTGAGGGGCAAGAAATTCCCTATGCCCAGTCTCAAGATCTGATACACAATTTATTGGGCTTTGACGGTTTAGACCTGGACATGGCCCAGGGCCAAAATCCCGAACAGTTTCTTTTGGGCAAGGCCTGTGAACTAAAAAAATGGAAAATCAGTGGCGAATACCCCCGCTTTTTTGTTGAAAATCAAGTTGAAGTGACTCTGAGTCTCAAAAACAAAGGTTTTTGCCGGATTATTAATGCCCGGTCCCATACCCCTTTGGATCCCCTAACCTTGGATGGGCTGCAGGTGCAAATTGCGGCAGATTTGGCCCTTGCTGCGGCCTGGAAAAGTGATCCACAGGCCTTTTTAAGCGCTTTATTTGATCAATACCAAATGCTTTGCAGCTCAGATGGTGAGCCCGTCTTGCTCAGTGAAATCTATCAAGCACTCTCCCACAAGCGGCCCGCCTACCGCCGCGAATATTTTGGCTTGGATCTCAATCGCTGTTTAAATTCAGGGCGCACCAAAAACAAAACCCATGCTTTGAGCGTTTTGCCTGCCAATCAACGACAGACCCAGTCTTTTTATGTCTTTGACACGGCTGGCACGGGCCAATGGATTGATCAGATTGCCTTTGTGCCCCTGGTGCACTAACTCCCTTTGGGGATAGCGTCTAACATCGAGACAATCCCATCATAGTCAAATTGTTCTGACAGTTCTTCAAAATGATTGCCCAATGCCAAACTGTAGACTTTTATGGCCTGGATCAGCATTTCTATTTTTTCGATGGCTCCAAATTCAGTGGCCAGTTTTAAGTCTGTTAACAGATGTGCCGGTAATTGCTGAAGCTCTGATTGTAAACTATCTGGGGTAGGATTTTGAAGGGATTCGTGTATTCCCATCTGGACAGGGTGATTGAGGTATTCGACCTGCAAATATTCTTTGAGCACAGCAAAAATTTCTTCTTCTAAAAGCGGTTTGAGCAAAAAATTGTCGAGCCCATTTTGCCGCGCCTGGGCCCGTTCTTCCGCAAAGGCGCTGGCAGTTACCGCAATGATCGGGGTTCTTTTTTCAGACTCCGAGGCCCGGATCTGCTGAGTGACCTGATACCCGCTCAGACCCGGCATTTGCAAATCCATAAATATCAGATCGGGTTGCCAGCTCTGCCAAATTTCCAGGGCCTCTTGACCATTTTCAGCCAAACGGATATCCCATTGTAAGGGCTTCAAATAATGGGCCAACAGACTGAGATTGGAAGGGTCGTTATCGACAAGACATATTTTGTACTTGGCCTGTCCTGGTACCACACTTATCACTCCTGGCTCTGACCGGCGGTTGAGCGTATTTGAAATGTGCCCCCGCTTCAGCGGCAGGTTGAATTGAAAGAGTGAACCCACTCCCACTTGGCTCTGCACTGATAATGTTCCCCCCATCAGCTCAATAAAGCGCTGGCTGATGGCCAGGCCCAATCCCACCCCACCCTGAGACGAACTGCCTGTATCCAATTGCACAAAGGGTTGAAAAATGGATGCCAAATCCAGTTCAGAGATGCCGATCCCGGTGTCTTCGATAGCAAAATTGAGCCATTGAGATCTTGGGCTGAGGCAAGTGACGCGCAACTCTACCTGACCTTTGGGGGTGTATTTAATCGCATTGCTGATAAAATTGATCAGAACTTGGCGCAATTTGCCTTCGTCAGCCTCAATTGTACGAGGGACATCTGACCCGATCTGAAAATGCAATGAAACCCCTTTGGCTGAAGCTCTCAAACGCAGCATATATTCAATCTCGGCTAAAAAACCGCTCAATTCAAACACCGAATTTTGTAATTGTAATTTGCCCGTTTCAATCCGTGACATTTCCAAAGTGTCGTTGATCAATCCCAGCAAATGTTCACCACTGCGCATAACAATATGCAGTTTATTGCTTTGTTCAGGGGGCAAATCTGGCTCACGGCTCAGCAAACGTGAAAAGCCAATGATTGCGTTTAACGGTGTGCGAATTTCGTGGTTTAAATTGGCAAAGAAGAGACTCTTGGCTTGGTTGGCTTGTTCTGCTGCTTCTTTGGCCAATTCAGCCGCCTCTTTGGCCTCTTGCAGTTCGTGGGTGCGCACTTTGACTTCCTCTTCGAGAGAGTGGTAGAGCCGGGCATTTTCCAAAGAAACCACGGCTTGATTGAGCAGAATGTTTAATAATTCGAGGCGACTGGGAGTAAAAACCCCTGCCAAGAATCGGTTTTCGAGATACAGGACCAAGGCCGTTTTGCCCTGGTGAGAGACTGGCAAACAGAGTATGGATTTGATACCCGTCTCTTTAATCTGTTTATCCAAGCGAAAACGCTCATCAATTTGGGCATTTTCAATGACCAAATTTTCACCCGAACGCAAGACATATTGAATGATCACCGGGGGGATGCCAATGGCGTGCTCCATCGGAGCGTGCTGGAGAATCTGGGCCTGCCCTTGCAGTTCGCGGTAGGCCTCGATAAACCAGGCTTGGCCCACAGGCAAAAAAATCCCGCCTTTTTCGGCCCCCGTATTTTCTAAAACGATTTCCAAAAGTTGGTTTAAAAGCAATTTGAGATCGATTTCCTGTGAAATTGCGCGGGTCGATTTTAAAATCGTGAAATAATCCAATTCAAACTGAGACTCGTTTTGGGAGGTGGTTTGGGTGCTCAACCCCTTGGCGGGAACATAAGTCAAGTTGGGTAAGAGTGTTGGGTATTTTTTTTCGAGCTGTTTGGCCTTTTCTGTGGCTCCCCAATAGCGGTAGAGCCTGAGTGCCTCTTGCAGGTACAAACCCGCAATTTTGGGCTGACCTCGGTTGAGCCAAAATTTGCCATACAATTCATTGGCCAAAGCTTCGTCATTGAGGTATTTATTTGCTTGCGCCTGGGCGATGGCCTGTTCGTAGGTCGTCATGGCCTGGTCACTGTGTCCCAAAATTCGGGCCATTTCGGCTTCGACCAATAGAAATTTTTGGCTGTGGTTACTGGGAGCGTGTTCTGCCCAGCGCTTCATTTTGACTTGATTGGCTGCTATTTTGGCCCATTGTCTGGCTTGCTCTTGCTCAGACCAAGTGGGATAGAGGGCCAAGCGACAGAGGGAATCATAGTAATGATAAATAACGATATGCACCACACAGACAATCGAATCCAAGGTTTCTTCTGCCTTGAGGGTATTGGCATAAGCTGCTTGAAAATCCTCAAAGAGATAAGCCAACATCAATTTGCTAAAATACATCACACAGATGCCGGTATAGTCTTTGGCCGCTTCGTGTACGGGCAGCATCTCTGTTTCGTCGTAAATCTGGCCTTTGAGCAAACTGGGGTTCTCAGTAGGGGTGTAGAGATTTAAGGCGGATTGATAATAAATGGATTGGTATTGCAAGGTTATGGCCGATTTGAGTTTGGCAATCACCTCCATATAATGGGCCATATTCTGGGCGATCGAACGCAATTCAACCCCAGCATATAAAGCCATAAAACAAATGGCTTGGGCCGATTGAGCTGCCCACTCATGGTCGCCCGTCTCCAACCCTTTTTTATAAGCCTCGGGGTAAATGTCCAAATATGCGTGAATCGATTCTTTCCAGTGCAAAACCCCATTGCCCAAAACCAAGAGGGTGCGCGTTGCCACCTGTTTGGAGCGGGGCAGGGCCAGTAATTTTTGGCTGACCTTGCCAAATTTGTAACCCAAATCAATCTCCCCCAACACCCCTGAAAGAATCATGGCATAAGTTGCATAGACAAAGGCCGATTCAGGCACATTGCCATATTGGGCAATCAAAGCCACCTCTTTGGCGACCAGCAAAGGGTAGAGCAATGGGCGAAAGAAAAAGGCCGAGAGGTTGATATTGTACATAATCCGGATGGCGGCTTGCATGGCTGCGTCTTCCATCAGGGGCAAATCTTTTAAATCCGCAGGACTGCGGCCCGCCATTTTGTCGGCGGTCTCTGTGAGAAAGCTCTGCAGATCTGTCATCGTCGGATCTTCGGGAATGACTATGCCGAGGGTGCCCAAGACAAATAACCCCGTTTTGACTGACTCTTCTAAGTGGTATTGGGCATGGTGAAAGGTGATTTGCAATTCGTAAACGCGGGTGCGGTCAAGCAGCCGATCGGTGGAGGCCAAAACGGTTTCAGACCAGCGGGCCATTTCTTCAAAATAGCCACTGAGCTGCGCGGTTTCAATGGCATTGATATAGATTTCAAAGGTCAAATCATACTCACTGTCCCAGGCATTTTCGGGCAAACAGCTCAGGCCGGTTTTGAGGTATTTAAAAGCCGATTCGTAAGCGGCAGATAATTTGGCCCGCTTGCCAGCTTGGAGGCTGAGTTGGGCGATTTGCAAACGCTCTGCTGGTGTTTCCACCAGGTTGAGTGCCAAATGGAGATGTTCGACCAAATCAAAGAGCTGGCTTTCGGAATCTGCTGTTTGATTCTGTACCTGTTCTAAAAGCAGTTTTCCTACCCGCAAATGCAAGATCTCGCGCTCTGGCTCAGAAAGCAAGGCATAAGCAGCCTGTTGAACCCGGTCGTGGATAAATTTATACTGCTCGGAATGCCCACTGCCATTCCCCTCTGTGACCATGACCCGGAGTTGGTAGATATCTTGCAAGGGGCTGATCAGCCCTTCCACCAAACAGGCTTGGACGGCTCTGGCCGTTTCCTGGGCGGGCCCCTCTGCCAGATGGCTCAGCAGGGCCAGATCAAATTGATTGCCAATACAAGCGGCCAGTTTTAAGGCTTCTTGGGTATTTTGGGGTAATTTCTTGATTTTATTCGACATAAAAGTAATCACATTGTCTGTGATTTCTTTTCTTTTAATGACCTCAATATCCCATTGCCATTTTCTGGTTTGAAAGTCAAAGGTCAGCCAATGCGCTTCGTGAAGTGAGGTCAAAAATTGACCGACAAAAAAGGCATTTCCCAGGGTTTTTTCGGCAATCAGATCCAATAATTCTGAAATGGCAGGCGGATGATTGAGCGTCTCTTGTAATAAAACAGCCAGATGCGCTTTGCTGAGATTGTCCAACTGAACTTGGTTGATTGGGTTTCCCCACTTTTGAATTTCATCGAGGGTCAACATCATGGGGTGTCGCGGCGAGACTTCGTTATTGCGGTATGCGCCCACCAAAAGCAAATGGGAATGGGCTTCGGAAAAGAGCAGTTTTAACAATTCCAGCGAGGCCAAATCGGCCCATTGTAAATCGTCGATAAAGATCACCAAGGGGTGGTCTGGGCTGCAAAGTGCGTCAATAAAATAACCAAAATAGCGATTAAAGCGATTTTGGGCCTCGAGTGGAGCCAAACTGGGTATCTCTGGCTGTTCACCGATGATCCAGGCCAGTTTGGGAATAATATCCAACAAGACCTGGCCATTGTTGCCCACCGCTGCGAGTATGCGCTGTCGCCACTGCGCCAGCTTTGCTTCACTTTCGGTCAGCAGGTATTCACAGAGTTGGTTGAAAGCCTGAGTAAAAACGGAATAGGGAATATTGCGTTGAAACTGATCAAATTTGCCTGAAACAAAATAACCTTGTTTTTCGGTAATTGGTTTGTGCAATTGGTAAACCAAAGCCGTTTTGCCGACACCTGAATATCCCGCGATTAACATCATTTCAAATTTGCCTTCACAGATGCGCTCAAAGGCCGCCAAAAGGGTGTTCATTTCTTGTTCTCGGCCATAGAGCTTTTGCGGGATTTGCAAGCGGGCAGAATGATCTTCTTGGCCCAATTCAAAGGGGCTTTGACCATGGGCGATTTTTTCGAGGTCTTTTTTTAAACCAAAGGCAGACTGGTAACGGTCTTCGGCATTTTTTGAGATCAATTTTAAAATCAGCGCTGAAAGGGTTTCTGGGAGATTGGGATTGACCTCGCAAGGCGGCTTGGGTGGTTTGGCGATATGGGCATGCACCCAGCCCAGGCTGTCTTCGGCTTCGAAAGGCAATTGCCCCGTAAAAAGGGCATAGAAGCTGATACCCAACGAATAGAGATCGCTGCGGTAATCCACCACGCGGTTCATGCGGCCGGTTTGTTCGGGCGCGAGGTATGCCAGGGTCCCTTCGAGGTTCTGCGGGGGGTTGAGATGGGGGACTTTCATATCCCATTTGCACGACAGACCAAAATCGATCAGCCAGGGCTGTTCTGTTCCAGATTCAATCAGGATATTGGCCGGATTGAGATCTTTGTGAATAATCCCCAATTGGTGGATCTCCCCCAAGAGTTGCGCCAATTGGATTGCCAAATGTAGCCCCGATTGTAAAGACATGGGCTTTTCTGCCAAATGTTGTTTGAGGGTTGTGCCCTGAATATAGTCCAGTATCAAGGCCGATTGGTGCTGAAAATGGGTCTTTTGTCGCGCGCTGCGAATACCGACAATGTTGAGATCGTGGGTGAATTCAAATTCGTTGTTAAATTGGGCAATTTCTTGCAGCGAAGGCTGTTCTTTTTTTAAGACCTTAATAATGACAGGTTTGCCCGTTTCAACTGCGTGTGAGAGGTAGATCAGCGAATGAGATCCCTCAAACAGAATGGGGTCCGGCGCAGGCAAAACCTGACGCGGCACACTGTGTTTGGGGCTCTCTGTCATGTAGGCAATTTCCTTTGGCTCAATCAGAACTCAAAAAAGCATACTCTCAGAAATGCCGCTATTCAAGCGCTCTTTTCAGTTTAACTCGGAATTTTATGCTAATTTTAAGTTTCGACTCAATCCAAGAGGTGGGTCTCCAAAAATTCAGACACAGCCGTGTAATAATATTCCAAATTGACCTGTTTCTGAAAGCCGTGGCCCTCGTCTTTGGCCAAAATATACCAGACCTCTTTGCCATTTTCGCGCACCGTTTTGACGATCTGCTCGGCCTCGGAAGCCGGCACCCGTGGGTCGTTGAGGCCCTGGGCCACCATTAAAGGCACCTTGATCATGTGGGCATTGGTGGTGGGGGAGATTTTCTCCAAAAAGGCACACATATCTGGGTCGCGCTCATCGCCGTATTCGACCCGGCGCAGGTCGCGGCGGTAGGCTTTGGTGTTTTTGAGAAAGGTGACAAAATTGCTGATACCGACAATGTCGATCCCCGCTCGCAAGCGGTGTGAGTAGTGAATCAGCGAGGCCAGCACCATATAACCGCCATAAGAACCGCCATAGACGCAGACGCGCTTTTGGTCGAGTTCGGGCTGGGCTTCGATCCAATCGAGCAAAGCACCAATGTCTTTGACCGAATCTTCGCGCAAATAGCCATTGTCGAGCTTAATATAGGTCTTGCCATAACCGGTTGAACCACGCACATTGGGGGCGATCACCGCCAGATCCAATTCGTTGATCCAATACTGAAACATTGACGAAAAACCGGGCTGAAACTGGCTCTCGGGGCCGCCGTGAATGTGAATTAAAACTGGCAGGGGGCGGTCGGAATTGAGCTTGGGCCGGTAATAAAAGGCCGGAATCTCCAGATCGTCGAAGGACTTGTAACGGATCAGCTCGGGAATGGCAAAATGGCGGGTATTGAGCCCACCCACTTCACTCTCGGTCCAGCGGATCACTTCGCCACTTTCGAGGGTCAGGGTGTAGATGTCAGCGGGGCTGTGGGGGCGGTTAAAGGTAAAAGCCAGCGACTGCCCGTCGGGGCTAAAACGTGGGGTGGAGATCAGACCCATGCCCATTTCCAGCGGCTCCATTTGGCTGCTGTGGGTGTCCATGAGGTAGAGTTTGCTGACCCCGTCTTCGTTGGCCACCACTGCCAGCAAATTGCCATCGGGGGAGAGCTCTATCTCTGTAATATTCCAGGGAATGTGTTGACTGAGCGACTCCACTTTGTAGGTATCGAGATCAACATAATAGAGCTGTTGAAACTCGCCCTCGCGGTCGGCAATAAAATAAATGCCTTTGCCGTCGCGGCTCCAATAGGCGTCCCCATAAGCCACGGGTTCTCCGGATTTGGCAAAGAGCAATTTTGTCTCGCCACTTTCGACGTCGAGGATATACAGATACGATTCGGTGGCGGAGATATAGTCCAGTAGCAACAATTGGCTCGAATCCGGTGACCAGCTCAAAGGGGCCCAAAGGCCCTGGACCTGGCAGATCAGCCGAGAGGCTTCGGGCCGTTTAATATCACTGAGATGAATGTCGTGGTCGCGGCCATTGCGGGCCGTGCTGCTATAGGCAAAAGCCGTGGTACCACGGGCCCACAGGGGGGAGCCATTTTTGGAGAGCCCATCGGTCAGGCATTTGCGCTGGCCATTGTCTTTGTCGAAGTAAAAGAGCTGGTAATTTTCGCCGCCCCCTTGGTCCATGCTGTAGAGAAAGCCGTTTTCACCCGGTGCGGTGCAAAAAGCCCCACTGGAGACAGGTTCACGCAAAAAGGTCAATTGTTTGCGCGCCCCACCGGGCTTTTCGAGCAGGTGCAATTGCATCGTGTCGGCAAAGCGCGTGGCAATCAACATACGTTGGCCATCGGGGTGCCAATCGCAGAACCAGGCCGAACGCACCTGTAGATATTGGCGCACGCGGTCGGCGGTTTCGTAATAGAGATCGGGCACATTTTCGACATGCATATTGCCGGGAATTAACACCATGGGAACTCCTTCAAGAACAAAAGCGGGTTATTTTTTTAATTTTTGAATCATGGCAGCGAGCTGAGAGCGAAACTCAGGGGCCCACCAATGTTTGAGCACTGGGCCAAAGAGCGCTTCAAAATCGCCTTGCAATTGGCCCAAAAGCTGTTTGTGCAGCAGCCCTTTGCTGACGCCCCAGGCCGTGGGGTTCATGCTCAAATAGTGGGTCAGTCGGCCCTGGGCTACTTCCATTAGCGCTTCTGCAGGCAAGACCTGATGCACCAGCCCTTCGGCCAGAGCCTCTTCGGGCAGCATCAATGAACCATTGAGCAAGTGGTGGTAAGCTTTGCCTTCGCCGATTACGGCAGCATAGAGATAATAGATTGTGGGTGGCACAACAATGCCCACGGGAACTTCGTTTAAGCCAATTCGGTAGGGCCCTTCGGCCATCAAGCGCTGATCGCAGCACAGGGCCAAAACACAGCCCCCAGCGGGACTGTGGCCAGAAATTGCGGCCACCAGTGGCTTTGGCAAACTGACCAATTCGACGATCAAGGCCGAAAACTGGACCCAAAATTCGCGCATGGTGGCTTCGTCGTAGCCGTAGAGTTCCACCACATCGAGCCCTGCAGAAAAATAGCGGGGCTGGCCGGTTAAAATGCCGCCTCTGAGGCTTTCGTCCTCGCGCAAGGTTTTTACCGCTGCGCGCAACTCTGTCACCATTTGCATGTTGATGGGGTTGGCTTTGCCGCGGTTGAGCGTGATGATCAGACGTTCTTGGCTGTATTCGTCGGGGCGTTCGGTCTGAAGGGTTTCGAACTCAGCCATTTACCAACGTCCGCCGCCGAGGGTGGTGGCAAAGAATTGCTGCATTTGTTTGATGCCTTTGTCGAAACCAATCATGCCCATATATGTACCGGCGCGGTGCGCTTCGATGCGGTTGGGGTGTACGCGATAGACCATACGCTCTTTGGGCAATTGGTATTCGAGCCCATCAATTTGCCCGCCCTTTTTGGACATGATATATGAGAGGATATCCATACTCTCCAAACGCACGGCTTCCATCAGGGCATAAAACTTCGATTCGCGGATGATGTCTTCGATATCTTGGCCATTAAAATCGGAGGGTTGGGGCAAAATCGAGGTATCCACTTTGCCGTGGATATCTGTGATCTTGGAGTAAAGCTTTTTAAAGGCCTCACAATTGCGAATAAAGAGATCTTGGTCGGTGACCACCCGGGCCTGCAAACGCATGACTGAGCCCGTCAGGTCCAGGCCAATGCCCATGGTCAGCACGGTATTGGTTTTTTCGATCATCGACATGGCGCGCGAAAGATAGGTGTACAGGCGGACAAAATGGTTTTCGATAAACTCGGCGTCGTCGAGCAAACTCAACTTACCGGCGCTCAGTTCAACAAAGCCATCTTCAATTTCAGACTCGTCGACTTTGATATGCGGGGGCAAACCCATGGCTGGCATCAGGTGGTGCCACCACTCGGTGTTGGTCAAGGGACTGGAACTGAGTACCAGACCCCCAAATTCGATCTCCACTTTTTCAATCGGGGTGAGATACCCATAGGTCAGGGGATCGACGCGAAAACGGTGTTCGCTCTCCCACTTGCCTCCAAACCCAATCATGGTCTGAATCATTTCGCGGGTATCCATGCTTCTCCCTTTCTGCCAATAGCCTCTGGTTCAGTATACCACTGCTTGGTCAGAATCAAGGGCTGGTTAAAGTGGGATCGACGGCCTGAGAGGGATTGGATTCAATGACACGCACAGGCACTTCGTTGCTTTGGTAATAGCCCAGCCGTTTGCGGGCCAATTCTTCGACCCCTTGTTTGGTCTCAAAGCGCTTAATTGCGCCTTTGAGGCTCTCTTGTTCTTTGTGCGCCACTTGCAGATCTTGTTCAAGCATGGCGTGGTATTTTTGCAGACGAAATTCCTGGGTGATTAAATTGACCAAATTGCCCACCAAATAGAGAAAGGCGGCGGCAACCATAATGTGCTTTTTTTTCATTGAATTATGACCAAACCTAGGTATAGCGGTTAATTCTAGCGTAACATACACGGGCGGCCAGGATATGTGCATTTGACACAATTGTCGGGCGATTCGCGCTTCGACTTTGGGGGCTGAGCAAATCTGTTATCATGGCAGATAAATGACAGCAACGGGAGAGTGTGATGGAAGAGACACAGACTGTGAGTATTATTCGGATCAATGGCGGCCTCGGGCCGGATCCTGTGGCAATGCCGAATTACCAAACCCCCGATTCTGCGGGCATGGATTTACACGCCGCTGTGCGTGAGCCCGTGGTGATTGCCCCTGGCGCATATACACTCGTGCCCACTGGGCTGGCCATTGCCTTGCCCCCTGGCTTTGAGGCCCAGGTGCGGCCCCGCAGTGGCTTGGCGCTCAAACATGGCCTGACCGTTTTAAACAGCCCAGGCACCATTGATGCAGATTACCGGGGCGAAATCGCCGTGATTCTGATCAACCATGGCAACGCCCCCTTTGAAGTGACCCGACATATGCGCATCGCCCAGATGGTGATTGCGCCGTATACACGTGTGCGCTGGGACGAGCGCGAGAGTCTAAACGAAACTGTGCGCGGCGCTGGGGGCTACGGCTCAACGGGCGTTTAGGCCGGTGCAGAGCCAAATTCTCTCAGCTTTGTTTTTAAGCTACCTGATTCTCTCTTCGGCCGTTTGTTTTTGTCTGGCGCTGCTGATCTGGCTGCTGACCTTTTGGTGGGATCGGCGTTTGCTGCTGCTGCACCAGTACTCGTGCCTCTGGGCCCAAATGTATCTCTGGATTATGCCGCCTTGGTCAGTAAAGATATCAGGCCGGGAGAAGTTGATCGACCGGCCAATGGTGATGGTTTCGAATCACCAATCGCTTTTGGATATCCTGGTGATCTTTGGGCTGTTTTTTCCGTTTAAATGGGTCTCGAAAATTGAAAATTTTAAAATGCCCTTGATCGGGTGGAATATGTACCTCAACGGGTATATTCCCCTCGTGCGCGGCGACCGCGAAAGTGGCCGCACCATGCTGGAGGCCTGCAAAAAGGCCCTGAATATCGGCACCGCTGTTTATCTCTTTCCCGAAGGCACCCGCTCGGCCACAGGTCTGCTCAAAGACTTTAAACCCGGCGCCTTTGTTTTGGCCCACGAAATGCGTGTGCCGATTCAGCCGCTGGTGATCAATGGCAATAAAGACGCCCTGCCCAAAAAGAGCCTGAATATCCAGGGCTTTCATGACATTACCCTGCAGGTGCTCGACCCGATTCCCTATGCCGACTTTGCCCAACTCAGTGTCGAAGAGACGGCTGACATGGTGCGCAATCTGATCATGTCGCATGTCAAAGAGCATGTTAAAGAGCATATGCAGGCGAGTTGAAAGACCTTGAAATTGTCCGTTATAATCACAGGATGAACCAAGCCTTTTACGACCAACTCTCCCCTTTTTACCACCTGATCTTTCCAGATTGGGAGGCCAGCATTCAGCGCCAGGCCCAAAGCCTACATGGCCTGATTCAAAGCCATTGGCCAGGCCGCGTCGAAGAGATCCGCGACGTGGCCTGTGGGATTGGCACACAGACTTTGGGGCTGGCCCAATTGGGTTATACCCTGACAGCCTCCGACCTCTCTCCCGGAGCCATTACGCGCGCCCGCAGCGAAGCGGCATCACGGGGGCTGGAGATTGCCTTTGAAGTGGCAGATATGCGCGAGGCCAACCCCGCTCAGGCCCAGCGCTTTGATCTGCTGATCGCCTGCGATAATTCCGTGCCCCATTTGCTCTGCGACGCTGAGATCTTGATGGCTTTTGAAGCTTTTTATGCCCGGCTCAAACCCGGTGGGGGCTGCCTGATCACCGTGCGGGATTATGAGCGTGAAAGCCGGGAGGGCATTCAGGTCAAACCCTATGGCGTGCGGGTGGTCGAGGGTGTGCGCTATGTGATCTTTCAAACCTGGGAATTTCAGGGCGAGATTTATGAGCTGAAGATGTATTTTGTTAAAGACACAGGCCCGTCAGGCGTGACTACAACCGTCATGTCTGCGCAATATTATGCCGTGGGCCTGGGCAAACTCTGTGATTTGATGGTGCAGGCGGGGTTTCAGCAGGTGAAACAGCTTCGTGATGGATTTTATCAGCCGGTGATTTTGGGGACGCGCCCGGCGTGATAGTATAGACTATCACCATGCAGAAAGCTGAAGTCCATGCCAAATTCAATCATCCAGTCAAGAACGCATCCTCTACTGCACCAAGCGGCCCCAGAATTCACACTCTTTGACCAAAACGGCCAAAAAGTCTCACTCGCAGATTTTCGCGGCAAAACGGTCGTGCTGTATTTTTACCCCAAGGCCATGACCCCCGGCTGCACCATTCAGGCCTGTGGTCTGCGCGACAGCCAAGCGGCTTACGCGGCAGAAAATATCGCCGTGTTGGGCATCAGCCCCGACTCGGTGGCCCGCCTGTAAAAGTTTGATGCCAAAGTAAATATCAACTTCTCATTGCTCTCTGATCCCGTTCAT
>JBFWRL010000128.1:0-16184 GCA_050248915.1 Candidatus Sericytochromatia bacterium
CATAGGGAGAATTGAGAATGGGCTGATCAAAAAAAACATGGCTCATATTTTATGATTCCTAAAAATTGCTGCCTGTCAAAAGTATCAGGGTATTGTCTGCGCTCGATGTTTTCAGCCATTCTTTCGCAATTTCTCCAGAACTGGTTCAGGAGCAAAGATTTCAAGCAGGCTCTGGGCGCGGGTAAGGCCAGTATACATAATTTCACTTATATCTGAAACTTGGGCTTTGACCATCAAAAAATACCAAAGGATTCTCCAGCCCATTGAACCTGCGAAGGGTCTCAATGACCAAATGTGCTAACTATCAAACAGAATATCTTCACCTCTTGGATCTGTCGTAAGCACTTGTTCGCCTCTGTAAAACTTTCAGTCAGCCAAATTGGGATATGTATTTTCAGATAATTATTCACAGATCGAGAGCTCTTACCTTTTGCAATTGCGAGATTAAAGCCTTACAACAAATCAAGTTTTATAAAAGGGTTAAAGTCTTGAGTAATTTTTTTTGAAATGTGACAATGGCTTTAGAGTACTTTACTTTCACCTCAAAAGAAATTCATGAAAAAAAAGCTTAACCTGTCGATCGATCCTACTGTGGTGGCCCAGGCAAAACAATATGCGCTTGAGGCAAATACGGGTCTTTCTCAATTGGTTGAGGATTATTTACGTCAGCTCGTGGCCCAGAACAAAGCTCCAATCCAGGCCGGTCCGGTATTGAAGCAAATCACAGGCATTCTCAAACAGAGCGCCATCCAAAACTACCCAACTGATATAGGTCCAAAAACGTGAGCGAATTTTGAGCTATGCCGGTAGTTGGGGAGAATTATCGGATGAGACTTTCAATGAGTTGGTTCAAGACCTGAACACAAGAAGGACTTCAACTTACATCTCTATGAGTGCCCAGTTTTGAATCTCCTGCCCAAAATAATCTGCCCGTGAGACCTGAATCTTGTCTTCTCTGCCAGCCCAAAGCTGATCCAATTTGCGCGCGTTCTGCTTGAGCTTTGCAAGCGGTGTTTTGGGTTTGGCAAATATATGAGCGGCTGCTTGTAAGATTTGGCCCTGGGTTTTGAGCCCCATGGCCTGATACCCCTGAATCGCCTGAGACAATAAAAAGCCATTGCAGCGGCGAAAATAGCCTTCGAAGCCGTCTATCTTCAATTCTTTTTCCAGATAATAAGTGGCATAACTGCGCGCCAAGCTCGGGGGGAGTTTTTTGAGCTGTTGCAAATAAAAGCCATGCGAAAAATCTTGGCTCCGAATCAATTGATCTTGGAGATAGACCTCTACTTTGTCAAAGATATATTTGTTTTGTTGCTGAGGAGTGCGCAATTGGTAAAAAGAGTGGGGTTTGATTTGAGGGTAATCGACCAGTTCAGAACTATTTTTGGCCTGGGTCGCCATGCGATCGCGCAGGGGAGACTTTAAAACAGACTTTTGAGATTCAACTTGACAGGCACTCAGTACAGTTGTCGCGATCAGGCTAAACAAAAGGGGTTTCAGATAAGACATTAAGCTAACTCCTAATAAAACGGGGATATTAGCTTAAACGCTGAAAGCAGAAAAAGGTTACACAACAGCCTCAAGCATCTCCGCCAGCAAGGCCAAGATCTTGTCATGCGAATCCCCCAGCCGGTGATCGTCGTCCACCCAAAACAATGGCACCTGCCGCGCCTCACACCAAGCTTTAAGCGCTTCAGCGGGTATGATAGTGTCTTGCAATCCGGCCAAGACCACCGTCTGCTTCGGCAAAGTCGGAAACACCTGCCCCTCAGGCAAATGCAGGGCCGGGGCCAGCAAAAGCAGGCCGTCAAAGCGGCCTGGCATTGCCTCTGCCAGCATCACCGCCAGCAGGCCCCCCAGCGAACTGCCCACCAGAATCAGCGGTTCGGTCTGCTCAGAGAGAAAGGCCTTGGCACTTTCCAGGCGCAGAGCCAGTTCTTGGCCACTAAAGTCGGGCGAGAGCACCCGATCAGGGTAAGCCGCCGCCAGTGTCTGGTACTTCGAGCCAAAGGGGCCAGACTCCTGGCCGTGTAAAAAGACGATCTGGGTTGGCATCGCTCACTGGCCCCGCATCAGGGCTTGCAGGGCCTGAGCTTCAGCGGGTTCAAACTGCCGCCAAAATTGAGCAGATATATTATCCAAGGTCTCTTGTGGCCAGGGAGCCAATTGGGCAATTATCTGGCGGCGTTGTTTGGGACTCAAAGGTACAAGCACGCTGACCACTTTATGGGGTACCAGTTCTGCGGCATTTGCCACCAGCCAGTTGCTGTCGACCTTGGCCAAAGTTGGCAGCAACCAAGTGCCCCAGTCGGGGATCCGGGCGGCTTCGCGCAGATAGGCGATAACAGTCTGATCAGTGGCTTTTACCACCTGGGCCATGGCCAGCAGAATTTCTTTGTCCAAGCTGGGGTGCGGCAATTGGGCCCCTTCGGGTGCGACCTGAACAAAGAGTTGGGGGTGATGGGTCAATTGGCTGTAGAGCCAATCTGAGCCGACATCTGGGGCAATTTCACTCAAAATGGCCACAATGCCTGTGCGCACCTGGGGATCAGCGTCGGTGATTAAAGCCTGACAGGCCTGAACCAGGGCCGACCGCTCTTCTGGACTGGCCGCAAGCAATTGGCGTTCCAAACCTTCGTAGGGCCAGAGATCATTTTTTTCGCCCCAGGGCGACCCATCCAATAATTGATTGCGAATTTCGCTTTTCCAATCGCTCATTTGTATTTCCTTGTACACGCTCTGTTTTCGTTAACTTAACCACCATCGTTGACATCCAAGCGGCCCGTTTGGGTAAAATATTCAATACTTCCAACCTGTTGCAGCGGAACCCCAAACACGACCCCTTCAGATTTATTGCCCTCGGTTTTGCCCAAGACCTGATCAGGGGGGACATCGACCCACTCTTTGAACATACCATCGAGGGCCGTGGGTTTACGCACTTCCGCTTGATACAGCACTTCGGGTTCAATCGAAAAACGCAGGGTGCCTGCTTCATAACGCTTGGGATCCACAGCCAATTCCTGGGCCAAAGCTTCTGTGCTCTGGGCCTCAGATTGCCCTTTGACCGACCACCAACCTGTTTCATTGCCACCTGAGATCAGCGCATTGGGGTCGATGAGTTTCATCGAAAAGAAGGAGGGGTCTGCTTTGACATGGGCAGCAAACGCTTTGTCATTGGTAATGCCAAATTCATCTTTGAGCCTCGCTCGGGTGGCCTCGCTCATGAACTCGCGGTATACGGCTGTCATGGTTACCACTCGGCTAAAGGTGCCTTCGGCCTTGAGTGCGTCGAGCGGGATGCGTTCTCCCTGTTTGGTAAAGAGCTTGGGATCATCAGAGACTACCTGCTGCATCACTTCAAAGACAGATTTGTCTTTGTATTTGGGGTCTTGCAACGCCCCTTCGACCCGCTTAAAAAATTCAGCTTTGATCTCGGCGGTAATTCCACTGGCGGCTTCGTTGAGAATTTGATGGATCTTTTTCTGACCCGCCTCGACCAGTTCTGGTTTGCCCCCGCGCAAAGCCACCGCCTCTTGCAGGCGCTGGGAGCGTTCCACGGTTTCTAAGTTGAGTTGAATCCGGCCCTGCGCACTGAAAATTTCGATGCTGCCCATTTTATTGAGGGGAATGCCGCCAATCACCCCCTCGGATTTATTGCCTTGGTCAGTGCGCCCAAGTGCTTCATCGGCCCCCACTTCTCGCCACTCTTCAAACATCCCGTCCAGGGCCGTAGGCTTGCGCAGCCCCATCTCAAAGAGGGCTTCGGGTTCAATCGAGAGACGCAGGGTCCCAGATTCAAACCGCTTGGGATCCACCGCCACTTCCTGGGCCAGAGCGCTGGTCGTCTTGGCCTCCGACTGGCCTTTGGGAGACCACCAAGCGGTGTCGTTGCCCCCCGAGATCAGGGCTTCGGGATTGAGCATATCCAAACGGAAAAAGCTGGGGTCTTGTTTGACCCGGGCGGCAAACGCTTTGTCATTGGCAATGCCAAATTGATCTTTGAGATTTTGCCGGGTGCCCTCACTCATATATTCCCGATACACAGCGGTCATTGTTACCACACGACTGAACGTGCCCTCCGCTTGCAAGACACTCAAAGGCACCTTTTCGCCTTTTTTGGTGAAGAGAGCCGGATCGTCTTTGACCACCGACTTCATCACCTCAAAAACAGATTTGCCCTGAAAATGAGGGTCTTTGAGGCGGCTTTCCACCCGTGTGAGGAATTCTGCTTTAAGGTCATCACCGATCCCTGCTGCGCTTTCGCCCAAGACCTGTTGGATTTTGCGCAGTCCAGCTGGGTCTCCCTGTGCTATCACTTCTAAACGGCTGGCCAGTTCACGGGTGCGTGGGCTGGGTTCTGGGCTTGGCAGTGGTTTGATCGGTTGGTCTACTTCCGCTAAGGTAACTTTCGTCGGTGTTTCAGGGGCTATTTGTTCACCCATCACTTTTCCTTGGGCATCCACAGCTTGTTTCCCCGTGGCGATGGCTTCAGCGGTATTTTTCCAGTTTTGTTGTTGTTTGTCGATCTCACCCAGTTGCAGGACTTTATCTGGGCTATCTGGGGTATCTGCCAGGCTTTGTTTTTTTTGCTCCAACAGATAAATGTGTTCTTGGGCCTCCCAGAAACGGGTGACCGTTTTCTCTGCATCGGCTTGGGGGTGGGCCTTTTGGGCTGTTTCTGCAATTTGCTTTGAAAATTCCTGGGCCATTGAAATCCGCTGTTTGTGCAATTGGCCATTCACAAAGCCACTGAATTCGGGGTGGTTTTGTAAAACCTTGGCCACTGCCGGGCCATGGGTTTCGGGGGCTTCGGCTTTAAACCCTGCCGCTGAGAGCAGTCCCTGTAAATTGCGCGTGGTGGGGTTGTCATCTGCTTTAAGCTGTTGCATCAGCCGCCCTTCAGCTGTGCTATTTAAGCCCATTTTTGCCATTTGGCGCTGTTGAATCAGGTTATTGGCCTCACCGGCAATCAGGCTGGTGAGAACGTTTTGCACCATGCCTTCAAAGAGGTCTTTGTTGGCTTTGCCATCGACGTATTTTTCAATGGCGTTGCGGGCCAAGGTCTCAGTGGCACTGGAGGCCGTATTAAAGGCCAGTCGTGAGACCAATTTATTCCCATTGATCAGATTCAAGGCCGCCCCGGCGACAAAAGAAATCGCCAAATTGCGTCCCAAGTGCTCAGTGATTTGTTGCCACTCATCGCTGTTCCACTCCAGTGGCGAGGCACTGTTCAGGCTTTTTTCGATTTTTTCAATGTCTTTTTGCACCACTTGATTGCTTTCGCCGAGGTCCTTGATCACCCCTTCGAGTTCTTGCAAGCGCAATTGGTTGGCAAAAAGCGCTTTCACTTCTGCTTCAGAGGGTTGCTTTATTTTGAGGGTGGTAATCTGAGTGACTTTTCCCTGGGTCGACTTTTCGCTGCCCTGGCTGTTGTAAAAGGCACTGATCTTGGCCTGAAGATGGGTCTTCTCTTTTTCCAAGGCATTGATGGTGGCTGTGTTTTGGGTCAAATGTGCAGTCATTTGGCTGATGACCGCTTGGGCACCGGCTTTGTCATGTTTTTTTAGATGCAAGGGGGCCAAAATTTGCCCTGCGGCATCTCCCGTGACACCCGAGAGGCCGTTGATCAGCATTTGGCGACTCAAATTTCCCGCTTTGCCCATGGACTCAAAGGCGGCTTTGACTTTGCCCGCAGAGGCAAATTGGGTCATGCCCATGGTGGCCACCGTGGTCACGGAGGTGACAAGGGAGGTTTTAAAGCCTTCAAAGGTGGCTTGCCAGAGTTGATCTGTATCAAAGACCTGGCGTTGTGATTGGGCCTGCTGTAGCCCTTTGGTTTTGCTCGCGAGTTCAGCCAAGACCCTGGTTTTGAGCTCGCTGTCTTCGGTTTGAATCGCTGCGACATTGGCGGTTTGCTCTGTGGTGATCTGTTGAGCAATCGCGTTGCGGTGGCTTTCTCCGAGATAGGTTCCCAATTGATCGCTGGCTTCTCCTGTAAAAGCCACCGCTGTCCCGGCGGCTGTGCCTGCTGCTGCCGCCGCCAAAAGCGGCGCACCTGCCCCAGCCGTGGCGACGGTAACAACCGTCGCCGTCGCGACAATGGCCACATTTTTGGCCACTGCCACGGCGGAATCTTTGGATTGGGTGTAATAATCATCTGCCTGGGAATCTGCTTGCAGGCGAATCAGGATTTTGGAAGTCAGCAGCAGCAGTTTTTTTTCTAAGGCCGGATCGTTGGGGGAGGCTTGCCAAGTTTGGAGGGCAGATTTGGCCTCGGTGTAAAGTGCATTTAACTCTGTTTGGCGCAGGTGATCAGCTTTGCTGTGGCCCACACTCCAGGCAATCACCCCGTTATCTGCCCCGATCTGATCAATCATGGGTTTAAATTTGGCCAGCATAAATTCTGCTTGTTTGCCACTGCCCACCTGCTGCTCGGCAATCATGTCTTCCCCTGGCGAGGCTTCGTAGGCCAAGGCCTCTCCCAAGAGTCCCCCGCCCAGTTCATCTTCAATTTCCTCTTTCAGGCTGCTCTGGTACATGCGCTCATAGTCGCGTTTGAGCGCCATGATTTGTCCCCGACTCGCCTGGGCATTTTTCAGGGTTTCCATCAGGGTCGTTTCGTCGGTTCCCCAACCGGTGGCCCCAAGCGCAGCCCAAAAACCATCCCCTTCATAATTGGTCGCATTGTAAATTTTGGCCGCTTGCTCCCGACCATCGACAAACTCTGGCAGATATATTCCTTGCAGATTGCCCTCTTCGCCCAATTTGACCTTCTCCAAGGCCAGCACATTGACCAAGGCCTGCAATTTATCTGCGGAAAGGTAGGTATACTCGCGGTTTTCAGGGTGCAAGGTCATATCTACCTTGCCATTTTTTTCTTTGTCACCGACATGAATACTAAAGGTGTAGTCAAAGAGCTTGGGATTATCCAAGAGCTTTTGTACGGCTGCCCGCTGCTTGAGTGTGAGTTGGGTTCCATCGGCTGCCATGGCCGCTAAATCTCCAAACAAGGCTCTTTGACGCGGTTGGTTTTGCAACAATTGCCCAACCAATCGGGCGTCTTGGGTGGTATAAATATGGTGGTGACTTTGGGTTTCCTGTTTTTCGCTCAACCAGCTCTGTCGGGCTTTCATGGTGTCAAAATACAGGTCCAGGCTGAACTTATCTGTGGGAAGACGTTTGTCTGTCAGCCAAAAATAGTTTTTCCGCAGGACCTGTAAATTTTGCAAGGCGACCTTTTGATTGATCACCTCTCCTTTGCCCAAGCTCTTTTCCAATATTTCTGTGCGGTTCGGCCCCTCTAAAATTTCATCATGCACAATATTGCGCACGTTGCTCTGAATCACGAACAGGTTTTTTTGGGCCTTTTCAATTTGGCGCAGATTCTCCACACTCAGGCTGCCACTGATCGGCAAACCCAGTTCGCTTTCCAATTCTTTCACCGCTGCGCTCAAATCTGCTTGTTTGAGCGAAGTGAGTTGCAAACTGGAGCCCGACATTTTCAAAAACTGATTGACCTGATGGGTCAGCGTTTCACGCAGTTCTTTGGGCAACGTCGTCAGCGAAGCCGATTTGTCTTTCAACTGCCCCAGCAGGGCCAAGCTGCCTCGGGCTTTAAACAGCTGCAGATCTGAGGCATCCAAATCTGGCAGCATACTGAGCAATTTCTGTTGCTCAGCTGGGGATTTCTTGGCTGCTTCAAGTACAAACAGTGTTTCCAGATTGGCGATCAATGCTGGTGGTAAGGCAGGTTTGCTCGTTTGTGAAGAGGCATTGTAAACGGCCAACCAGCGGGTCAATTTGGAAAAATTTTCGGGTGTGACTGCTTGCGGCGGAAATTTTGCCAAAGCGGTGAGGGTTTGCTTTTCGGTCAGTTCCTTCTGGGCCACGACTGGCGGAGATAACATCGCTTTGACCAGCGGCGCTGCCATTTGTTCGGTTTCTGCCAAGCCAGCAGGCGTTTCTTGCGGTTGAAAGTTTTTTAAGGCCCGCCCAAGAGCATGAAACAGTTCAGCCCGGTCCAACTGTTTGAATGGGATTTCCAAGATCTGATCTCCCAGGCTAATTTTGAGCGTTTCTGTGGCTTCTGGGGCTTGCTCTAGCTGGGTAATGACCTGGTCAAACAGGGCGCTGACTGCGGCATCTACTGGGGCGGCTCTGCCCTGAAGGGGTGCTTTGGGTAGCTGATCTTGAGCCGGCAGAGTCAGATTCACGGCCAGCGTTTTATCCGAGACGGGCGGCGATTTGGGGACCGGCTCGGTCTTGCTGAAATAATAGGGGATGGCGACAGGCTGACGGATCGAAAGGGTCATGCCCCTCATTTTAGCTAACTCCCTGTTTGAAAGATAGCCCTGCTGAGCGCAACAATTAACTGTAAAACGAATAATCCTATAAAGAGTTAAATGAGATTCTCACAGCCGAAAGACCAGCTTCATCCAGCTATTTTCCAAGCTTATCTCGTCTTTGACCCGATCCAAATGGGTCAAACAGGGGCAAACCAAGCCCATAAACGGCATGGCATATTCAGCGGAGGTCACAGTTAAGACCCGCCCCTGCAAAGGCGCAAAGGGCAGTCCTTGTTTTAAATTCGGCCACAGGAATTCCTGTCCTGTGAGTCTCAGACTCTGCCCATCGGGCTCCAATTCAAAAATCTTTTCACTCAAATACAGCGTCAAAGCCCCTTTGCTTAAGCGCGTGCGGTGAAATACGCTCTCCCCTTTTAAGTGCACTTCAGTGCGCAGCTCGTATCCCCCCAGATGTGCGTGGCTCAGCCACATGCTCACAAAGCGCAGCTTCATGGCCAACGGCCAATCTGCTCGCCAAAAACCCGGCCAATCTGTCACCGCCATATTCAAATGCCACTGCCAGACCCCTTGGTTGTTTTCAAAATACTGCCGATGCAGAGGCTTGAGCAGATGATTTTCAGTTTGGGTCATGTTTATTTAGACATACAGTTTTCAGTTATCTTTGCTCAGGAATAAGTCTTCAAATTTTGGTCGTAAGGCGTCATCAAAGCATGTTAACATGCCCAGATGAACCTCTCACAGCAAAATAGCCAAGCCCCGCTTCTGCCAATTGAATCGACACCTGAAACGGCACCTGAAACCGCCCTCGAACAGCACTTCGGCTTTAACCAATTCCGCCCAGGTCAGCGCGAAGTGGTCGAACGCCTGCTGAACGGCGAATCTGCAGTCGCCATTTTTCCCACCGGTGCGGGCAAATCGCTCTGCTACCAACTGCCGGCACTGTTGTTGCCCCATTTAACCCTGGTGGTCTCGCCCCTGCTGGCGCTGATGAAAGACCAGATCGACTTTTTGCAAAGCCGGGGCATTGCCGCTGCCCGCCTCGACTCCAGCCTCAGCCGCACAGATTATGATGCCATTTTGAATCAGGCCCGCCAAGGCCAGCTCAAAATTTTGATGATTTCGGTCGAACGCTTTCGCAATGAGCGCTTTCGCGCCCAACTGAAGCGCCTCAAGCTCTCTTTGCTGGTGGTCGATGAAGCACACTGCATCTCCGAATGGGGCCACAATTTTCGGCCCGAGTACCTCAAACTGCCCCAATACCGGCAGGAATTTGCACTGCCCCAGGTGCTTTTGCTCACGGCCACCGCCACCCCCGAGGTGCGCCAAGACATGTGTCTCAAATTTGATATTCCGCCTCAAAATGTCACCCTGACGGGTTTCTATCGGCCCAATTTAAACCTGCAAGTGACTCCCCTGGCCGAAGACCAAAAAATAGCCCATTTACAGGCCCGTTTGTTGGCGGCACCCCAAGCGCCGACGATTGTCTATGTCACCTTGCAAAAGACCGCAGAATGGGTAGCGGCAGAGCTGAGCCGTGTTGGCCTGCCTGCAAGGGCCTACCATGCAGGCCTCGAAAGCAGTGAGCGCGAGCAGATCCAAAATGCCTTTTTGGCTGGAGAATGCCCCTGTGTGGTTGCCACCATTGCCTTTGGCATGGGCATCGACAAAGCGGATATCCGGCGCGTGATTCACTATGACCTGCCTAAATCCATCGAAAATTACAGCCAAGAAATTGGCCGGGCCGGTCGCGATGGCAAAGAGTCCACGTGTGAAGTCTTGGTCAACCGCCAAAGGGTCTCAGTGCTCGAAAACTTTGTCTATGGCGACACCCCCAGCCTGGAGTCCCTGCAGGGGCTCTTGACCGAAATCCAAAGCCACCCAGAGCCGCTTTGGGAGGTCAAATTGCGCAGTCTTTCACAAGCTTACGATATCCGCGAATTGCCGCTCAAAACCCTTTTGGTCTATCTCGACCTGCGCGGCATTCTCAGCCCCAAATACACCCGCTTTGACGATTATTCACTCAAGTTGAATCGCCCGCTTGAGGGGATTTTGGACCAATTTCAAGGCGAGCGCCGCCACTTTGTCGCCGCCATTTTTGACGCAGCTGAAACCAAACGGGTCTGGTCGCGGATCCCGATCGACAAAGTGCAGGCAAATTATGACCGGGCCGATCGGCAACGGGTGATTGTAGCCCTGGACTATTTTGCCGAAAAGGGCTGGATAGAATTGGAGACCAAACAGGCCGTGGAGGTCTTTGAGATCAGCGACCCGACCTTTGATCCCAAGCATTTGGCACAAGAATTGGCTGCGGTGTTTGCCGACAAAGAAAAGACAGAAGTGGCGCGCATTGCCCAGATTTTGGCCCTGTTTGAAAGCCCAAGCTGTTTAAGCGCGCGTTTGGCTGGCTATTTTGGCGAAAATATCTTGCAAATCTGTGGCCATTGCTCGATTTGCCTCACAGGAGTGGCAGAAATCCCGCCCTTTGAGGCCCTGGTGCCACTCACCGCAGAAAAAATCTCAGAGCTGTGTCTGGGTTTGCCAGAAAAACTGGGTCCACACGACAGCCTGGGCCTGCGCTGCAAAATGCTCTGTGGCATTTCCACGCCTTTGGGGGCCCGGCTCAAGCTCAAACAATCGCCCGCCTTTGGGGCCTTGGAGCAGTATCCTTTTGCCGAAGTGCGGGCTGCGCTTCGGCTCGTTTTTGCCGATTGACAGGTATCACGGTCGGGATTGATTCAGATCAAGTCAGGCCCTGTTCACGCCTTTCATTTAAACCTGTTATGCTGGCTGCGGAATAACCACATCCGCAATCCATTGCGCAGTAAGCGAACAAAGGCAGACCCCTTCTATGCAAGCAACCACCTTGATTCTGGTATTAAACGCGGGGAGTTCCTCGCTCAAATTTTCGCTCTTGGAATTGCCCCAAGAGCGCGAAGTCTTAAAAGGCATGGCTGAGCGTCTCGGAGAAGCCCAAAGCAGCTTTTGGGTTCATTTTCCCGAACAAAAAGAACTGGAATTGCCTGCTTCGGCCCATTTGCCTGAGGCCCTCTCAGCTTTAAAAGCCCTGCTCTCCAGACAAAATCTCAGCCCGCGGATTTCGGCCATTGCCCACCGGGTGGTACATGGGGGAGAGCGCTTTAAAAACACCACCCATCTCACCCCCGAAGTCATCGACGTGCTTAAGTCGCTGATTCCGCTGGCCCCGCTGCACAATCCCGCCAATATTGAAGGCATTGAAGCGGCCCTGGCGGAATGGCCCGATTTGCCCCAATATGCCGTCTTTGATACCGCCTTTCACCAGACCATGCCCAAAGTGGCCTACCGTTATGCCCTGCCCACCTCGCTGTATACCGAAGACGCTATTCGGCGTTATGGCTTTCATGGCAGCAGCCACCAGTTTGTCAGCGCGCGTTTAAAGGAATTGGCTCCGCAAGCAGCAGAGCGGGTGATCACCGCTCATCTGGGCAATGGCTGCAGCATGGCGGCGATTTTAAACGGAAAATCTGTCGATACCTCGATGGGCATGACTCCGCTCGAAGGCCTGGTGATGGGCACCCGCTGTGGGGATCTCGACCCGGGCGTTTTGCTCTATTTGCTCACCCAAAAAGGCCTGAGTCCCAAAGCGGTCAACCGCCTCTTAAACAAAGAATCTGGACTGTTGGGCCTCTCTGGGCTCTCCAATGACGTGCGCAGCCTCGATCGGGCCCGGCAAGAGGGCCACACCGGGGCTGCCCTGGCCCTGGAGATCTTTGCCTACCGGGCCGCCAAAGCGGCGGCGGCCCTCTGTGTCGGTCTGGGCGGGTTAGACAGCCTGGTCTTTACCGGGGGCATCGGCGAAAACGCGGCCTGGGTGCGGGAGCGGATTGTGGCCCATTTGGGCTTTTTGGGTCTGTTGCTCGACCCTGAGCTCAATCTGGGCTGCAAGGCACAAGAGGCGCGGATCTCTCTGCACGAACATCCTGCGATCTGGGTCATTCCGACCCAAGAAGAACGCCTGATTGCCCGTGAATCTTTTGAAAAAATGAAAGCAGAAAACAAATGACGCAGATCTTATTATTGGCCCCAGTGGGCAGTGGCGTGGGCCTGACCTCGATCAGCCTGGGGCTCGTGCGGGCCTTTGAAGAGCGGGGGTATCCCGTGGGCTTTTTTAAACCGATTGAACAATTTACTGGGGATCGCTCTGCGGAATTGGTCAAAGTGGGTTCAGAAATTCGGACCCAGGCCTCGTTGCCCCTGGAAGAGGCAGAAGAACGGGTATCTGCCGGGCAAACTGAATTGCTGCTCGAAAAAATTCTCTCTCACTGTGATTGTCTGCAAGGCAGCAAACGAATTTTGATCGTCGAGGGGCTGATCAACACAGATACCCTGACCTTTGGGGTGCGCCTGAACCGCGAAATGGCCAATACCCTGGGGGCCAAAGTGCTGTTGGTGGCCTCAGCAGAAGGCCATGATCTCGAAGGACTCTCAAACCGGATTGAAATTTCTGCCAGTTCGTATGGCGGCCTGGGCCAGGGCAAGGTCATTGGCTGCATTGTCAACAAAGTGGGCGGGCTGCGGGGCGAAGATACCCTTTCACAGATGTCGGTGAAACCCAGCCATGCCGAGATTTTGCAAAAAACCGCAGAAATACGGGCCCTTGCCCTTTTCCAAACGCCAGACTTTCCGCTGGTGGGCGTCGTACCCTGGGAGCCCGAATTGGCTGCGCCCCGCGTGCAAGATTTGGCCCGTTACCTCAATGCCGAGGTCTTGTATCCCGGAGATATGGCTCACCGCCGGGTGCGCCGAATTGCTCTCTGTTCGCGCACAGCCGCACATCTACACTCCCATTTAAAACCCAATTCACTCTTGGTCACCGCCGGGGATCGCACAGATATTATCATGGCAGCCAGTTTGGCTGCTCAGAATGGCACCAAATTGGGGGGGCTTTTACTCACTGGGGGCCTGGATATTCCCCCCAATATTGAAGAGCTGTGTAAACCGGCATTTCGTGCCGGTTTGCCTGTCTTGCGCCTGCCTTTGGACACCTGGACGACGGCCCGACTGCTGCAAAATTATCCCCATGAATTGCCCATCGATGATCGCCAACGCATCGACAAGGTCAAAGAAAGCGTTGCAAGTCATCTCGACGGGGCCTGGTTGGACAAACAGGCCCAAGAAATTCAAGAGACGGTGCTCTCACCCGTGGCCTTTAAACACATGCTGACCTTAAAAGCGCGGGCCGCAGGCAAGCGGATTGTTTTGCCCGAAGGCAATGAACCCCGCACGATCAAAGCTGCGGCCATCTGTGCCCGGCGCGGGATTGCCCATTGTATCCTCTTGGGAGACCCGACAGAAATCCAAGAAATGGCCGATCGCAATGGCATCGACCTGAATATTCAGGGCTTGGAGATTTGGGCGCCCGAAACGCTCAAAGAGGGGCTGGTCGAACCCTTGGTGGCCTTGCGCAAACACAAGGGCCTCAGCGCAAATATGGCCCGTGATCATCTCACTGACCGCGTGGTGCTGGGCACGATGTTGCTGCAACAGGGACAGGTCGATGGCCTGGTTTCGGGAGCGGTTCACACCACCGCAGACACCATTCGCCCCGCCTTGAGTTTGATTCGCACCGCCCCCGGCAACAGCCTGGTCTCTTCGGTCTTTTTTATGCTCTTGCCCGACCGGGTCTTGGTCTATGGCGATTGTGCGATCAACCCTGATCCCACGGCGGAACAATTGGCTGAAATCGCCTTGCAGTCTGCGGCCTCTGCTGCCAAATTTGGTCTGGAGCCACGGGTGGCTTTGATTTCTTACAGCACCGGCAGTTCGGGAGGCGGGGTCGATGTCGAAAAGGTCTGCAAAGCGACTGAAATTGCCAAAGCCCACAATCCCCACTTGCTGATCGACGGCCCCTTGCAATACGATGCCGCGATCATGCCCGATGTGGCTCAAAGCAAAGCGCCCCATTCACCCGTGGCGGGCAAAGCCAATGTCTTTATCTTCCCGGATTTAAACACGGGCAATACCACTTACAAAGCCGTGCAGCGTAGCGCCAATGCCCTGAGCATTGGGCCGATGTTGCAGGGGCTGAACAAGCCTGTCAACGACCTCTCCCGTGGGGCCTTGGTTGAAGACATTGTCTATACCATTGCCCTGACGGCGATTCAGGCCTGAAGTGCCGGCCGGGGGGGACGTTTCTGAAAGAAGTTCCCCCCTAGCAGCAAACCCACCCAGATCAGGCCTGAGAGCAGTGAAATCCACAGCCCCACAACAAAACCAGGGGGCTCATAGCGCATCACGATCTGGTGTTTGCCGGGGCCGACCCGGACGGCGCGCATGAAAAAATTGGCGGTTAAGATCGGGGTCTCCTGTCCGTTGTCCCAGGCCCGCCAACCGGGCAGGTGCTGATCAGCCAAAACCACATATCCAGAAGTATTGGTTTCTAATTCCAACGCCAGATGGTTGTTTTTATCCACTTTAAAATGGGGACCCTGCCAGCGTTTTTCGCGGGCTTCTCGGGCAGGCACCTGGGCCTTGGCCTGTTTCAGGGCCTGATCGTCGTTTAACAGTACGCGGCTGCGAAAGTCGATACCACTTTGGCTCTGGGGCTCGGCCAACAGCGCGGGTATGACCTTGGGGTCTTTGATTGCCATTGATTGGTATTGAAAACGGGCCCGGGGCAAGGCTTCTTTGTTTTCATAGAGGGTCAATTGCAGTTCGGGGTATGTTTGGCGTTGAAGATAATGCCCCGAGCGGCTGTAATACTCTGTTGTTTTGGCATCGGGGGTCAAGACCAGGACGTAACGCACAGCCAACAAACTCTCATAAACCTGTTTAAACGGAGCTTTGTTTAAGGCCAGGGCCTCGAGGTAAAGCCGGTTCATGACCTGTCCCTTGTGTCCCAGCGCAGCCGTTTCGCCATAGGCATTGCGAAAGCCCCAGGCCAGATTAAAATTGTTTTGCAAACTGGCATGGTGAAAAGTGTTAAACCGCAGTTCTGGCCGGTCTTGCCACTGTGGCGCAAAAGTGGGAGGCACCACCACTCGGGGAGCGGCAGAAAGCAACATCCGCGCTTGAGAATTTTGAGCCAAACGCTGTTTAAGCAAATACTGAGCGGGTTTTGAGGCAGTTTCAAAGAGGGCTGCAGAGGGGGCCAAGGGCAAAGCGGCCAGGCCATTCAAAAGCAAATCCAGGCCAATTCCGGCCAAGAGCAGCCCCAAGCCCCAGGCTTGGATGGCAGGGCGTTTTCCCCAGAAATAGCTCCAGCAGGAGATGCCCAGCGCCAAGAGCGCAGCAGCCAGCAATTGGCCACGCAAGTGGCTCAAATTGGCCGCAACTTGTGCGTGTAGTGCCAAGAGCCCGCCCAAAAGTAACAGACCCAATCCAAGTGACCATTGCCACAAATGTCTCAAAAAAGCAGGTGTCTCTAAAAAAGCCTGAAACACAAAGCCGGTGGCCAAACATAATCCCAAAGAGACAAAGACCAACAGTTTCGAAGGATACCTGAAAAAACCCATGCCTGGCAGTCCCAAAAGAAAGGTATACAGCGGAAAATATTTGCCCCAGGCCATCATGAGCAAAAGCAGAGTCAAGAGGCCAAAAAATCCCAGGTACACCCGTTGTGGAATCTGATAAAAGAGTTTGAGTCCTGCGCCGAGCAAAAGAAAGGGAAACAGCCCCAAATAGCCGTTGATAAAAAAGGGCATCATGGCATAGAGGGGCTCTCCCCAATACTGGTGCAAAGATACCCCTTTGACCGTTAGATTGAGGTAATCCGGCAAAAGCAGCAAAAGGCTTAAAAAGGGGTGGTAAGACCAGACCATACTCCATTCCCCCAGCCCTTCGGCCCTGACGGTTTCGGGCAAATGGGCCAGGGCGGGCAACCATTGTAAGGCACTCAGG
>JBFWRL010000129.1:0-16158 GCA_050248915.1 Candidatus Sericytochromatia bacterium
TTTGTCGCGGTCGACTTGGGTTTTGGGCTCAACAGCCACAGAAACCACGGGTTCGGGGAAGACCATGCTCTCCAGAATCACGGGCTTGTCTTCATTACAGAGGGTGTCACCGGTGGTGGTGTTGCGCAGACCAATGGCAGCGGCCAAATCGCCCGCATAAACGGCGTCGATTTCAAGGCGCTGGTCGGCACGCATCTGAACCAGACGGGAGATACGCTCTTTATTGCCTTTGGTGGAATTATAGACATAGCTGCCTTTTTCCAGGGTGCCAGAATAGCAACGGATAAAGGTCAGTTTGCCAATAAAGGGATCGGTGATGATCTTAAAGGCCAAGGCTGAGAAGGGCTCGTCATCTTTGGGATAGAGCAAAACTTCTTCGTCTTCTTTGGACATGTCCTTGACGGGGGGCACGTCTTTGGGAGAAGGCAAATAATCCAAAACTGCGTCCAACAGGAGCTGAACCCCTTTGTTTTTAAAGGCCGTGCCACAGAAAACCGGGGTCATCTTGGTGGCAATCACAGATTTGCGGATGGCGGCTTTGAGTTCATCAACGCCGATAGCTTCACCTTCGAGGTATTTGTTGATCAGTTCGTCATCCATTTCGGAGGCGGCTTCGATCAACTCTTCGCGGTATTTTTCCACGTCTTTGAGCATGTCATCGGGGATGGGGATCTCGCGGATATCTTCACCGAGGTCATCAAAATAGCCGTAGGCTTTTTCGGTGATCAAATCGATAATGCCGAAGAACTCTTCGTTTTGAAAAATGGGCAACTGGGCGGGAATGGCACGGTCATTCAGACGCTCACGCACTTTTTCAAAGGCGCGAATGAAGTTGGCACCGGGGCGGTCCATTTTGTTGACAAACGCAATACGGGGAACTTTGTAGCGGTTGGCCTGACGCCAGACGGTTTCAGACTGGGGCTGTACACCTGCAACGGCACAAATCACACCGACCATGCCATCGAGTACGCGCAAGGAGCGTTCAACTTCAACGGTGAAGTCGACGTGACCAGGGGTATCAATGATATTGATGCGGTGGTTTTTCCATTCAGAGGTGATGGCCGCTGAGGTAATGGTGATCCCACGCTCGCGCTCTTGCACCATGTAGTCGGTTACGGCGGTGCCGTCGTGTACTTCACCGATCTTGTGAACCATGCCGGTGTAGTACAGAATGCGCTCGGTCGTGGTGGTCTTACCGGCGTCAATATGGGCAACAATGCCAATATTGCGGACGGTTTCAATTTTTACTTTCCTAGACATAATCTGTATCCTTTAATAACGGTAATGCGCGAACGCACGGTTGGCATCAGCCATTTTGTGTGTGTCTTCGCGCTTCTTGACACTCGCACCGGTATTGTTGTAGGCATCCGTGAGTTCGGACGACAGCTGTTCGATCATGGATTTGCCATTGCGGGCGCGGGCGTGTTTGATAACCCAGCGCAGCGCCAGAGCGATACCGCGCTCATCAGACACTTCAACAGGAACCTGGTAAGTAGCGCCACCGACACGGCGGGGTTTGACTTCGATCATGGGGCGCACATTTTTCAGGGCCTGTTCGAAGATTTCAATGCCAGGTTTTTTCAGTTTTTCTTCAGCACGACCGAGGGCTTTGTAAACAATGTTTTCAGCCACGGTCTTTTTGCCGCGCATCATCATGCAATTGACAAATTTAGAAAGAATTTCACTGCGGTACACGGCATCGGGTGCTGGAGTCCGCTTTTTGATTTTCGCTCTTCTGGGCATAGGATCACCTTTTCACTACTTTTTCGCTGCTGTTTTGGATTTCTTAGGCGGTTTAGCGCCATATTTGGAGCGCCCTTGGGCTCTGTTGACGGTACCACCTGTATCCAGGGTGCCGCGAACCACGTGGTAGCGCACACCGGGCAAGTCTTTGACACGGCCGCCGCGGATAAGCACAACAGAGTGCTCCTGCAGGTTGTGGCCAATACCAGGAATATAAGCGGTTACTTCAATTTTGCTGGTCAGACGAACACGGGCCACTTTGCGCAGGGCGGAGTTCGGTTTTTTCGGTGTCATGGTAAAAACACGGGTACAAACCCCTCTGCGCTGAGGGCATTGTTTCAAAGCGGGTGACTTGGATTTATAAGTCACGGCTTTTCTAGGTTTCCGGATTAACTGATTGATCGTAGGCAAGAGAATCCCTCCTCAACTGGTTTACAAGCTTTAAATTCAGGATAAATCGGAATAATGAAAATGGTATTTCAGGAAACAAAGTATACCAACAGATTGGGGCGATGTCTACCATATTCAGCGGCTTTGCGGGAGAAATGTGAGCCAAATGTGAGCCAAATGTGAGTTCGATCTCAGACCGATTGGTCAAAAAGCATCTCAAAAAGCATGTCAAAAAGCATCCCTGTTTTACCGGAGGCATTCCAAGAAGTCCCCAAGACTTCCTAATTTATAGGAAAATAAGTGTCTTGACAAGGGTTTACAAAATAAATTCAGGATTTGGAAGGGATCCAGATCTGGCTACCTGAGCTTGTATTTTAGGCCCGTATCCTCAATTTTTTGGCGCAGATCGGCTAAACGCTCCTGGATCTCATCGGGGGGCAGGGCGTTTTCACCTTCGAGATTGGCCAGTACATAATCGAGTTTGGCCAAAATGGCGTCACTTTTTTGGTTTTCGAGCAGGAGGCTGTTGCGGAAGTGTTCGAGCAAGCGGTTGATCTCTTCGGCCAATTCCTGCAATTCATCATCGGTGCGCAAAAAGACGCGCAGGCTCAGATCTTTTTCGTCGATGATCTGACGAAAACTGCGCTCGATCTTGAAGATCGGCCCGGCGATCTTGTGGGTGAAGAGAATGCTGATCCCCGCCACAAGCACCACAAAAGACAAGGCCAAGAGCAAATAGAGCAGAGGAAAAACCGGTGAATCGTTTTTGAGCATGGGGGCCAGAAGTGCCAAGATCACCCCCAAATTGAGCCCCACCCCTATAGCCAGCACAAACATAAAGGCATATTTGGTTTGTAAATCTGGTTTGACAAAATACTGGGTGCGGCGGTAGCTGCGTTCTGCCATCTCTGTTTTCCCTTATCGCCTTTGTTTAGCCATTGCTCATGGTAAAAATTTTACCGCTCTTTTTGTGAAATGTACCGTCTTTGGCATAGCCAAAAATATAATATTTATCGCCGCCCGCCAGAGGTTGATAGGTAACCATACCTGCTGGGCCAGTGGGCCCCACATAGTCAATGGCCCATTTGCCACTTTCAACTTCGCCAATGGCCTTGCTGTAGGGATTGGCCATGGCTTTGTTGTATTTTTCTTTGGTGGCTTCATAACCCAAGGTGCGCAAATCATCGGGATAGAGTTTGTGATCGACTTTGTAAGTTTCGAGCATGACACGCAGGGTGCGGGCATTGCTCTCAATCTGAGAGTCATTGGCCCGATCTTTGTTGGCAATAAAATTGGGCAAGGCAATCATGACCAACACAGAAATAATAATCGCCACCGTCAGGATTTCGTAGATCGTCATCCCCCGTTGGCATGTACTTTTCAAACCTGTTTTAATGGCTTGCTTCTGCATGGCTCCACAGCTCTTCCAGATTATAAAACCGGCGCTCTTCTTCTTGCATGATGTGCACCACCAAAAAGCCCAGATCGATCAGGATCCAGGTGCCGTCACTTTGGCCTTCTAGGCTGTAGACCTGCAAATCTTTTTCTTTGGCGTATTGGTGTACCGTTCCCACCAGGGCTTGGCCGTGGGGGCGTGAGTTGGCGCCACCCACCACAAAATAATCGGCGACGGTCGAGCGCTGGCGCAGATCTAAACTGGCCAGATCAATGGCTTTTTTTTCTTCAAGTAATTCAATAAGCGCAGCGAGGTGCGCCGATACATCGGCGTCACTCAACAGAGCTTTGGCTTTGGTTTTGTTATTATGCATATCTATTTCGCGTTATTTCAGAAGTCTCCGGCAATTATAACACAGGCCTATTTCCGCGAACGGCCTCGAAAAATTCCAGTACTGCTTTTTCGGCCCGTTGGTTCCAGGCTTGGACAGGCAAACCGTGAAACGCGCGCAAATCCCGGTAGAGGCTTACGGCTGCCATCAAGGCCTCGGCTTGGGCCTCGTGTTCATGAATTGCCAAGGTCTGCAAAAGCCGGGCCAAGGCTGCGGGCGGTAAGTCTGTTTCCACCCGCCGGACCCGCCGGGGTGGGTGTCCGTATTGCATCAACAAGAGCGGGCCGAGTACCTGATTGCGCAAATAACCCAAGTGATCTGCCAGTTCGAGCAGTTCTCCTCGGCCCAGCTTGAGGATTCCATGATGAATCCAAACCCAAAAACGCGCCTCGATCCAGGCCAGATCCGGGCGAGGATAGGCCCCGGATGTCTCGGTCAAGAGTTGAGATACCTGTGAACCCCTTTCCCAGAGCAATTCGGGATCTTCGACCCGCTGCACATAATCGGGCAAAGCGATCCATTTTAAACCCACCTGCATCAGGGGGGCCCCAAAGAGGCAGATCAAGAGGCGTTCATCCCCCAGGTGTTGACCACTAAAACTCTCAAGCAGCTCTCCCAAACGGGCCACCAATGTCTTTCGTTCAAGCAGCAGATCTGGCACGGATTCTGGCTCACAGAGCAGAATGAGATCCAAATCTGACCACTGATCCAGGCGCTTTTCAGCCCAGGAGCCTCCTGCGGCCAATCCCAGATAACGCGGATCGGGTTGGATCTGAGAGAGCAGTTTTTGGATCAAGGTCTGGTGGTGGGGAAAACTAGACATGCCATTATCATAACAAAGGCCCGATCTGGAAAGTTCAGATCGGGCCTTGTGAGTCATTCAGGCTCAGGGAGTGGCGGTGGCCAATTCTTTGGCCGCAGGCATGTCTTCGAAACTGCCCAGATCAAAGATTTTGGGAGCGAACTCGCCGTCTTCGTAGAGGGTGTCAGCCAGACGTCCGAGGTAATGGTCGTGGTTGAGATCAAATTGATCCATGTTCTTTTCGATCCGCTCAAAAGCCATGCGGCAGAAAGAGCGGGTCATGTAGATCTCGGTTTTGGCATCTTCTTTGCTTTTGCCTGTTTCGAGCAATGCGGTGGTGCGCGACAACATCGCGGCCATCACGTAGAGATCCATCACGACTTCGGCGATGCGCTTTTGGTGTAATTGCAGCAAGATCACGTCTTTTTTGTAAACCCGCAGCAATTGCATGGCATAAGCGCTGAGTTTATCGACCCCTTTGCAGAAGAGGTTGACTTCTTTGCTGAAAATCGGATGGGCCTTGGTCATTTTGGCGGGGGTAAAGGCCTTTTGGGCATAGCCGCGCAGACCGGCTTTTTTCAGGAATTTGCCCAGGGTTTTGAGGCCTTCGAGGGCGATCATGGCGCGGGAGATTTCGCTGGTGCCTTCAATAATCAGCCCCAGACGGGCATCGCGCATAAAGCGCTCGATCGGCAATTCGCGCATATAACCCATGCCACCATGGATTTGCATGGCTTCGTCGCAGATTTTCCAGAGCGATTCGGTGCTGAAGACCTTGGCCACAGCGGCTTCAATTGAATAATCGGTCACGCCGCGATCGACGATGCCAGCGGTCATATAACCCAGGCACTGCATGCCATAGGCCAGCATCGACATGTTGGCGATCTTCTCTTTGATAATGTCAAATTGGCCAATGTGTTTGCCAAATTGTTTGCGCTCATTGGCGTATTTGATGCTCATATCGATCAGCAATTTGGCCACGCCAAAGGAGGCGGTGGAGGTGCTCAAACGGCCATTGTTGAGGATTTCCATGGCAACTTTAAAGCCTTTGCCAGGTTCACCGATCACGTTTTCGACAGGTACTTTGACATCTTCGAAAAAGACCATGGTGGTGGAAGAACCCTTCCAGCCCAATTTCTGTTCTTCGGGGCCGCTGCTGACGCCACCGAGATCGCGGGTGACAATAAAGGCCGTGATTTTGTCCTGTTTGACGCCCTGTTCTTCGACAGAGGTTTGCGCAAAGACGGTGTAAAAGTCAGCAAAACCACCGTTGGTGATAAATTGTTTTTCGCCGTTGAGAATGTAGTGGCTGCCGTCTTCGCTTAAGACGGCGCGGGTGCGGATACTCGCCGCATCGGAACCGGAATTGGGCTCGGTTAAACAAAAGGCGGCAATCATTTCGCCACTGGCCAATTTGGAGAGGTATTTCTTTTTCTGGGCATCGTTGCCAGCCAGAAGCAGGCCTTTCATACCAATGCTCTGGTGGCCCCCTACGGTCGCAGCCACAGCGCTGCCGAGTACGGCCAGGTCTTCTAAGACGCGGGCGTAACCCGAAACACTCAGACCAATGCCATCATGCTCTTCGGGAATAATCAGGCCAAAGAGGCCCAACTCTTTCATTTCTTCGAGCAGTTCGAGAGGCAGTTTTTCTTCTTTGTCGATCTTGTCTTGGTTGACTTTTTTGCCAAAAGATTTGATGCTGGCGGAAATCATTTCGATGGTTTCCTGCTCTTCGGCTTTCATACGGGGGAAGGGAAAAACGACTTCTTCCAGTACATCGCCCAGGAAGAGATTGCGGAGAAATCCAGTTTTTTCAGACATGGTATTACCTTTCAAATCGCGAGTTCGTTTGCAAGTAGCTGTGTGACAAGCGCAGAAAAGGGGTTGAAGATCTTTGTACACACCGCGTCAATTATAAGCATAGCCAAGGATCCGCCCATTCGTCAAGAAATAATCCCAATCAATTTTGGGCATGGTCTGAGAAGCCGACAGTTGTGATCGGGCCAATTTTTGTGGTTCACTGGAAAAAAACGTTTAGAGGATCAATCTGATGCGGAAAAATACCCGGTTTCAGCCCTTGGCCCCGACCCTGCAATTGCTGCGTTCCACTTTGCTCACAGGAGTTTTCATCATGACTTTGTCTCCCTTGCCCGCTCAGGCTGCGGAAACGCACACGCCTCCGCAGGCCCCACTTCAGCCCAAAACCCTCAGTTTACACGGTGATAATCGCGAAGATCCCTATTTCTGGCTGCGCAATTACCCTGAAGACCCCAATGTCTTAAAATACCTGCAGGCCGAAAACGCCTATACCGAGGCCCAGATGGCAGACACCCTGCCTTTGCAAAAAGCCCTTTACAAAGAGATGGTGGGCCGCATGGTTGAAAAAGACCAGAGTGTGCCGCGCAAAAAAGGCGATTATTTTTATTATTCGCGCATTGATGCTGGCCAAAATTACCCGGTCTATTGCCGCCGCAAAGGCAGTATGAATGGCCCCGAAGAGGTCTTGCTCGATCTCAATGCCGAGGCCAAAGGCCAGGATTTTATGGCCCTGGGTATTTATGAGGTGAGCCCCGATCAACGTTATCTGGCTTATTCGCTCGATACCACGGGTGCCGAGGCCTTTACCCTGATGGTCAAAGATTTGCAGACAGGTCAATTGCTGGTGGAACGCATTCCCAACACCTATTACACCGTCGAGTGGGCGGCAGACAGCCAAACCCTCTTTTATAACGTGATCGACGCTGCCAATCGGCCCTACCGCCTCTTCCGCCATCGCTTGGGCACAGAGGCAGCCAAAGACACGTTGGTCTTTGAAGAACCCGATGAACGCTATAACGTGAATATTGGCAAAACCGCCAGTGGCAAATATTTGATCGTGCAGATCGAGAGCCTGACCACCACTGAGTGCCGCTATATCCCCGCTGCGCAGCCGGACAGCACCCCCGTGATGATTCAGCCCCGGATCGAAGGTTTGGAATACCATGTGCAGGACAGCGGCCCGCGTTTTCTGATTCACAGCAATGACGGTGCGCTCAATTTCAGCCTGAAACAGGCCCCAATTGCCAAACCTGATCGCAGCCAATGGAAAGATTTTGTGCCCGAACAAAAGGGGGCCAAGCTGGAATCGGTCAAGGTCTTTGACAGCTGGGCCGCGCTGATCTACCGTACCGATGCCCGCCAGGAAGTGCGGGTCAAACACCTGCTGACCGATAAACAGATCACCCTGCGTTTTCCTGAGAATCATTTTGCGCTCTGGCCCGCTGCTGAGCAGGACCACGATGGCAATCTGCTGCGTGTGGGCTATTCCTCGATGTTGACCCCCCCTTCGGTCTTTGACATTGACCTCAATACCCAGGAATTGGCCCTGAAAAAACAATCTCCAGTTCCGGGGTATGATGCCGGTCGCTATGTGACTGAGCGGATCTACGCCACAGCCCCCGATGGGGTGCGTGTGCCGGTCTCGCTGATCTACAAACGTGGCCTTAAAAAAACCGGTCAAAATCCGACGCTGCTCTACAGTTATGGGGCCTATGGCTCCAGCACCGACACAGATTTTGACGCCAACCGGATTGCCCTGCTCGAACGGGGATTTGTCTACGCCCTGGCCCATATTCGTGGCGGCGAAGACCTGGGGCGGGAGTGGTACCTCAATGGCAAATTGCTCAATAAGCGCAATACCTTTACCGACTTTGTTGCCAGTGCTGAGGCCCTGGTCAAAGATGGCTTTACCTCACCCCACAAGCTGGTGATTGAAGGTGGCAGCGCTGGGGGCTTGCTGATGGGGGCTGTGAGCAATTTGCGCCCGGACCTCTTTCAAGGTGTGATTGCCGATGTGCCTTTTGTTGATGCCCTGAGTACCATGCTCGATCCGAGTTTGCCTTTGACTGTGATCGAATACGACGAATGGGGCAATCCCAATCAAAAAGTCTATTACGACTATATCAAGAGCTATTCGCCGTATGACAATATCGCCGCCAAAAAATACCCGAATATGCTCGTGTTGGCAGGTCTCAACGACCCCCGCGTGAAGTATTGGGAGCCCGCCAAATTTGTCGCCAAACTGCGTGCCACCAAAACCGACACCAACCTGCTGATGTTACACACCAATATGAGTGCCGGACATGCGGGCGCCTCTGGCCGCTACGATTATCTCAAAGAGGTGGCGTTTAAATATGCCTTCTTTTTGAAGGTTTTGGGCCTCAATGGGCCTGAATGAGTGAGGCTGTTTTTAAAGAGATTATTCTGGGCTTGAAAGCGGAGATAGCAGCGCGCAGCCTGGAGATCCATCCCTGGCAAAGCTATTGGTATCATCGGCCAGCCCTGAATTTTCCACCGCCTTCGCATCAAGACCCGGCAAATTTTGAAGGCGGTGAACGCCTGTCTTTGGCCTGTACCCAAACGAATGCGTCTGCGTCCCAGCAAAAGAAGTGGGTGGCCGCTTGGTGTGAAAAGCTGCCCAGCTGTGATTCGGTGAAAACGCTCTGGTTTCAGACCAAAGTGACCCAAGCGCTGTTTGAAGCGGCCTGTCAGATGCCCCATTTGGAAGGCCTGTATATCAAATGGGGGGCGCTGCGCTCTTTGGAACCGCTTTTGCAATTAAAAAAGCTCAGGTATTTGCATCTGGGCAGTGCGCCTTCTGCTGAACCCATCGGTGTTTTGAGCCAGTTGACGACCCTGGTGGATCTCGAAATTGAAAACAATCCAGGGGTCTCTGATTTGCGTTTTCTGGAGCCCTTAACCGCTCTGGCATCGCTGAGCATTACCGGGCAGCGCAACAGTTTAAAAAAAGTCAAAATCAAAAGTCTGGCTCCGCTGGCTGCGCTCAAACAGCTTAAACGCCTGATGTTGACGACCCTCATTTTGGAAGAACCCAGCTTAGATGCCCTGACAGATTTGCCAAAACTCAAGTATTTATTGCTTTCCAATCAGTTTGAAATGGAAGAAATCGCCCGTTTGGCTGCGCTTTTGCCCGAGGTGGACTGTGATTTGTTTGAGCCTGTCAGTGAAGCTTATCAGGGCATTTTGTGCAAAACCTGTAAACAGTCAACGATGGTGATGTTAACCGGCAAAGGCAAACCTTGGCGCTGCCTGAACTGTCAGCCAGCACAGATCGAAGCCCACCGCAGCCAGTTCTTTGCATTGCGGGATACTTTTCTCTCAAGTGAAAAGGGCTAAACGTGTCGCGCTCAATGGTGTTGGCACAATTGGCAACCCAGATAAGCCGGCTTCAACCGGCTCCTGTGTTGCGGGTGGCCATCGATGGGGTGGATGGGGCGGGCAAGACCACACTGGCCCATGAATTGGAAGCGCGTTTGCTGGCTCAGGGAGTGCCGGTGATCCGCGCTTCGGTGGATGGTTTTCATCACCCCCGTGCGGTGCGCTACCGGCAGGGCAAAGATTCACCCCAGGGCTTTTTTGAGGACTCGTATGACTATTCCCAATTAAAAGCCAATCTGCTCGATCCGCTTTCGCCAGGAGGCAATTTGGCTTACCGCCCGGCGGTTTTTGAGCACCGTTTGGAGCAGCCCCTGAATTTGCCTTGGCAGCAGGCCCAAGCGGGCGCCGTTTTGCTCTTGGACGGCATTTTTTTGCACCGACCTGAATTGCGCAACTATTGGGATTTTTCGCTGTTTTTGGACGTGCCTTTTGCCGTTTCTGTGGCCCGCCTGGCCCAACGTGATGGCAGTGACCCCGACCCTGCAGCCCCCGGCCAGCGGCGTTATGTGCAGGGACAACAGATGTATCTGCAGCACTGCGAGCCCTGGCGCTGGGCCCACGTTGTGCTCGACAACCGCGATTTGGCTGCGCCGTTTTTAAAAAAATGCGAAGAGGTTGAACGATGATGTCTCGTTTTGATAAGGTTTTTACCACCCCCAAGCCTGTGATTGCCATGATTCATCTTTTGCCCTTGATCGGCACCCCTGCTTATCAGGGGCCAGCAGCTGCGGTTTTGGAAGCCGCTCTGGCAGAGGCGGAGCTTTATTTGCGCGCAGGGGTCGATGCCCTGATGATTGAAAATATGCACGATTTGCCCTATCTCAACCGCGAGGTGGGGCCCGAAATTGTGGCGCAAATGAGCATTGTGGCCCATGCCGTCAAGCAGCGCTGTGGGGCTGTGCCCTGTGGCATTCAGATTCTGGCGGGGGCCAATCAGGCCGCGCTGGCGGTGGCAGCCTCTGCTGGCATGCAATTTATTCGCGCTGAAGGTTTTGTCTTTGCCCATGTGGCAGACGAGGGCCCGATGATGGCCTGTGCTGGTGAACTTCTGCGCTACCGGCGGCAGATCGAGGCCCAAGATATTTTGGTTTTAACAGATATCAAAAAGAAACACAGCTCCCATGCGATAACCCAAGATGTGGATATTGTCGAAACAGCCCAGGCCGCGGCCTTTTTTCGCAGTGATGGACTGATTCTGACCGGCAGCGCCACAGGCAAAACAGCCGATCTGAAAGAGATCAAGGCTGTCAAAGCCGCCGTGGATTTGCCGGTGCTGGTGGGTTCGGGGGTGAGCCGTGCCAATCTACATGATTATTTGCCCTTGGCCGATGCTTTGATCGTGGGCTCAGATTTCAAGTCCTTGGGCCAATGGCAAAACGGGGTCGATTATGATCGCACTGCGGCTTTTATGGAGCGGGTCAACCAACTCCGGGCCGCTTAGGTTTGCGCAGGTCGCTCATCTGCACACAGATAAATACATTGTGATACAATATGTATATATTTGTACAAACGAGGCGCCTGTTTTATGTTGAGCCCATATGTCTTGGTCCCGGAATTGTCTGAATCAGAAGCAGAAACACCTGCCGCGCCAGAGGCTGAGAAACTCTCTCCTGACATGATTGCCCTGGTTCTGGCCCCACTTGAAGGTGATGCCGACGCCGTCTGCGTGACCCTGAGTGACACAGACATCGGTCTGACGTTTCCGTACCACAAAACAGCCATTGCTTCGATCAAACATATTGAGGGCGCGCAATACCACCCCTCCGACAAATCCTGGTCTTTGCCGATTACGCCCCGCAATCTCTACGCCGTGCGCGATACCGTCGAAGGTCTGCGCGAATTTTTCCGGCGTGAAGCCGCCAAAGCTGAGGCCCGCGCAGAAATGCGGCTCGAAATGGTGGACATGGTGCTGGAGAGCCTGGCGACAGATTTTGAACACCCACGCGTGACCTTCGACAAACAAGAGGGCTGTGTGGCGCTGGGGGTGCCTTACGATCCCAAGAGCATCCGCCTGATCAAAAAGATCGATGGCGCGCGCTGGGACAGTTCTGACAAGGTTTGGCTCTTGCCTGCGGATGCAGAAAAGAAGATCCGCACGGCCCTTAAAGGGATTTTTAAACTGCTCTGATTCTTATAGCGTTTTTTGGGGGATTTCAATCGCTTTGACTTGTCATTCTATACCAATCGGTATAGAATGAATTCATGACAAAATCATCCAACTCAGACAATCGCCAAATTCTCTTGCAAACAGCGCTTTCGCTCTTTGCCCGGCGGGGCTTTAGCTCTGTGGGTGTGCAGGAGATCGTGACTGCGGCAGGCCTGAGCAAACCCACGCTTTACCACTATTTTGGCCATAAACAGGGCCTGCTCAGTGCCATTCTGGCGACCTATAGCCCAGCTTTTCTCGCCCGCCTAGAGCGCGCAGCAGATTACCAGGGTGATCTGATCGCCAGTTTGGAGCAGGTGGCCGCCGCCTATTTCGAGAGTGCCCAGGCCGAGCCCGACTTTTTTTACCTGATGCTCTCGATGAATTACCTGCCCGCCGAACACGAAACCGAACCTTTGATTCAGCCCTTTCGTTTGCAATTGCAAAATCTGCTCGAAACACTGTTTATACAGGCGGTGCCCCAACACGGCAATCTGCGCGGCCATGAGGTCTTTTTGGCAAGCAGTTTAACCGGCAGCTTAAATCACCAGGCCCTGGCGCTGTTAAAGCGCGATGCCGCTCGCACCGGTGTCGGGTTTTCGGGCCAGGAGATCCACCAATTGGTCAAACACTATATGTACGGCATCTACGTTTTGTAAGCTTTTATATTTTTTTCACAGAACTATACCAAACGGTAGGTATAGAAAATGACTTTGTATTTCTAAACATCTCTCAAGGAGTCTCTTTTATGTCTTTTACAGCCACTCAGATTCAGTCTCAATCGGCTCTTCAGCCGGTTTTTCGCTCACTCAACTCTCAAGACCCCAAGCCCTTTCAGCCCGCCTGTTTTTACCATGTCTATCCCCTCGGGCTCTGCGGGGCACCGGCCCAGAACACGCCCCATGTCGCCCCGGTCCCGCGTTTGGCCCAATTGCGGGAATGGGTGCCCTATTGGCAAAAGCTGGGGATTGAGGCCCTGTATTTGGGGCCGGTCTTTGAATCCATGAGCCATGGTTACGATACTGTGGACTATTTTCAATTGGATCGCCGCCTGGGCCAAAACGCTGATCTCACAACCCTGATTTCAGACTTACACAGAGCGGGCATTCAGGTTTTGCTCGATGGGGTCTTTCACCATGTGGGCCGGGATTTTTTCGCCTTTGCTGATGTGTGCCAAAACGGCCCCAATTCGCGCTACACAGACTGGTTTGAGTTGGATTTTCAGCGCCGCTCAAGCCAGGGCGACGCCTTTGGCTATGCCTGTTGGGAAGGCCACAGCGAGTTGGTCAAGCTCAATTTGCGCAACCCGGAAGTGCAGGCCCATCTCTTTGCGGCGATCTCGACCTGGGTACACGATTTTGGCATCGACGGCCTGCGCCTGGATGTGGCTTATGCCCTGGAACCGGATTTTTTAAAGGCCCTGGCAGCCCATTGTCAGCGCATCAAACCCGGTTTTTGGCTGCTGGGTGAGGTGATTCATGGTGGCTATCGCCCGTTTCTCGAACCTGGCTTGCTTGATTCGGTTACCAATTATGAAGGGTATAAAGCGCTCTACTCGGCCCACAACGACAAAAACTACTTTGAACTCTCTCATGCCTTGGAGCGGCTCTTTGGGGCCGGGGGCCTCTGTCGTGAAAAACCGCTGTATAATTTTGCCGACAACCACGATGTCAACCGCGTGGCCAGCCTACTCAAAGACAAGCGCCACCTTGCTCCGCTTGCGCTACTGCTGATGAGCATGCCCGGCATTCCTGCGCTTTATGCCGGCAGTGAGTGGGGTATGTTGGGGGAAAAACGCGGGGGAGACGATGCCCCACTGCGCCCGGCACTGTCGGTGCAAACAGCCTGGGAACAGACCCAAACATCCCCGCTCTGGCAGGATTTTCAGCGCTTGATTCAGTTGCGCAAAAGCCATGCTGAACATTTTCAGGGCGTGTATGTGCCCCTCTGTGTGCGCTCAGAACAATTGGCCTTTGCACTTCAGGGAAGCCAAGATCTGGTTGTGGCCGTGAATATGGGGGATCAACCGGTGGACTTGCCGCTGTCAGCAGGCATCCAGCCGGGTCTGTATCACGACCTCTTGCATCCAGGCCACAGTTTTGAGCTGGGGCCCACCTGCCCGCCTTTGCCGGTGGATGCCTGTTGGGGCCGGATACTCGTTCGGGCCTAAAACGCTTTGGCGGCTGTTTATTTGCGCACGCTGCGGCTAAACAGCCCCAAAAACAGGGCCACTGCGGCCAAAACAATCAAGAGTGCGGTCGTTGTTTCCATCTTTTTTAAGGGCTTTCTCGGAGTGCAAGATGCTCTAGTTTAGCAGTGACTCACGCATCTTCAAAAAGCCAGGCCAGTGCCAAAGGCAGGCGTTTGCTCCAATGCCATTCGTTGTGCTCGCCTTCGGGGTCGGGCACCCAGAGAAAGTGCTCACCGTCTTCAAAGCCTTTGGCTTCGAGGATTTCGACCAAATATTCAGCGTCTTCGAGTGGGTCGGTGTCCCACTCTTCTTCTGGAACGTCGTCCTCTTCATGGCTGTCTGGGTCGTCGTTGTTGTCGCCTGATGCTTCATTGGCGTCAGCAACAGTGGCTACTGACTTGGGTTTTGTCGGCGTTGTTTCGTTGGCGTTGTCCTCGGTCTCGTCATCATCGTCCTCAGATTCCTCCCAGTATTCATCACTCCAGGCTTCGGGGTCATCGTCGTCTTCGAGGGCCCCGCAGTCGATATACAATTTGAGAAAATCCAGGTTGTGTAAAAATGCCGCCTCGGCGATATAGTCGTAGATCGCCCCATTGCCAACCCAAAGCGAAGGAGACATGGCCATGACCTTGCCAAAGAAGTCGCTGTGGCTGAAACCGGCATAAAGCGCCAAGAGCCCCCCCAGTGAGGCCCCTCCGACCAGCCGCATTTTGGGCCGGTCGTCGATGCGCAATTGTTCGACCAATTGGGGGTGTAAGTCTTCGACCAGCCATTGCAGCAGGGCGTCGCCGCGCGGGGTTTGTCCCTTTTCGGCGGGCCAGGGGCAAAGCTCTTCGTCGCGGTTGAGCCCGTGGTGAATGCCCACCGCAATCGGCACCTCCAGGCCCTCGGCGTAGCGCAGATCGAGAATGCTGTGCAAATTCCAGCCCGGTGGGCCGCTGGCCTGGCCTTCGTAGAGGTTTTGACCATCGAAAAAATACGCCACGGGGTAGGTCTTCTCTGGCTCAAGCAGGTAATCTGGGGGCAAGTAGAGGGTCAGCGGGCGCTCGCCTTCGAGCCCCGGAATTTCGAGCGGGTGCGTGCTGAAGACCTGGCCTTCGCCAGATTGGGAATAGAGCAGAATCTCGAACATATCCATGCTCTGCATTGGCTAATCTCCCGGGTTTTCAATCTGCTTGAGCTTGCGATCGAGCACAAAGGTGCCAAAGGGAATCCAGGCGGCGGCAAAGGCCAGGCCCGATTGGAAAAACGACCATTTGTAGCTGAGTTTGGCCCGCAGCAGCGCAAAACAAAAGAGAATAAAAAACAGGCCGTGAAACCAGCCCCCAATTTGCACCGCCAGGGGTTGATGGGCGAGGTATTTGAGTGGCATGGCAATGCCGAGCAAAAAGAGATAAGACAGGCCTTCGAGCAGCCCTGTCAGGCGCAGGGTTTGAATCGGATTCATGCAGGGTCTCCTTTGGGAGCGCGATCTGCTGCCATTGTACCCCAGCCCTGTGTCTGGGGCCATATCTTTGCCCAGGGGTCCTCTCTAGAAAATTAAGTCTGGGCTAAGCCTGCCCCAACAAAGATATAACCCATCAAAAAAAGCCCAAAGGCTTATTTGACAACAGAGAAAGCTGTTTTCTGGTTTTGGCAATTAAGCTCATACTAAATTTTGTCTAAATCGTAAGGCAATCACACAGCTTGTGGGAACTTTCTGACGATAATATCTTATCCAAAGAATCTAAACGATTCTTCTAGATTCAAAATAAATCCCCTAAAAAAATTGAATATTTAAAAGGATTGGTATTTTTATGCCTATTGCCACTGGTACGCGTTTGGGAACTTGGAAAAGCACAATGGGTGAGGCCACGATAACCGCTCAAGGCCAAATTGGTGG
>JBFWRL010000130.1:0-16066 GCA_050248915.1 Candidatus Sericytochromatia bacterium
TCAAAGCACTTTTGCGCAAAGGGAAAAAAGCGCATCAACCGCAATCTCTGCGCTGCCCGATTCGCTATGACCAGCGTTCGTATGGACTTTGGTTTGACAGAAGCGAAGTCTCTCTGCTGACTTTGCAAGGCCGTTTGAGAATCCCATTTACGATTGCCAAGCATTACCAGCAATACAAAACTTGGCAACGTTGCAGTGCCGATGTGATTCAAGACCGCAAAGGCAGATGGTGGCTGCATGTCGTCATGAGTAAAGATATTCAAGAAATTCCACCGAATGACACTGATGACAGTTTTGTTGGGGTTGATTTGGGGATTGTGAATCCTGCTGCAGATAGCAGGGGACAATTTTATGGTTCTGAACATTGGGAAGAAGTGGAGCGAAAACATGCTGTTTTGCGTTCTGAGCTTCAGTCTAAAGGCACTCGCTCTGCCAAGCGCAAACTCAAGCGCACCTCTGGCAGACAGAGACGTTTCAGACGCGATTGTGACCATGTTCTGAGCAAACGACTTGTTCAATCGATGGAATCTGGGCAAACGCTGGTGTTTGAAAATCTGACAGATATTCGTGGCAGAGTCAAACTGAAAAAAGCCCAGCGTAAGCGGCTTCACAAATGGAGCTTTGCCCAATTGCAAACATTTGTGGAATACAAGGCGCAGGCTGTGGGAGTCAGTGTTGTTTTTGTTGACCCTCGTTATACCTCGCAGAAGTGTTCTCAGTGCAAGCATGTGTCTCGCTCCAATCGACCTGAACAGTCTGTATTTAAGTGTCGTGTGTGTAAATTCACCTGCCACGCTGACCACAACGCTGCGATTAATATTCGCGCCAATTACTTGCAATTTAAAGGGCTGTCTGTCAACCAGCCTATTGTAGCGACTCAAGGGGACATCTCCTTCGGTTAGTTACAAGCTCCGGCCTTCTAGGCCGGGGTCGTTGACCGGCGAATTATAACACGCCCTTCGACTTCCTTCGACTGGCTCAGGGACACGCTCAGGGCCCGGACTGGGGGGCATTCAGACCTCAAATGAAGCCGATGCTAATGGCTCAAAATGGACGCTGACCCCAACGCTGACTGAGCGGAGTCGAAGTCAGGCGTTGAAAGGCCGTCCCAACAGGGTACAGACACTGCCCACCAAAAGCGCGGCCCCGGCTTGCACGGCCACCACAGCATAGCCCGTGGGCAAATCCCAGAAATACGAGGCCATCAGAGCGCCCAGATTTAAGAGCAGTCCCAGGCCCCAGGCCACCCAGAGCGTGTGTTTGACGCGCAAATAGAGGGCGATCAGGGCCGGGCCAATCAAGAGCACAAAGACCACCAGCACCCCGGCCAATTTCACCGAGCTGGTCACGGTGGCAGCAAAGCTCAAAAAGAAAATGCCCTCGCGCAGCGGGCCCTGGATTTTGCGCGTGAGCGCCAAAAGGGTGCCCAGGGCAGCATAGATCAGGGCGGTTTTGCCCACTTCAGCCAGGGGGGTAAACAGGATATCGTAGGCCATCAGGTTTTGAATCTCTTCCATGCCATGGGGAGATTTGGCCAAAAGCAAAAACACCCCCGCAATGCCCAGGGCATACATCAGGCCAATCAGGGGTTCTGCCTGATTCCCCCCTTTGCGCGAGAGCAGGCCAATCAGGCCGCCACCGAGCAGGGCAAAGGCCAGCGAGACCGGGTAGAGATGCTGGCCTTCCCAGAGCAGCAGGCAGAGTGCGCTGCCAAAAGCTGCCCATTGGCCGATCGCCAGGTCGGTAAAAATAATCCCCCGGCGGATGATCTCCAGGCCAAAAAAGGAGTGAATGCCCAGCAGCACCAGCGAGACGGCAAAGGCTGGCCAGAGCAGCTCGATCATCGACTCAGCCGGCTGACCAAGGTATCAAAGAGCGAGAAGAGGTCTTTGGCTTCGGGCACCGCCCCCACGTCGTGGGGCAGCGTGATCAGCGGAATCCCACTTTTTTCCGAGACAAAACGCGAAGGCGGTTCGGGATTGTAGACCCCGCGCAGATTGAGCGAAACCCCCGCCTTTTTGGCCTGGGTCACGGTTTCTGCCGTGTGGGCCGGGCTGGGGGGAATGCCGGGCAACGGCTCAACCGTGCCCACCAGAATCAGGCCGTAGCGCTGCATCAGATAGTCGTGCAGGCGGTGGTATTCCAGCACTTTTTTGCCTTTGAGTTTTTTCAATTGGGCATCCCAGCCTTGGAGTTTGGCCTGCCAACGCTGATTAAACTGGGCTTGGTTGCTGCGAAAGTCGCTGCAATCTCCCGGCTCCAATTGGCAGAGTTTTTCGCTCACACTTTTGGCCAAAGTGGGCACCAAATGGGGATCGGTAATAAAGTGGGGATTGCCCTGGGGATGCACGTCCCCTTGGGCGCGCGAGACATTTTGGGGCTTTTGAATCAATTGAACAGAATTGGAGAGTTCCAAAAAGCCGGGCTGGCCGGGTTGGACTTTGGCATTGTTGGCCTGGCGCAGCAAAGGGGGCAGCCAGCCAATTTCCAATTGTGCGCCGTTGATCACCAATAATTCAGCTTTGCGCAGCTTGGCAATCAGCGAGGGCCGGGCGACCACAAAATGGGGGTCCCAATCGCCCCGCGCCAGGGCGCTGACCTGGACTTTGTCTTTGCCAACTTCTTTGACCAGCTCAGCAATATACGGATAGGTGGTCACGACCTCCACTTTGGCCCAGGCCGGAGCGCTTAACAGGGCGAGTGCCAGCAGCGGGCTCCAAAGAGCGGCTTTAAACAGCTTTAATTGCATGATGTCCATCCTAAAATTGATCTGCCTTTAAAATTGATGGGCGCCATGGGCCCCCATGGCCAGATTTAAATTCAAAAAAACCGATTGAACCGGCGTTTGCACCCCATCCGCAAAGCGAGTGAGATCATAATTGTATTCCAGCCGCAGCCGAGAAAACTCGCTGGGGTGGTATTCCAGCATGGCGGTATACCTGGGTAGCAAAGTCGCTCCGGGCTTGAGTTGAGCATTTTCCCAGCTGTCGTTGCGGGTGATCAGATCCAGCCGAAGACCTGTGCGCCATTGCCAATCAAAGCGCCAGACCAGTTCAGAATACAGCCCTGACTGCTCTTTGGCCAGGGGAACGCGGCCCGTGGCATCGTAGCGGCTGCCATCGAGTGAGCGGTGCAAAAATTCGCTTTGCCAGCTCAATTCGCGGTAGGAGTCGATCAGCCAGCGCAAGCTCAAATCTGCCCCCAAGAGACGGCTGCCGCCGGCAAAGGCCCCAATTGGCGTGGGAGCCAGTTGATGCAGATGGGCGTCTGCGGCTTCGGCACTGCCACTGTGCCGGGTTCCGCCCTGGGCGTAAGACAGGCCTCCCAAGAGCACCAAATCGTCTGTCAGATCGACTGAGGTCTTGGCATAAGCCACGGCCAGATTGGGCAATTCGACGGCTTTTAATTGCTGATCGCCCACGCTAAAACCTGTTGTGCCAAAGCTTTCGGCATTGCTGCCTTGCAAAACTTCCAGGCCCAGATTGAGGAAAAAATCTGTGGGGGCCAGCCAACTGACCTGGGCCCCAATTTCGTTCAGGGCCTCGCCCCCCAAAAAGCCTTCGTAGACCAGCGGGAGTTGGTTAAAATTCCAGAAATGGGCGTGTTGGTTGTTGATGCGGCCAAAATGGCTGAGAAATTTACCCGCTTTGACCTGAAAATTGCCGGGCAGGCCGCGCGAAGCGAAATAGGCCTCTTCGATTTCAAACTCGGCAGGGGAGAGGTGAAAAGTGGCAAAGACATCAAAAAAGGGATCTGCAGGGGCCTGCAGGGTGAGTTCGGCATAGTTTAAATTAAATCCATTCAAAGCATTTAAACTGTGGCCGTGGCCACTGCTGCTGCCCTGCAATTTGAGCGGCGATTGCAGCGCTTCAAAACCCCCATTGCTGAGATTGCGTAGCCCGCCTGAGAGATCCAGAATCAGCGAAATATCTGGCACAAAGTTTTGCTGACTAAACGGGGAATTAAAGGGGTTGGATTGGGTTGTGTCATCGACCAGCGGAGGCGCTTCACTGGCGCTGATTTCAGGGCTTTCAGATTCTGCCTGGGTGCCTGTTTCGGCATTCTGGGCTTGGCCAGGGAAGGCCAGAAACCCACTCAAGATCAGGCCCGAAAGCAGGCTGAATACCAGGTTCCTCGGCAGCTTGAGCGAGCGTTTCAATGGCCGTGCCCTGCTTCTTCGTGGTGGTCATCGTTTTCCAGTTTGAGCGCGACCAAGGCCGAAGCGGCGGGGTATTGAAAGCCGTCTTTGACCTCTTTGAGCAGACGCACAGGGCTGGTTTCGGCACTGCCTTCGTCGGCACTTTTTTGGCGGGGGAATTGAAAATTGCCTTGACCTGGGGCTTGATTGACTTCGCTGCCGGCGTCAAAGAGTTCGAGTTGGGTGCTGAGATCGCCTGAGAGGGGTTCGTTTTTGCTGTCAAAGAGAGCCAAACTGCCATTGGTGGGTGCCAAAAACAGGTCGTTGCTCTCGGCCAGCATCGTGGCAAAGCTCAGTTTTTGGCCTGCTTTGGCTTTAAAATTAAACGTCACTTTTTGGCCGGGGGCCAGGGTCTCGCTCCACATCCCAGCAAGCCCGGTGGGGGTGTTGGCACTCAGGCTTTTTTGCAGCGGGCCAGTCTCGCCACTCTCGGCCAGACGCTGCAATTCTGCGCTGGCATTTTTGCCCATTTCGAACAGCGAAGGCTGGGCTGAAACCTGCCAGACCCCTGGCGAAAAAGCCGTTTTTAAGGCGGTTTGGCTTGAGCGATTTTCCAGTGTCAGCGTAAAGCTGACCTCAAAATTGGCATCATGGGCCGTGCTGGGTTGCACTTTAACGGGATTGTCCTGGCTGCAGCCGTTAAAACCCAGGCTGAAGAGACAGAGTCCGAGACTGATGTGTTTGAGCGACAGGATTTTGAATGACATGATAGGGCTTCCCTCTGCTGCATAAAATGATCATGATTTATGTGTGAGTTACTTGCAAATCATTTGCAAATTGTCGATGCACTCTATTATTAACATGGCGCAGTATCTCCCTGCAATAGTCTGGATTGATTGGGTGTTTTGATTTTTCTCAAAAAACTGTATTACAACTGGTTTGAATTAAATCCCTTCGGGATGCGGATCTGCATTTGCCCACGGGGGGGCCGGACACCGTCTGATCCTGAACAGATTTGAGAATATATCCCAAAAAAAGCCGGGAAAGCAGACCCAAAGCGAGTAAGGATCCCCTGGACGGTTTGTATTTGGCTTGAGATCTGTAGTAAGATTGTAGTTGAACAACCCTTTGTAATAGACAGGTATTGAACTTTTAGGTAGGAGTGTCATTTAAGCCATGGCGGTTACCCGAATCCAGCGGAACAGTACGAATCCACAGACCACTGAAACCAATGCCAGGGACCATACAACGTCCAAGACGGCTGGCAACCCAGATGCAACCCCTGCAAAAACACAGTTTGACAATCCTGTAGCCAAAAATGAACTGGTCAAAGGCAATCAAGGGGGCTCTCAGGCCTCGACTCCCCATGGTCAGACCAATGTTTACAACAGTGAGCAAGCCACCCGCCATCAATTGGACGTCAAACCCCCCGGAGAAGAATCCGCGCAGTTCAAAGGCGATAATTACAACCCCTCCTCGTCGATCACCCGCAACAAAGAGACCGATACCAACGAAAAAGATGATCGCGACCACAAAGTCAAACGCAAAGGTGAGCGCGACAGTGATGAAGAAGAAGCCGAAGGCGAAGGCGGCGGAGAACGCAAGCGCCGCCGGCCCCGTCAACCCGGAGCCAAACGCGGAGGCGGTGGATCGATTCCCGGTGGTGGGGGCGGTGTGCCTGCCATTGCTGGTGGTGGGGGCGGTGTGCCCTCTTTGGCTTCGGCCTCTGCATCCGATGGCCGCCGCGTGAATATGGGCTCCTTAAAAGGGGCCACCGTTCTCGATGGACAGTCACAGGACTTGTTCCAGCCCAGCATTTCCAACCAATCGACAGCCGCCAAGACCCAAGAGCGCAGCATTCGCGAACAGATTTCGATGTACAGCTTGGGCGCTGTGGGGGCCGCTGTCTTTACGGCTGTTGCCGCCAATGCCGATCCCAATGGCGACAATGGCATGGGGGGCAATATGCAAAAGGTCTTGCTCAATCAGTCGATTGAAGCCATGGCCGAGGCCCCAGATATTCTCTCGGTGCAGTTTCGCGAAATTGTGCGCGAAATTGTCCAAGGCACCCTGCAAGCGGCCAAAGAAAACGATATCCAGACCCAGGCGGCGATCAAAATGCTGGTCACCAGCCTGATGGCTGTTTCGCCCCACGATGATGACCCCAAGATGATGTGTGAAGCCCTCAAGGTTATTTCTTCGGAAATCCTCTACGGCAAGCTCAATATGGGCTATTCGATGAAACTGGCGGCTTATGCCCTCGGCGGAGCGCTGTTTATGCTCTCGATCTATTACAAGAATTACCAGAAGCGCATCGACTATACCAAGCAGCTTGAGCAAAAACTCAAATATGCCTGCAATGACGGCATTTGGGAGGCCACCGGTGAAGTCACAGGCTTCTCCGAAGAACATGCCCGTGCCAATACCGACCGCTTTGTGGCGGGCCGTATTGAAGAGGAAAAAGAGTTCCAGCGCAATATGTTTAAAGGTATTATCCTGATGCCCCTCAAGAAAATGGAAAACGTGCCTTTGGTGCGCAAATTGCTCTCCAGATTCCAGAAGGGAAGTGTCTAAACTGTGTCTGAGGTATCCGAAGATTCAGTCTTAGAGCAAGCCCAGGGCGCGTCCGTTGCCTCTGTGATGCTCGAAGGTGAAGTTCGCGTCAAGGCGAGTATGTCGATGCTCTTTTCAGATATTCTCAGCCAGGAGCTCTCTTCTGCCATTGCCTCCCCTGATTCGGTGGGGGTTTTGCAGAAATACCTGCGCAACAAACCCCTGGATCAGCTCAATCCCGCTGAATTGCGCCCCTTTCTCGAGAATATGCCAGAGTCCATTGCCCAGATTCTCAAAGAGGCGGTTTTTTGCAGCGGTGCCGCTGTAAAACGCATTCACTGTGAGTACCCTTTAAAAGTCGGTGATCGTTTTATTTTTAGGGGTTCGGGCCTGATGGCTGATTTGGAATTACTCGATGGCCGTGTGGTTTCCATCAAACCCCTGAAAAAGCGTTAAACCCGCATGAATCAGTCCTCTTTGCCGCTGCAGCAGCAAGAGTCGGCCCTGCCCGTTGCGGCCTTGCAGCCAGAGACCCAATCGCTTCAGCAATTGATTCAGCAGCTCAAGTCAGAAGATCTTGAGCAATTGAATGATGCTGTGCAAAAGCTCTTGGAGCAAGGGACAGCGGCAACCCCTGTCTTGGTTGAATACCTGGCTTCAGTGGACGAAGAAATTCGCAAAAATGTGGCTTGGGTCCTGGGCTATTTGCGCGACCCACAGGCGGTCGAGGCACTTTTTCGCTCTCTTTTACACGAGTCCAGCGTGGATGTGCGTCTCAGTGCGGCCTGGGCCCTGCGCAATTTTTCACCTGCGGAGATTTACCCCTTTGTCTTTACCAAACTCACGCCACCGCGCAGTCTGGAAGATGTGGTCTATTACCTTGAAAGCAAGAGTTGGAAAGCCCGTTGGTATTGCACCGTTTTGCTTTCCAAACAAAAGATAGAGAGTTGTCTGCCTCATTTGATTCGCCTCGCTGAGAGCGACGAGAATGTGGTTGTGCGCTGCAGTGCCATTTTGACCCTGGCCACTTACCCCGGCAGTGAAAGCGCAGAGTGTCTCTGTCGGTTGGTCGGTGATTTTAATGACTTTGTTAAAATTGAGGCCGCTTCGGTTTTGGCGCTCAAAAATTACCAGCCTGCTTTGCCGTATTTGCTCAAACAACTCAAGGCCTTTAATGAAAATGTGCGTGTCAGTGTGATTGCCGCCTTGGGGGCTTTGGGGGATGCCAGCGTGATTGGCCCTCTTTGCCAGGCCTTGCAAGACCCGGTTGATTTGGTGCGGGTCAACGCCGCGATGGCTTTGCTGGATATTGCCCTGCGTCTGCGCCGCCCCCATGCCCAGATGGTTAAATACCTGCTCAAGGCCCTCAAAGATCCCAATACCTATGTGGTGCGCAATGCCGCCCGAACCTTGGGTGTGGTGGGCAATGCCGATGCCGTCACTGCGATTATCTCCATGCTCAAACAAGAACAACGCCCCGAAATTATGGCCCATCTGATTTTGGCTTTGGGGCTTTTACACGATCAACGGGCCCTCAAAATTTTGCTCAAACATCTGCGCCACGGCCATTGGGAAGTGCGTTTTGAAGCGGCCAAGGCCCTGGGGGAATTATCCAATCCGGGGGCTTATGGTGGTCTGATCCAGGGCCTGCGTGATCCCTCTCATTTGGTGCGGGAGCAGGTGATTTTTGCTCTGGGCAAATTGGGCAATCGCAAAGCCATTGCCCACCTCGAAAAGCTCAAATTACAACATCCCTACGGCGTTGTAAACAAAGCCATAGGGATGGCACTTGAGCGACTGCTCTCTCTTTAAACCAAAGCAGTCGCTCGCGCTTTTAAAACCAAAGTCCAGCAAAATTACTGGTATTTGGCTTCTTGCTGATGCACAATTTCATCCATGATGGGGCTGTAATGGGCTTCATCTTTCTGGATCATTTTGCTCAGCACCAAATGGGCAAAGCGGGGAATGTCAGTGCGATGCAGACCAACCGGCGAGACGATATGGTATAAAACGCTGTCCGGGAAGATAAACAGGGAATCTTCTTCAATGGTCGACAATTGCTCGGGATCGTCAATTTCGAGATTGCGGTAATCGCCTTGGAAGACCACCACGCGGCCGCAAAGGCCAGATTGGCCTTGAACTTCGACCGAGCAGAGTTTGATCTCGGGCATGGAGAAAACGCTGCTGAGCGAATCCCCCATTTTGAGCACAATATAGTCACCGGAAGGGGCTTTGTACATTTTGATCTGGTTGGGATCGCCGCCGTAGGCCTGTAAATCTGCTTTCATTTCGTTGATCATTTCTTCAAAGACCTTGAAGAGATAGCTGACAGCATGGCGGTGATACTCAGTCAGTTTTTGTTTTTCACGCAGGCGATCACGCAGAATGAGTGCTAGTTCTTTGGTTTCCTGGCTCATAGTACCTCTAATTATCCTGAATGCTTATTGGTATGATGGTGGGCTCTTTGCCTTTGGGTTTGCGGGCCGAGCGTGTGCGAAAGGGGTTGGGCAAATCTTGAAAGGTGTCTCGTACACTGCCGCCAATGGTCTGCCCCTGCTTGCCGATTTCTTCTACTTCGTGAATCGCGCTGCGCGCGACTTGACCCATGCCCTGAATAAATTCATTGCACAGAATCACGCCGTCTTGAATGCTCTCTTTGAGCAGCATTTGGGTGGTGTGACGGGCATCTTGGTGGGCATCTCTCAGTTTGTGCAAGAGATTGCCAACTTGACGGCCCAAGTCTTCACTGCGGTTGAGTACCCGTGTCGTTTGGTCCAGACTTTCAATCAGCAGATCTGCCGTCAATTGCATGCCCTGTTCCAACACGTTTTCCACGCCTTGGAAAAGTGGGTTCAACAAAGAAGCGGTTCGGGCTGGATCCGCAGAACGCTCAGAGGCGGTGTGATTGCGTGTATTCATGATAAATACCTTTGTGGTTATTCCCGTGTGGTTATTCCCGCAGGGCATGACTCTCAATTCCTGCCGATGCCTCACCTTATCTTAACATACCCAGAATGGGGAGACAAAATGCAAGCCCGCTCCTGGGTGGGGTATTTAAAAGCTTCCCAGCAAAACCTCAAAATGCCAATGGCTTTCTTGGCCTTTGACGGGGGTTTGCACCAGTTTGGGCTGCCACTGTTGCAGGCTTTGTTCAATGGCCTTTTGCCAAGCGGCATTTTTCTCATTTTGCACACCATAGGCATCAAAAATATTCCAAATATACATGCTGATCGTGGCGAGGGTGGCGGCCACAATAAAAAACGGCACTGCCTGTTGCAATTCGGCCCCACTCCAGCCGGGCACTTGGCCGATTTCGAGCAGGGCCATGGTCAGGGTTGAAATGGCCCAGGGGGCAATGATCGTGCCGGCCATAAAGCCCCAGCCGCGCAGGGATTCACCCAAAAAGAGTTGGCCGCTGCCCGGCAGAAAAAACGAGGCGCTCCAACAGGCTTCGCCGCAGAAAGGGCGTGGGGGCGGAGGCACGGGATCGGGGGGCAGGGCGGAGTAGGTGTTCGGTGATCGGTTGTAGGTGTGAGGGGAAGTAGCTGCGGTGTTTGAGGATTGGCTTTGTGCGGTTGTTGAAACGGTTTCGAGCGCAGCCAGGGCGGGGCTCAGATTGAGTTGCAGGCTCAAGAGCGTGAGCAGGAGGCAGAGGAGGGGGTGCAACAGCGGGCGCAGCATTAGTAAATGACCTTAAAGGCTTGGCCTGTGCCAGGGATGGATTCGTGGAGCGGTTCAAAGCGCAGGCCATCGAGGGGCGCGGCCTGTTTTAATGTGCCTGTCACCAATATTTCACCGGCTTTGGCAGTGTCTTCTCCCAATTTGGAGGCGGCATTGACCTCAGCCCCAAAGACATCGGCATCGCCAATTTTGAGGACTTCGCCATAACCCAGTCCGATACAGAGCAAGACCTGCTCAGTTTCGGGTCTGCCGCTATTGTAGGGAACCAACGACTTCTGCATCGCCAAGGCACATTCCAGGGCCTTTTGGGGGCGTTTAAAGATCACCAACATGCTGTCGCCCTCCTGTTTGAGCAAAATGCCGTCATAGGCATCAATGCAGGGAATGAGTAGGCGCTGGGATTCTAAGATGGTCTGTAAAAAATGAATGATGCCAAACTCGTCGACCCGCCGTGAAAACCCGGCCAAGTCCGTAAACATAATGGCCCAGGTTTCGCCAAAGAGATCCCAAATGCGCTTGTCCAGGGCCTGTTTGTCGGCTTCAGGCAGCATTCGGGCGGCAATCAGCTGCTCTAGGCGATCTTGCGAGGCCTGGGACTGAATGCGCAGGGTATAGGGCATGGGTTCCTCCAGCGGGCGATTGGCATCAATACAAAGATGGTCGATTGTAACATAAAATATGCTAAAATACCAGCAAACTCAAGCCCTCCAGGCCGCTCTGCAGACCAATCTTCAGACCAATCTTCAGACCAATCTTCAGACCAAAAGGCGGGGGCTCTTGCTCAGGAAAAAAGATGAAAAAAATCCTTGTGGTCTTTGGTACCCGTCCCGAAATTATCAAGATGTTCCCGGTCATCGAAGAACTCAAACGCAGTGAGTTTGAGTGCCGGGTCTTAACCACGGCCCAACACCGTGAAATGACAGATATGTTCATGCAGACCTTTGGTATCTCCCCAGATATCGACCTCGATCTGATGCAAGAACGCCAGACCCTGCCCGATCTCACCGCCCGGATCATGAGCACAATTTCGCCGGTTTTGGCTGAACACAAGCCCGACATGGTGCTGGTACAGGGCGATACAACCACGGTCATGGTCACGGCTCTGGCGGCAGCTTATCAGCAGATTCCGGTTGGGCATGTCGAAGCGGGCCTGCGCACCGATCAGCTCTTTAATCCCTTCCCCGAAGAGATCAACCGCCGTTTGTGTGGCCAGCTCACGCGCCTGCATTTTGCCCCCACCCCGATTGCCGAACAGGCCCTCTTGGCTGAGAACATTTCCCCTGACTGGATCTACCGCACGGGCAATACCGTGATTGACGCCATTCTGCGCATGCATGACCGCAACCCAGACTTCAATTACCCGGCTTCGATTGGCCTGGATTTGAGCCAAGGCCAGCGTTTGGTCTTGGTCACGGCCCACCGCCGTGAAAATTGGGGCGCACCGCTGCAGCAGATCTGCCAAGCCCTTTTGGCCCTCTGTGAGCGCTATCGGGATCTGCGCTTGGTTTTTCCGGTGCACCGCAACCCCATTGTGCGTGAGACGGTCTTTCCGCTGCTGGAAAACCATCCCCAGATTCACTTGGTCGAACCCTTGGACTATATCCCCCTGATGGATTTAATTCGCCGCTCGACCTTGGTGCTGACCGATTCGGGGGGCATTCAAGAAGAAGCCCCTTCGCTGGGCAAACCCGTCTTGGTGATGCGTGAAACCACTGAGCGCCCCGAAGGGGTGAGTATGGGCACCGCCAAATTGGTGGGCACCGATCCCCAAAAAATTCTGGCAGAAGCCTCGCGATTGTTGGATGATGTTGCGGCTTACCAGGCCATGAGTCAGGCTATCAACCCCTATGGGGATGGCCGCGCCGCTGAGCGGATTGTGCAGGCCTTGCGGCATTATTTTGGCACAGGTGAGCGTCCGGTGGCCTTTGATGCAGCTGGCTGAAGCCCAGCAAAAGATCGCGCTGGCTTTGCGTTCTTTTGGCCTTGAAGCCAGTGAGGCCGATGCAGAAACCCGCTGGATTTTGGATCATTTGGGTTTTTCGACTTTGACCCAGCGCCTGTCTCCAGGCCAATTGCTGGCACCTTTGCAATGGGAACAGGCCCAGGCCCTTTTGGCCCGCCGCCAGGCCCACGAGCCCCTGCAATATATTTTGGGCAACCAGCCATTTTGTGGCTTGCTGCTCAAAGTAACCCCGGCGGTCTTGATTCCCCGGCCCGAAACCGAAGAGTTGGTGCATTTGGCTTTAAATACCCTGCCAGCCACTTCTGAGGCGCTGCGGATCGCCGATTTTGGCACAGGCAGTGGGGCCATTGCTTTGGCCCTGGCCCAGGAATTGCAAAAACGCAGACAGGCAAGCCAGATCTGGGCCTCGGATCTCTCCGCAGCCGCGCTGGCTCTGGCTGCTGAAAATGCGGCGTTGAACCATTTGCCCGATGCCGTGCACTTTTTACAGGGAGATGGCTTGGACCCATTTTTGACATTGAACCTGCAATGGGATCTGCTGATCTCCAATCCACCTTATGTGCCTTTGGCCCAGTGGCAAACCCTGGCCCCAGAGGTGCAGCTCTATGAACCCCAAATGGCCCTCACGCCGGGTGAAGACCCGCTGCGTTTTTACCGACTTTTGGCTGAGCAGGGGCCGACATTGCTGCGCTCGGGTGGGCAACTCTGGGTGGAGTTGGAAGCGGCTTTGGCAAGCGAAACCCAGTCTCTGTTTCTCAACGAAGACTGGGTTCAGGTCAGACTTCTGTGTGATTTTGCCGGTCAGATGCGCTTTTTAAACGCGATCCGGGTTTAAACATCAAAGACGTTGCTGGCCAGGGTGGGGTTGACTTCCATCTGTTCCAGTTTGGCGGCGTAGACCAATTCGCTGCCGACATACATTTCGTGCAGGCGGGGCAACCAGGTTTTGGAATCCAGGCCGAGGTGCTCTTTGGTGATGCGATTGTCAAAATGGTTTTGGGTTTTGACTTCGAGCACGATGATTTCTGCGCCGTTTTGGGTGGTTTTGCCGAGGACCTTAACGCTGGCGCTGGGCTGGGTCAAGCGGGTGACCGTTGCGGTCAGGTCGATTTGGCCAATGAGATAGCCCCGGCCCGATTTGACCTTGGCATCGCTCATGGGCAGAGTGACAGGCACCAAGCTCAGCAGGCCGGTGGCACGGGCGCGGACCTGATCGCTGCTGGTTTGGTAGCTCAGTTTGACGCCTTTGCGGCTGGGATCTGAACTTTGGATCACATCAATTTTAACTTGGCCGGGTTTGCGGTAATAGTACTGAATTTTGCCTTGGCCGGGTTGGGTGCCTTTTTCAAAATTGGCAATGGTGGCAGACAGGCTCTGGAGTTTGTCCATGGCCTGCCGGGCATTGCTCAGAAATTGGGCAACCTGGGTGGTGGCGGTGGTTTTGGTTGGAGTTGTTGTTTTGGGGGCTGTGGTGGCTTTGGCCGGTACTGTGGTTTTGGGGGTTGTGGTAGTCTTGGTCGGCGCAGTGGTGGGTGAAGTGCTTGTATAACCTGTCTGACCCGTGGGCTGATTGGCATAACCTGTTTGGGTACCCGGCTGGGTGGCATAACCCTGTTGGGGGGCACCATAGCCATTCATGGCAGGGTTCATTTGCTGATAGGGATCGGCATAACCCGTCATGCCTGTCTGGCCTGTTTGACCATAGACCGAAGCGGCATAACCGGGCTGGTAAGCGCTTTGCCCTGTGAGGGTTTGACCATAAGCAGCTTGGCCGTAAGCGGCTTGTCCATATCCCGGCTGCTGTCCATATCCGGCCTGTCCATAGGGGTTATAAGCACCTGTCATGGCGTTATTCCCACAAGCGGTCAGTAAGAGCGAGCTGAGTAACAGGGACAGGCTGCGGTGTTTCATGGATCAAACCTCTTTTAAATTTCACGCGGTGATAATTATTTATGCGGGTTTTGAAAGTGCTTCTGACGTGTGAAAAAATAAGAATAGTTTAAGATGAAATGAAAAATTGGGGTAATTTTAAAAATCTCTATAAATGTCGGGTTTCTGCCGTGTAAATTGCCGGTTCTGTCTCTGGGGTACTCTGTGATATACTGGCGGTGTCTGCGTTTCACACCTTTAAACAAGCACGTTTAAACAAGAACCTTTAAACAAAAACTTATTGAAAATGCGGTTGCGCTGTTGAATGATTGAAGTGTCCAGCAAAGAGGCGCGCGAATTGATCTGCCACACCTGCGGTTTTGCCAATATGATTGGCGAAAAATACTGCAGTGAGTGTGGTGCGCCTTTGGCTCACGATCCCCCGGCTCCCGCTGTGCGTGTGGTGGAACTGATCTCCGATGACGAAGAAGATGCGCTCGAGGGCCCCTCAGAACCGTCCGCAGAGCCCCTCGTCGCAGCCCCTGCACCAGAAGCGTCCCCTCCCCTTCGGCAAAGCTCAGGGACCGACCTTCGACCCGGCTCAGGGACCGAACCCCGAACAGGCACTGCCCAGCGCTCCGGCCGCGCTGGTCCACGCAAAGACAAACAGGTCTATTGCCGTTATTGCGGCTCCAAAAATATCTTGGGCAATAAATACTGCCACGAGTGTGGGGCCCCGCTGGTTTCTCACACCCACCCCAATCAAAGTGTGCAGGCCACGCAATCGGCTGTCCGTGCGCGCAAATCTTACAAACCCGAAGACGATGAAGATGCTGGCCCCACCCTCTTGCCCGAAAATGCCGTTTTGCAGGGGCGCTACCAAATCACCAAATTAATTGGCCAAGGGGGCATGGGCGCGATTTATCTGGCCGACGATCTGCGCTTTTCGCGCCGCGTGGCGGTGATCAAAGAAATGCTCGACCATTTTACCGACCCCGATCAGCGGCGCACGGCCACCAGCAATTTTGACCGCGAAGCCGAAATGCTGGCCAACCTCAAACACATGGGTATTCCCGAGGTCTACGACCGCTTTACCGAAGGCAACCGGCATTATCTGGTGATGGAATATATCGATGGGGCCGATCTGGAACAGCGCTTGCTGGCCCAAGACAATGCGCCCTTTGAAGAGCACGAGGTGCTCGACTGGAGTATTCAGATCTGTGAGATTTTGTCGTATTTACATGAGCAAGATCCGGCGATTGTCTACCGCGACATGAAACCCGCCAATTTGATCTTGAATAAAAAAGGCAAAATTTATGTCGTGGATTTTGGCATTGCCCGCCACTTTAATCCAACCAAAAAAGGGACCATGATTGGCACCCAGGGTTATGCACCGCCCGAACAATACCGGGGCCAGGTGGAGCCGCGTTCAGATATTTATGCTTTGGCAGCGACTGTGCACCATTTGCTCACGGGCCGCGATCCCCAGGGAGAAGCGCCGTTTAGCTTCCCCCCTCTGCGCGAGGAAAACCCCAAAATTTCACCCCCGATGGAAAAATTGGTGGCCCGCTGTTTGAGCATGGAACCTGAGGCCCGGTTTAAAAATGCCCGTGAAATGATGGAGGCTTTGCAGAAGATCAACCACCGGCGATCTTCCCCTCCGCCTACAATTCCTGGTACAGTACCGATCCAGTCTCGGGGAATTTCGACCGCCTTGATGAAACTCGGGCTCTCGCACAAGCTCTTTTCGGCGGAGTGGCTTTTGCGCTGAAATATTGTTCTGCTGAGCATCATCGTGTTTTTACTCGTGATGCTCTTGGCAAAATTCTGAACCGGATAGGGAATCGCAGCTCGTGTCCGCA
>JBFWRL010000131.1:0-16037 GCA_050248915.1 Candidatus Sericytochromatia bacterium
GACCCAAGAGAACATCGCCAAAGGCATGCAAGAACTGCAAACGATCCACGACAAAGACCCCAACTCCCTGCTCCGTGGCCTGGATTTTAAGATCAATGGCAACGGTCTCGATGTGATGATTTCCAAAGTAGAGGTGCCACAAAACCTGACCTTTGTTGGCATGAGCCCACAAGAATCAGGTGAAATCGCAGGCTTTTTTAACAAGCCCCTGAATTATGAAAGCATTCACGCTGGCATGGAAAAAATGCGCGGCCATTTTGCCAAACAGGGCATGATTCTTCCCAATCTGGAATTTAATGTAAATGGTCAGGATCTGACCATTCATATGAGCAAAGCCCCCATGCCCACCCGCACCGAAATTAAAGGCGCTTCGGTCTATCCCGAAGCCGAACTCAAAGCCCTGTTTAAAGAGCCGCTGACCATGGAAAATATTCAAGCCGGACTGCGGGCCCTTGAGAAAAAATACAACGATGATGGTTACCTGCTCATGCCCCCCGAAGGGGTCTCTGCCGATCTAAACAAAGGCCAGCTCTCGATCCAGGTGCGCGAAGCCAAACTCGGCGATATTCAGCTCAGTGGCAACGACAAAACCAAATCCGAAGTGATCATGCGCGAAATGCGCCACCACAAAGACAAACCCGTGAATATCAAAACCCTCGATCAAGATTTGCAAAGGGTGTCTGGAACCGGACTCTTTGCCCATGTTAACAAAACCATTGAACCCGATCCCCAAAACCCAGAAAAGATCAATATCCGCATCCACACCGCTGAAGAAAAAACCTCCAGCTTTAATGTGGGTGCCGGTTACAGTATGAGCAATGGCCCCTTTGGCACTGCCAGTTTGAATTTGGGCAATGTGGGCGGCATGAACCGCAAACTCAGCATCGACGGCACTCTGGGCACCAAGGTTTGGGGCGGCGGTCTCAGCTATTATGATCCATTTATGTTCGATGGCCGCACCTCTTTGGGGGCAAGTATTTATCACCGCCAATGGCAGGGCCCGTACTCCGACGAAACCCGCACAGGGGCCAAGGTGACCTTGGGCAAACCCCTCGGCGATATGTACGACTCCCCCTGGCGTGGTGATGTGACCCTGAGTGCCGAACGCATTGGCATCGACAAACAATACAGTGTCAGCGGCACAGGCACAGATTACCGCTTGGGTATTCGTCCTTCCGTCACTTACAGCACCTTGGATGACCCTGTTATGCCCCACAAAGGCACACGCTTCCAAGCTGGGGCTGAGCCCGTTTGGGCCAGCGGTCGCATGATCGGCAAATTTGATGCTGCTCTGAGCCACAATATCCCGCTGGGTGAACGCTTTACCCTGACAGGGGGAGTACAGGGGGGCACCATTTTGGGTGACGCACCGCTCTACGAGAAATACAACAACGCAGGCCTGGGCCGCACCTTGATGGGTTGGGAGTCTGACGGCAAACTGGTGGGTTCCAATTACGCCATGGCCAGTGCTGGTGTCAATGCCCAAATCTGGGGACCGGTCAGTGCCACAGCCAAACTCACAGCCGGAGATTATTTTGATGGCACCGCGATCAACCCCAAAGTGGGGGCGGGTGTGGGCGTAAACGTCAAAATCGGCAATTTTGGCGTGCTCAATGCGGGTTATGGCTTTAAACTTGTGGGCAAAGAAAAGGGCGATAGCCCAGGTGCTTTCCACCTGGGTTTTGGTATTCCTTTTTAAGATATCTGTGGGCAAGCGAAAGGCGATTTAAATCCGTTTTTTTTGGGTATACTTGATCTAAGCGGTTCTTTTTTTCGCAATTATCTTAAGCTCCCTGGAGAAAACCCCATGGTATCGATCGATCGGCGCGTAGATCTCAGTCAGTATTCCCTGACAGCCCAGCAGAAGACAGATTTATTTAAGGCCAAAACCAGTGATGAAGTGGTCAATGCCCTCAGCAAAGATGGCAACTTAGATGTCAATGAACAAAAATTGCTGGATGAAATCTTACAGGAGCTGACCACATCCAGCGATCAAACGCTTAAATTGGTAGATGGCAGCGCTGAGGCCAATACCGTTGTGTTTGGCGATCCTACTGAATTCCAGCAAAAGCTGGAAGGCAAACTGGATACTTCCACTATGGCAAAACTCAAAGGCACCACCGCTGATCGCACCAGTTATTTCTCCAGGGTCGACAATAAACAGGACCTCAGCCGCGTGCTCAAAGGCGACCAAAAATTGGTCGATGAATATTACAAGATCAACAAAGGCGCCCATGTTCTCAATGGCAAAATCTTGCTGCAAGACGCCGCGTTGCTGGGCCGTTTCAATTTGCTCGCCCCGGCTGAAAAAGCCTTTATTCAAGAGGCCTTGGGCAAATGTGACAATAAAACCGGCATCAATAACCTGACCGCAGATGACGTCAAAAAGCTCGACAATATTGTGGAAAGAGCCCTGGCCCAACTCGATGGCACCCCCCCACCGCCGTCACAACTGGGGGTGCCCGAAACCCCAACAGGTCAATTGCCCGAACGCCTCTTGGTCGACGATGCCTCCCTTGCCAAAGGCGATGACTTCAGTGCCTTACATGACAATTACGACAATTTGCTCTCCGCCAGTGATGCAGCCATCAACGACGCCAATCTGGCCGTGCATGAAACCGGCCGCAATCGCGGAGATGCTGTCGCCAACAAAGTCGAATACGGCTATAGCTATAACCGCATTCAGCAGTCCATCAAAGAACTGGATCACCAGAGCGAAAATATCGACAAAGCGCTGACCCTGGGCAATGACCAACTCAAAGTTCTCAAACAGGAAATTGAAACCCGCACCGAAACAGTCAAAGCTGCAGGTGAAGATCCCGAAAAAGATCCCACCCTGCAAATGCTCAAAAACACCGCCCAAAGCACAGCGACAAAAATGGATACCCTGCTTGGCAAAGCCAAAGAAATGCAAGCCGCCCGTCAGAAATTTTTGACCCAGGCCAAATCGCGCAATGTGGTCGCCAGCGAAACCGACAAACGTCTGGCCGCCATTGGCGAAGCCCAAAAGCACCTGGCCCATGGCTGCCAAGTGCTCGAACATGTGCGCACTGAAGCTGAAAAAATCGTTCAAGGGGCCCAGGGCAACCCCGAAGCCGCCAAAGCCAAGCTTGCACCTTTAAATGGCAAACTCAACGAAGTCAACACCCAGATGATCAGCGCATTAAACAAGTTGATCGCTGTCTACGAAAAGAGCCCCACGGCCAATGCAAAAGCACTCGAATTGCTCAAGGCAGAAGTCAAGACCCTTGAAGCACTCAAAAGCAGCGACTCGGGTGATGTACAGGCCAAAGTACAGGCCCTAACAGCTTCACGTGGGCGGATTATCCAGGCCATGCAACCGATGGTAGCGGCAGGTTTGCTCGACCACCGCGAACTCAAACAATTGACCACCCTCGATCGCCAAGTCACAGATTTCAGCGGCACCCAGTTTGCCGCAGCCGGTGATCTGAGCGTCTACAACGCCTCGGTCGATCAGATGATCGAAGCCGGCAAAAAGAAAGAAGAAGGCATCAGCCACCACACATCTGTACTCGAAGACAATAAAAGTTGGTTGGGCAAAGCCATCGCTTACGGTAGCCACGTACAAATGCGCTTGAATATCACCGGTGGCATTGGTGGCAATATTGGGGTGGCCCATGCCCAAGTCGGCGCAGGGATCACGGCCGGGGTGCGTTTTGGCCGCGAGTTTGTGGGTGACCCCAACCGCGAATACCAATTGCGGTTCGACATTGGCGTAATGGCGGAAGCCAGTGCGGGGATCAAAGGGCTGTTTGAAGTGGATGCTGAGTTCCGGGCTTCGCTCCAAGGGGGCATTGCCTTTGCCACTGTTGGTGAAGTCGAAAAATTTATGCAAAACTTCGCTGATGGTGCCTCTGCTGTGATGAGTGGGGACATGGATGCCGCCAAAGCCAAGGTGGCAGAGATGAAACAGATGATCGCCTCCAAATATTTTGCCGGTACACTCACTGCTGGAGAAGCCAAAGCCACGATCCATTTACCCGGTCACGACAATGAATTGGTCTTTAAAGGCACCAATCAGGTCTCCACTCAAAACTTTGCCGATGGCGCCACCAACGAAACCACCACCAATACCGTTGGTGGCAAAATTGAAGTGGGGCATGGCGCTGCTTTTGGCCTGAAATACACCAGTGAGACCGCCAAATTTACGCCTCCAGGCAGCCATACCCCGGTCGAAACCCACCACAAGGTCGCCAATGTCACCTTCTCAGTTGGCATGATCGACAAACTGCTCAAAACCCATATGCACCATGGCAGTTTTGGCAAAGCCATCGAAGCCGCAGATCCGGCCTTTAAAGAGGCTTTGATCGCTGGTTTGAGCCAATTGGGGGTCAATGCAGGCGCCTTCTTGGGGGCCTTCGACAGCCAACAGGCCCTGAGCAAATTGGGTGAGATGGTTCGTTTGGCCAAGGTGAAAGGCGAATCCGAAATCATGATTGGCTTCGAATGGGAACCCCACCACGCACTTGAAATTGGCTTGGAAGGTGAATACAGCACCTCTGCGCAAATGCAACTTGGGGGCGGTGCCTACGCCAAAATTGCAGGTTCGGCCTCTTATGAACTGGCAGTGGCCATTCCCCTGCCTGGTGGCCATGGCGAACACCATTAGGAGTTAAACCATGGAAACCCTGCCACTCCTACCCACATTCCACGCCCTGGAGCCCGATCTCGACTATAAAACCGTTTTACATGCCAAATTTCGTCTCCATTTAAACGAAGTGACCGGCAAATATGCCACTGAATCAGTCGAGATGTCTGAAGCGCATACCCTCTTGGTCTATGGCTTTGACGAAAAAGACAAACCCATGCCCATGCAATTATTGCTGGCAACACGCCTGAGCCCAAGCACCATTTTGCAGCTCAGCCCCCATTTCCCTCTCTTGAGCCAAGCCCCTGGAGATGGGTTTTGTTTTCAAATCAAAGACGAACCCTTTGCCCGTTATGGTATGAGTTGGTGTTTGAGTAAAGAACTGCGCGACTGGCTGGAAATTGGTGAAAGTGCCTTTCTCGATCTGAGCCAATACGAGTTGGTGGGTTTTTATCAATTTGAGGCCCAAACGTGAAGGTCGAGCCGCCGATTCCGACCCTGGAACAACTGCAAGAGGCCAAGTTTTTGGAAGATCAGCTGCAAAATCTGATCAATTTGGCAGCCACCCAAGAAAACCAAAGCCCCGCCGATCGTCAAAAGACAGAACAGCTCTTTCGCAATTACCGACGTCTGCATACCAAATTGATGGAAGCAGCTCGCCGGATTGACAATCCCGATCCCCTGATTGAAGCCCTCGAATTACGCCGTCAACCCATCTTAGCTCAGATGCAAAAAAGAGCGACTCAACCCCCACCCAACGAAGCCTCTCCTGCCGGAACTTTACTCCCAGAGCACCCGCCAGACACACCCCAAGAACTTCCTCAAGACATCCCCCAAGATCTTGGCCCCCCGACCACTCTCAGCCACAATCTTGGCCCCCTGGGTCGCCCCGGTGTGATCAGCCATGGCCCTGAAATTGAATTGCTGCAGCAGGTACTGGCAGGACTGGGTTTTCAGGTCACCCCCACCGGTGAATACGATGCCCCGACCCTGAAAGCTGTACGCAATTTTCAGCTCAAGGCCAAATTGACAATCACTGGCGTGGTTGAAGTGCGCACACGGGAATTGCTCAACCGGCGTCTGCAATCGAGTCTGCCTTCTGACCCAAGCATCCCAGCATCCCCGCCGCAAAATTCAGCGGAAAGTTCCCAGCTGAGCCAAGCAGAGGAGAATGCTCCCCAGACAATACCGCCCCCTGTCGAACAGCTGAGCCACGACCTCGGCCAGCAGAACAGTGGCAAGCTCTCACAGGGCAGCGAGGTTTTGCTCTTACAAAAAGCCTTGCAGCGGGCCGGGTTTGAACCAGAGCTCAGCGGCCAGTTTGAATTGCGGACCTTTTCTGCTGTGCGCAAATTTCAGGCCCGCCAAAAGCTGCCTGTCAACGGCTTGGTCGGTAGCAGTGAGCGGCATCTGCTCAATCCTCTGATTCAGGAATTGTTGATCGAAGAAAGACTGCTGCAAAGCCAAGAAGTTTTGCTCCTGACAGCAGCTGAAAATGTCGGTATCAGCCTGGATTCCGCACGCCAGAAACTCAGCCAGCGCTGGTCAACACTGCTGCTCAAAAAGCTCCTGGCCACTCCCCCGCAAACAGATCCCTCCCCCCCACCGCCATTGCCCCCCTTGCAAGTGCCGAGTTTGGAACATGAACTGGGTACCCCTGGCCAACAGGGCATTGTCAGCCAGGGACCCGAGGTACTGTTATTGCAAGAATTATTACATGCGCAGGGAGCAGAAATTAAACTGACTGAACACTTTGATCTGCAGACCTTTACAGCCTTGCGCGAATACCAAGAAAAACAGGGGTTAAACCCAACAGGCACCGCTGATGCCGCCACCCGCACCCATTTAAAGCCCCTGGTCGAAGAGCGCCAAGCTCAAACCCAACTCAGATACAGCCTGAGCCAACTCTGGCGAGAGGCCTGTGCTGGATTTCAACGGGAATGGACAGCCACTCTCGATGAAGAAATCGCAGAAACGGCCAATAAAATCGCTTCATTGCTATCTTTAAGTCCCCAAAAACTCCAGGCTTTGCAACGTGCCAGCCTGCCTGAGGCATTGAGCTCAGATCTCTCTCCCCCAGGGCGGCCAGGCAAGCTCTCTAGTGGAGATGAAGTGCTGCTTTTACAATATCTGTTGCGCCAACAGGGAATGGATATCGAAGAAAGTGGTGTTTACGACTCGGCCACAGCCGCCGCCGTCCGGGCCTTTCAGCGAGGCCACAAACTGCCCTTAACCGGCGAAGTGGATGCCCGTGTGCGGGCTTTGCTCAATCAGAGTCAGGAGTCATAAGTTAGGTCGGAGCTGATCTCAGGTCTTAGATCCGCTCCTGGATATAAGCCAGATCAGGCCCCCAGGAAAAACGCAGTTTGAGTTTGTCCAACAGGCGGAAATGGGCACTTTTGAGCGGACGGGTGATTGTGACCACGCGGGTACCTGAGCGATTGTATTTGAGGCGATGGGCCAGTTTGTCCATGTCTTCGGCCTTAAAACAGGTACAGGTGATATAAAAAACGGTACCATGGCTCAAATCACTCTGAAAAAAGTCACGGTTGTAAAAGGCGATATTTTTGAGTCCCTGCTCTTGTACCAATTGATTGCCATTCTCGATAAAGCGGTGAATGATATCATAGCCCTCAACCTTGCAGGCAGTGGCCTGATTGACCAAGAGACAGAGAAACCCCGCTCCACAGCCCAGGTCAATAAAGACATCTTTGGTGGTGAGTTTGAGTGTGTCCAAGACCTTGATAAAAGAGACCCAGCGGGTCTCACCATAGGTCAGCGAGTGGTCGCCCAGAAACCGCTCTTCCCGCTCATCCATCGAGATCACCACTGCTTCATCGGTATTGGCATAGAGCTTGCGGTGAGCTTTCACAACAGGTTCCATGGCTGGGCAATAGCGAATGACCTGCGCCGCCTGCCAAGCATCTTGCAGAGGTGAGATATACATATATTTGAGTTCCGCGAGGGAGTACATCCGTGCCATGGGGGTATTTTACAGGCAAATGGCCCCAGCCACAAAATGGGCAAGGGGTTTCAGAACAGCGACTTGGGCAAGGTCTTTTAATCTATTTACTTGCCAATATGTCAAGTAAATCACATTTTTTTCGTATCGACCTTCCTGTTGTGTTCTTCTTACAGAGGCGATAATCAAATTATCCCTCCCACAAGGAAGGAAAAAGGCAAACCCACCGCGAGATGGGGACGCAAAGCCACGGGACTCAAGTAGTCAGCCGGGTTGCCCAAAACCAACACTGAGGAGAATTTTTTATGAAACTGTCCAAGCCCTTTTCCCACTCTGCATTGCTGGCCCTGAGTCTGTTCACCCTGATAACAGGTTGCCAAACCCAAACACCGCTCAACGCAATCCAAACCAGTGAACAGACCAGCGAACATATCAGAGAACAAGCCAGCAGCCCTAGCAATAGTGGTTTTCAAACCCTGGCTTTGCCCCACACCAGTACCGCTTTAAACATTGCCTTGGAAGTGCATGTTGAAAACAGCATGCTACCCACCCCCCAAGAAACCGACTATATCTTAAACATCGCCCAAGCAGCTCATACGGCAGGTGTCAGCCTGTCATTTGGGCTGGGAATTGACTTTCTCAACGATTACGCCAGCAGTGGCACGATCACAGCCCCAGAACACGGCAGTTTCAGCCTCGAAAGTTTGGTTGCAACCCTGCAAGCCCAAAATCACCTCGTCTCTTTGCATGCCGATGTGCCCGAAAGCGCCACTTACAGCGAAATTGTCAGCCACCTCAACACCTACGTCAGCCAAGTCAATAGCGCCGGCGGCCAGGGCAGCATCGCCTCAGGCGTTTGCAACGAGGCCAGCGCTGATGGAGGCTGGGTCCAAGGCGCACTGGATGCGGGGATTCGCACCGTCGCCGGGGTGGTACGTTATTGCCAGGGTTCTTTGAGCAGCAGCCACGCTGACTATATTGCACCGGAGACATGCACCCCCATGGGCTGCCATGAAGCCGCCCCCATGGACGCGCCCGCCCAGCGTGCTGCAGGCTGGTTTACCCAACAGACCGCCAATTGGATTGATCCATCCAATCCCAGCAATGCCCGCCAACTGAAGCGCTCTCTCTTTATTGTCGGCAGTTTTGGCGAAGCCAATGTGCCCTGTTTGGCAGAAGCCGCCGCAGGCGAAAATGTGGGCAGAACCTGTGATGACCGGGGTCTGAGATCCGAAGATCGGATCGCTGACGATGATTATTCAAGCGAAGCCCAGGGCCAAGCTGACGCTGCCGCCTTCTTGGCTTCGGTCCAAGAAGTGCTAAACACCTCTCTGAGTGGTACCAGTGGCGACGCCTATCACAGCGCCTTTAGCACCAATGAAGTCGTCAGCAATACGTGGTTAACCGGTTTCTTTGGCAGCCTGAGCAGTGCAGCTACAGGCAGCCTGGCTGGCCAGATCAGCTTTAGCACCCTGGCTGCCGTGGCGCAGTTGAATCGGAGTGAACTGGGCTTGACCAGCCGCTAAGGACTGCAAAGTCAAAGGGCTGTATTCAGCCTTTTTTCTTGCTAGCATATCTGCTAGCATATCTGCTATCGTATTTGCTATCGTATTTGCTAGCTTAAAAATTGTGATGATAAAATCGCGGATAACTCACCTATTTCAATCTAAAGTAAGCCCGAATTGGAAGTGAAGAAACATGTATAAACCCAGTATTATTACGTTAAGAATCCCCAAAGAACTGAAGCAAAGATTGACCCAGATGGCGGAACAACAAGGCGTTTCTTTGAACCAATTTTCCCTGTATTTACTGGCAGGAGAAGTCGCCCGGCTGGAAGGTCATCATCAAAGCACAGCACAGGCTTCTGCGACAGACAGTTCAGCCTCAAACGCCCAGATATTTACGTCTGGTCGTCAAGCATGGGAAGAAGCCCATGCAAATGGAGAGCCCAACTGGGCGCATTTTATCTCGGCAATGCAAGCCCCTGAAGCCCCCTGAAGCCCCCTTGCATTCCCCCTCTAATCGGGCTAAACTCCTGTATCTTTCAAGCATCTTGCAGCGGTGGGGCCCTCTATGACAGACATCAACGTGACCAATCCTCTCAACGGCCAGGTTTTGTACCGCCTGGCCGAACCCAGCCCCGCAGAACTGCAGCAGTTCTGGGAACAAGCCCGTACCGCCCAAGAGCAGGTGGCACGTCTGAGTCTGAATCAGCGCGCAAATGCCGTGATACGCCTCCAGCACGTGGTTCACGACCAAAAAGAACACATCCTCGACCGGATTGTGAGTGAAACCGGCAAAAGCCGCTTCGACGCCCTGAGTTCGGAGATCTTTGGCTGTCTCGATGCCTGTGAACACCTGGCACGAATTGCGCCCACAGCCCTGGCGGCTCAACAGGCCCACACCCCCCTGGTCTTGATGGGCAAAAAATCACAGATCTGGTTTGAACCCCTGGGAACGGTCTTGGTGATCGCCCCTTGGAATTACCCTTTTTACCAAATCCTGGTCCCCGCGTTGAGTGCCTTTTTGGCAGGCAATGTGGTGCTGGGCAAGCCCTCAGAACTGACCCCCTTAAAGGGCCTGATTGAAGACTTGCTCAAACGGGCAGACTTTCCAGAACATGCTCTGCAAATCGTCTATGGGGGCAAAACCACCGGCCAAGCCCTGGTCGAAGCAGGCCCCGAACTGATCTTTTTTACCGGCAGCGTGGCCAGTGGCAAAAAAATCATGGCCACCGCAGCCCAAAACTTGACCCCAGTGGTACTGGAACTTGGAGGAAAAGACCCCATGCTGGTCTTTGAAGACGTGAATTTGGAGCGCACCGTCAATGGCGCGCTGTGGGGGGCGTTGACCACCGCAGGCCAGTCCTGTACCTCGGTTGAACGCTTGTACGTCCACCAGAGTCTGTACAAGCGCTGCGTGGAGTTGCTCAAAAGCAAAATGGAAAAACTCAGGGCCGTCTCCCAGGCCGGAGAACCTGCGGAAATCGGCAATATGACCGCTCCCTTTCAATTGGCCACGATCGAAACCCAGCTGGCAGAAGCCGTGGCCGAAGGCGCGCAAATCCTCTGTGGGGGCCAACGCGAAAAGGATTCCTTGTATTTCCCGCCCACCTTGGTCGTTGATGTACATCACGGTATGAAACTGATGCGCGAAGAGACTTTTGGCCCTGTACTGGCAGTGATGGCTTTTGAAACAGAGGCCGAAGCGATTGCTCTGGCCAATGACTCTCCCTATGGCCTCAGCGCCAGCGTTTGGAGTGCCGATCTGGCCCGTGCTGAACGTGTGGCCCGGCAACTCAAAGTGGGAAATGTCTCGATCAACAATGTGATGTTGACCGAAGCCAATCCCGCCCTGCCCTTTGGGGGTACCAAGGCCAGCGGTTTTGGGCGCTACAAAGGGGTCTGGGGCCTGGAGACTTTTTGCAATCTCAAATCTGTTTTGATCGATAGCCAAAATGGCAAAATAGAGGCCAATTGGTTCCCTTACACCCCTGAGCGCTACCGCCTGTTTAGCCAATTGACAGCGGCGCTGTTCTCAGCCCAGAAATCCCTGCTCAAAACCCTACTGACCGGCCTGAAGCTCGAAAGCCAAGCCCAAAAGGAGAAACTCTAGATGTACGATTTTATTATTATCGGCTCGGGGGCAGGCGGCGGCGTCTTGGCCCACCAACTGCACCAAAGTGGCGCCAAATGTCTTCTGCTCGAAGCCGGGAAATTCTTTAAAAAAGAGACCTTTCCCCGCACCGAATTGGAATACAGCCCGCAGCTTTTTTGGGGCGGCGGCCTGGAATTCGACACCAGCAGCAAAATGGCTTTTTTGCGCGCCCGCTGCGTGGGCGGCACCACCAATGTCAACCAATGCCTGCTCGATCGCTTTGACAGTGTGGCCTTTGAAGACTGGCAGCGCGATTCGGGCGTGGACTTTTTCTCGGAAACGGGCATGGACAGCCATTACGCGGCGGTCGAAAACCAATTGAGCCTGCAAAAAATTGAAGAGCGACATTTTAACCGCAATACCCAGCTCTTTATCGAAGGCTGCAAAAAACACGGCTTTGGCTGGGCTCCCCTGCGCCGGGGTCAGTCCGACTGTGCTTTGGACCAGGGCAACGACTGCATCGGCTGTCTCGGTGGCTGTCACCGCGACTCCAAACAGAGCACCTTGGTGGGGTTTATTCAAAAAGCGACAGCAACAGGCCTGGAAGTCAAAGCCGAATTCGAAGTCGGCCAGCTCGAAAACTTTGAAGGCGGCGTGCGGGTGCTGGGCCTGGAAAAAGGGGTCAAAACCACCCTCGAAGCCAAAAAAGTGCTGCTGGCCGCAGGGGCCTTTGGCTCGACCAAAATCCTCTTACAATCGGGCTTTGGTAGCCAGCTGCCTGCTTTGGGTAGCAAGTTTGCCTCGCACCCGCAATTTATGTCCTTTGGCCTATTCAAAGAGGAGATCAACGCCCACAAAGGGGCCTTTCAGGGCGTCAAATCGCAAGATCCGTATTTTCGCAAAAGCGGCTTTAAACTCGAAAACGTTTTTGGCCCCCCGATCTCCATTGCGATGTTGTATCCGCGTTTGGGAGCCAGCCACCAAAAATTCATGAAAAACTACCGCAAAATGGCCTGTATCGAGGTAGCTGTGCGCGATGAGGCGATTGGCACAATCAAACTCGGGGCCAAAGGCAAACTGGCGATCCACAAGCCCCTGACCCAGCAGGATCTGCTGCGCCGCGACCAGGGCTTGGGGGTGGTCAACCAGATCTTTGTCAGCCTGGGGGCCGAAGAGGTGATGCCCTCGCCCTTTTATTTTGGCCTGCACCTGATGGGCGGCTGCCCGATCGGCACAGATGCGCAGGCCTCAGTTGTGGGGCCAGATTTCCGCGTCCATGGCCAGCAAAACATCTATGTGGCTGATTCCAGCCTCTTTCCCAATGCGCCGGGGATCAACCCGGCCCTGACGATCATGGCCCTGGCTGAACGCCTAGCAAGCCAATTAAACAAGGGGGACTAAACCATGTCTGACTATTTTAACGCCATGCAACTCAAGGGCCTGGTCAAACTGGGAAATCTCATGCTGCCACGCTCGGGTGAATACCCTTCGTTTCAAGAGCTGGGCTGTATCGAACATATCGACGAAATTGCCGCGTATATCCCCGAGGTGGATCTGGCCGATTTAAAAATGCTGCTTACACTTTTGGCTGTGATGCCCAAAATGGGCCTCAACGGCCTGATTCGCATGATGCAGAGCCCGGATCCTTGGCCAGAGGCTGTGGCCTCGACCCTGCGCCAAATGGACACCGGCCTGCGTGGAATTATCATGAGTTTGTATTATTCGGGTCGCAAAGGCAGCAACTATAACGGCCAAACACCCCTGGAGCTGATGGGTGTGGAGATTGTGCGCGTGCCGCTCTAGTGTCTCTTTAAGGACAAGATTATTTACATAAAAGTAAATATTTGCTATCATGATAAAAAAGCACGAGGTTTTTACCATGTCTGCCAAATCTGCACTTCTGCTCTCACTCTTCAGCCTGGGTCTTGTCAGTGCCTGTTTCAGCCCCACCCCGCCCCCCAATAGCATGCCCACCCCCCAAGATTCTTTAGCGACATCCTCTCCGTTTCCGGGTGAGTTGCTCGAAGCCGAATTGCTCAAAGCGGGAATCGAAAGCAAAGCAGAGACAGAAAGCCCCTCGTTCAGAAGCCTGTCTCCCGATCAGCGCTGGGCCTTTGTGCAAAGATACCGTTCCCGCGAAGTGCGCTTTAAAGGCAAAAAATCGTATGCCAGCCAATATTTACCCAGCCAATACCAGGTTCTGGATCTGGCCAACAAACGTCTGATCCCGTGGCCCGAAGCCGAGGTCAATCTCTACAGTTCAGTTCCCCTCTGGCTTCAAGATGGGCGAGTTGTTTATGCCTCCGAAGCAAAGCCCTCTCAGTTGATCGCTTGGAACCCTGACACCAACACCAAAACCCCGCTTTACCGCCCAGCAGCTAAAAATGAGTATTTTTCACCGGTTCAGCAAATCGGCGACACCCTCTACGCCAAAGCCCAAGGCTATCCCCAGAATCAACGCATATTAAAAATCAACCTCAAAACCCAAGCGGTCGAAGAAATTCCCATGCCCTATCAAAACTTTTATGAAAACATGACCTTTCAGGTCTCTGCTGATGAGTCCTCTTACCTTTTCTACCTCAGCAAAGGGATCCAAAACCGCGAAAAATACCCTTTTCATGTCGCCACGACATCTGCGCCGATCTTTGATCCGATTCAAATGGACGCCAAAACCCAAAAGACCGAACCCCTGTGGACCGAACTCGATTCGCAATATCCAGAAATCCAATTCTCTCAGGCCGGGGATCTTTTTCTCTCACGCAACAGCAACACGGTGAAGGTGGTGGATCTCAAAACCCGTGCCATGATTCTCTCTGCCCCCGGCCAAGAAGGCCTGTGGTTAGATGCCGATCGGGTCTTGGTGCTGGAGAATGGCTATAACACCCCCAGTCAAATCCGCTTACACAGCCTGAGTCAACGCAAAATTTTAAGCAGTTTAAAACTCCCTCAAAACGTTTCAAGCTGGCGTTTACAAGGTAACACTCTCTATTTAATCAGCTATTCTGATCAGGGTTTGCAACTGACTTCAGTCAATTTAGACGGAGACAATCTGAGTCAAAACCCCCAGCTCTTGCGCTCTTTGCCCAAAGAAGGCAATTTGGAATTTATCAGCCCCAAGGGCAAGGGCCCAAATTTGCTGCTGTCGGAAAACAATGGCAAAGGCCCTGGGGCCCAAAATCGTATCCTGAGCCTCAAGAGTAACAGCTTAACAGACATATACAGCGAATTAGCCTGGCGGGCCAGTGAATTTGCCTATCCAAGCCAAGATCAAGGCTGGGGATATACCACCTACGGCGATTAGACTTGATTATCAAACTTGGCTGTTGTTAGAATCAGAGTTGTGCGGCGTGTTGCAGTGATCTCCAGAAATCTGGAATCTGCCCAAATTTCCCACGAAAGTCGATTGTATTTTAATTTTCGTGAGGTAAAAACCAATGAACATGACGACAAACACACTCCGCAAACTCGCAAGCATTCAACGCATCAAAGCCCTGGAGCCGATTCCCAACGCCGACGCCATTCTCAAAGCCACCGTGCTCGGTTGGCAGGTTGTCGTCAAAAAAGACGAATTTCAGGTGGGGGATCTCTGTGTCTATTGCGAGATCGATAGCTTAATGCCCGAGAAGCCCGAATTTGAATTTCTCAAGGGCCAAAAGATGCGCATTCGCACCCTGCGTCTGCGCGGCCAAGTTTCCCAGGGGATTTGTTTTCCACTGGAAATCTTACCCGCTGAATACCGAGAAACGCAGCCCCTGACAGAGGGGCTCGACGTGACCGATGTGCTGGGCATCAGCAAATACGAAGCGCCGATTCCGACCCAGCTCAGCGGCAAGGTCAAGGGCCATTTTCCGAGCTTTATTCCCAAAACCGACGAGACCCGCGTGCAGGTGCTGCAAGAGGCCCTGAGCGCCCTGGCGGGCACCCGCTGTTATGTGGCCGAAAAACTCGATGGCTCTTCTGCCACCTATTATCTGGAGGCCAACGAAGAGAGCGGGGTGAGTGAACTCAACGCCTGCAGCCGCAACCTCAACCTGCTCGAAGAGCCCGGCAACACGCTCTGGCAGGTGGCCCGCGCCTGCCAACTCGAAGAAAAACTCAAAAGCCAAAGCCGCCGTTTGGCCCTGCAAGCAGAGCTGATTGGCCCTGGCATTCAGGGCAATAAATACCGCCTGCAAAAGCCTGAGCTGTATTTCTTCAATGCCTTTGACATTGAGGCCTACGCCTTTTTGGACTACACCGACTTCATGGCCTTGATGCAAGAAATGGAGCTGAAAGCGGTGCCAATTCTGGAGACAGATTACACACTGGAAGCAGATATCCCCAGCTTGGTGGAGAAATCCATCGGGGTCTCTGTGCTCAATGCCCAGACCCGGCGCGAAGGGATTGTGATTCGCCCCTTGCAAGAAATGCGCACCCTTGAGAACACCCTGGGCCGGGTCTCCTTTAAAGCGATCAACCCCGAGTTTTTGCTCAAATACGGGGAGTAATTTAAACGCACTTAAAGCGGATCTTGGGCTGGATTGCGAATCGCCGCAATCAGCAGGATGAGACCGGTTTCTTTGTCTGTAATAATCAAAGTAAAGGGAAAATAAGCCGAATTTTCGTTAATGGTATATTCAGAGCGAGATTCTAAATCAGGATCAGATTCAGGTACATTTTGACTCTGGTCCAAAGCTGTTTTAACAATCAATTGAAAAGACTGAGAAACATTGAGCTGCGGATTGATTTTTTTCAACAAATCAAGTGGTGCAAATTCATACTGTGTCTTAAAACGTGGAAAGACATACTTTAAACTGCGTTTTTCGAATGATTTTTGCAATTGTTTCCAATAAGAATAACCCAGTTTTTCATCTAAAAAAGCAGGAGATC
>JBFWRL010000132.1:0-15979 GCA_050248915.1 Candidatus Sericytochromatia bacterium
AGTTATTATCTGTACAGCTTACAGGGCAAATTGGCCACTTTGCGAGAGCTCCAGTCCCAATTGGAAGAGCATATTCGACTGCAACGCGAAGCCGTGCGACTCTTAGAAATTTTGCAGCATCTGCCCCAATTAAATGCCCTTTCTGAACAGGCCACCCTGATCTTAAACCCGGTCGAAGCAGACGTCATACGGCGATTATCTGCGCTTTTGGCAAACTTTCCTTGCCAAGCTGAGCTGGCTGAGCAAAACCGCAAAACAGCTGATTTCTGGATTGATTTACGCGGTCGAATTCAAGCGATTGCAGATGCCTATGCGGGTTTGACCACGGTTGATGAAATTCGGGATTCGATTCGCAGGCTTTCTCATATTTTGCGCGGTTCTGCTGGTACCTTTGGTTTTGCCCAAATTTCACACTTGGCGGCCACCGTGGAAGACGCCTCTGAGAAAGAACTGCATCAACAGCTTCAGACGTTGATCGCTTTAATTACTGAGACCGTGGCGGTTCACGATAAAAACAACCGCCGGATTTTGGTGGTGGACGACGATGCGGATATACAGCATTTTCTTAAACTGAGCCTCGAAGAAGAGGGCTATGCAGTCACCCAATGTTGCTCGATTGCCCAAGCCTGGAAAATCATGAATGAAGAAACCGTTGAATTGGTGATTTTGGATCTGATTTTGCCCGATGGGGATGGCCGCAATTTATTGCTGGATCTGCGCATCTCTAATCGCTTTGCCAATGTGCCCATTGTGGTTTTGTCTTCCAAAGGACTCTCTGCCAGCAGTGAGTGTTATGCTCTCGGCGCAGATCTCTATTTTGAAAAACCCCTCAACAGTGTGGTGCCTTTGGTCACGGCTGTTTCCAAGCGTCTCTCGCAAAAAGAACGATCTGAACAGGCCTCTCAGCGGGATTTTCTCACAGGTCTGCTCAATCGCGGTGCCTTCCATGAAATATATGCCAAAGAGCGTGAATTGGCCCAGCGCAAAGATCTTCCTTTGACCCTCGCAGAACTGGATATGGATCATTTTAAACAGATCAATGATACCTATGGTCATGCCATGGGGGATTTGGTTTTGCAAAAAGTCTCCGAAATTTTGAAATACACCCTGCGTCCCTCTGATTATATTGCCCGCTGGGGAGGCGAAGAAATTGCCATTTTGATGCCTGTGACGGATCAAGCCCAGGCTGTGGCTGCATTGGATAAATGTCAAAAAGAGTTGCAAATGCAGGTCTTTGAAAGTGAGGAAAAATTATTTTTTCATGTCACTTTTTCGGCAGGGGTCTACCAAGTCAATCCTGCTGATTCGATCAATTCGGCGATGATCAACGCCGATCGCTTGCTCTACCAAGCCAAAAAAGCGGGCCGCAATCGCATCATCTCAGATCGGGATGTGGCTTCTGAAGCTGTGGTTTTGCCCAAAATTATGATTGTTGAAGACGATCCCTGTTTGATAACCATTTTAAAAAATCGCTTTGAATCGCGTTTTCAATTGGATATACACACCGAGGGCGGCGAAGCTCTGCATTCACTCCAACACACCCCTGTGGACCTGGTGCTCTTAGACTTACAATTGCCAGATATGACGGGTTTTGATATTCTCTCTCAATTGCGCAAAAAATACACCCCCCACGAATTGCCTGTGATTATTATGACAGCCCAAAACAATCAGCAAAATGTGCTCAATGCCTTTCATATGGGGGCCAATGACTATATCCCCAAACCTTTTTCACCGCTTGAACTCGAAGTGCATATGCAGCGCTTTATCAAGCGTTAATGCGTTTTGCCTGTGTTGGATTGGGCGGCAGGCAGGGCAAGTGCAAGGTAAAGACCGAACCTTGGCCTTTCTCACTTTTGACCTCAATCCGGCCACCCAAGATGGCCGCACATTCTTGACTTAATGCCAATCCCAGGCCTGTTCCGCCGTAGTTTCGGGTCGTGAGGGCATCTCCCTGGGAGAAACTTTGAAAGAGGTTGCCCAGGTGTTCGGCATTCATGCCGATGCCTGTGTCCCGGATGGCGATCTGTAATTCTTGGACATCCAGGTGGAGATCGATGCTAATCGTGCCATTGCTTGTGAATTTATTGGCATTGGAGAGCAGATTATACAAGATCTGAGTCAATTTTTGGATGTCTGTGTACCAGAGCTGTCCTGCTTGTTCTGGCAGACAATGCAGATTTAACTGGTTGTTGTTTTTTTTGAGCAGGGGGGTTAAGGTTTCACAAATATCGTTGACCAGTGATTTTAAAGGCACATGCTCCAAATAAAACTGCATTTTCCCCGCTTCGATTTTGGATAAATCCAGCAAATTGTTGATCAAACGCAAGAGATGTTCTCCGGCATTAAAGATTTTTTCAACATCTTTTTGCATCTGTGGCTGAAGTTCTTCCTCAAGCAATAATTCGCTATAACCCATAATGGCATTTAAAGGAGTACGCAATTCGTGGCTGAGCAGGGCAATAAAATCACTTTTGGCTTGGGTTAACTTTTCTGCTTTGGCTTTGGCTGCCTGCAGGTCCAGATTTTGTTTGTGCGTTTTTAAAAGGGTGCTGACCTGCCGTGACAGGGTTTTGAGGGCTTCAATCTGTTCAGGTGTGAGTTCGCGGGGCTGGCGGTCGATCACACAGATCGAGCCCAGCTCAAAGCCCTCTTCGCTGATAATCGGTGCACCCGCATAAAAACGAATCTCGGGTTCAAAAAGCACCAGTTCATTGTTTTCAAAACGGGGGTCTTCAAGGGCATTGGGCACAATCAGGGGTTCACTTTGCAAAATAGCATAGGCACAGAAGGCCATGTCGCGTGAGGTTTCCCGTGTTCCCAGGCCAATCATCGATTTAAACCACTGCCGTTTTTGATCGACAAAACTGATCGCCGAAATGGGGGTTTGGCAAATATATGCGGCCAACTCTGCCAGATCGTTCCAATTCTGTTCTTGAACCGTATCCAAAATTTGATAGGCCTGCAAATTCTCCAAGCGCGATAATTCGTTTTTTGGCAGGGGGGGGCTCATTTGTTGCTCCAGTGGTTTATTCTCTCCGGTTGATACCGTTTAATAACCACATACCCAAAAGCGTTGAGAGCGTAAACAGACCGAGACTGATCAACGGAATCCCGAGTAACTTGGGGCCCGCGGGCATCGCAAGTGAGATCGCTGAGCTGACACTCAGGCCACAGACCAGCAAACCGGCCGCAATTCGGTTGCCCAGCACCCGCAGCGAGCGCTCCAGTCCTTCGAGATTTCGGTGTTCGTTAATAAACTGCACGCGGCCACTGTTGAGGTTGACCAAAAAATCGTCCAATTGGCGGGGCAAAGCCGTTAGCAAAGAGCTGAGTTCCAGGCCGACCCGCGCCATATCACGCAGGGTAAATGTCTGTAAAAATTGGTTTTTGATGGCCTGAACCACAAAGGGTTCGGCAGCCTGGATCAGAATATAGTCGCGGTCCAATTGTCGGCAGATGCCTTCGGTGGTGATCAAGACCCGCAGCAGGGTGATAAAAATCCCAGGCAATTGAATGCGGTAGCGCATGGTCATGTCGAGGATATCTTGCAAGATCTTGCCAACCTGTACCTCGCGCAGAGGGCGGCCCAGGGTTGAGCGCAAAATATGGTCCAAATCCTGGGCGAATTGGTGGCGGTTGATATCAGGCGGCGCTTTGCCAAATTCCATGATTCGGTCGGTGGCCCGGCGCGAATCAAATTTGATAATCGCCAGCAAAAAATCGATCAAGATCGTGCGCGAGCGCGGATCCACACGGCCCACCATACCAAAATCCAAAAGTACCACCCGCATATGACCCTGTTTGGGATCAAAGACCAGCAAAAGATTGCCAGGATGGGGGTCGGCATGGAAAAAACCATCAATAAAAATCTGGTGTAAGAAGCTGTTGGTGATAATCTTGGAGAGGTATTTGCGCTCGCGATCCAAGGCCGAGAGTTCGGTCTCTTCGGGGGACGGGGCCGAGAGCAGGTTCTCTGAACGGTTGGTAAAAAACAGCTCGATATTTTCGCCCTCAATAAAGGCCATCGTGAGCATGCGCAAACTGGAGTATTCCCAATAGATCTGCGGGGTTAAAACCTCGTTGTTTTTATAAAACTGGCGCAGATTGGCACCGATGGTTTCGGTATTGGAGGCCTCTTGAAAAAAGTCCAATTCGTTGCGAATGACCGAAGAGAACTCATTGACCATGTCCATGAAGTTATAGGTCTTGCCCCACCGTGTGCGATCGACCAAACCGACCAGGTCTTTGAGAATGCGAATATCGGCATCGACCACAGGCAAAATGCCGGGGCGCTGTAATTTGACGATGACCTCTTTGCTGTCTTCGCCGGTGCGGATTCGGGCCCGGTAGGCCTGTCCAAGTGAACCCGCCGCAATTGGGACGGGGTTAAAACTTTCAAAGACGTCTTCCACCCGCTCAGCTTTGCGAATGACATGGGCGGGGTCACCACTGGCAATCAGGTATTGTTTGGTATTCCACTCTTCCAGCAAGACGGGTTCCATTTGTGCCCAGGGCACAGGAGGCACATTTTGCTGGAGTTTCTTGAGTTCGACAATATAGTCTTCGGGCAGCAAATCGGCACGGGTGCTCAAGACCTGACCCAACTTGACAAAAGTGGGACCCAGTTGCTCGAGGGTCTGGCGCATGGCCTGAGGCACGGGCAAAGGCGGGGGTTTATCCGAGTCGAGATCGCTGTCGGGTAAAACACTGCTTACCAAGAGGTTGCGCCGCCACCCCCCAGGCAAAAATTCGAGCAGACCCAGGCGCTGTACCAATACGTCCCAGCCATTTTGTAAGAGAACCCCAGCGATCTCAGCCCGTCTTTGTCCCCCACTGAGGGGCTCATCCCCCTGGGTGAGTGGGGGGGTTAACTTTGCCATGGCTGCGCAAGTCGCTCGCTGCACTCCCAGGTTGAGCCGTCTAAGGGCCAGCCGCCCAGGGCTGTGGTATTGAGCAGACCCGAGCGCTGCCAGGCCGAAACAGGCGGGGCTTGATCTGGCGCGGTGTCTGTTGCGTGCAAAACCCAGAGAGCGGCACTCAGCGCCGCCATTTCAATCTCAGAGGGCTGGCCATTTAAAACTTCGATTTTGAAACTCATAAAGGGATATTCCCATGTTTGCGTTTGGGCCGGGCTTCGCGTTTGCTCTTGTTCATTTCCAAGGCCTGAATGAGGTATTTGCGGGTTTCTGCTGGTAAGATCACATCGTCGATATAACCACGTTCAGCGGCGATATAGGGGTTCGCAAATTTGGCTTTGTACTCTTCGGTGAGCTTCTTTGCCTCGGCAACAGGGTCTTCAGCGGCCTGAATTTGGCGTCTGAAAATAATCTGAACGGCCCCATCGGAGCCCATCACGGCAATCTCTGCGGTGGGCCAAGCAAAGTTGATATCGGCATGGAGGTGTTTGCTACACATCACATCATAAGCACCGCCATAGGCTTTGCGGGTAATTAAGGTGATCTTGGGTACGCTGGCTTCGGCATAGGCATAGAGCAGTTTGGCGCCGTGGCGGATAATTCCGCCATGCTCCTGTTCGCGGCCCGGCAAAAAGCCTGGCACATCGACAAAGGTGATCAACGGGATATTAAAGGCATCGCAAAAGCGTACAAAACGCGCCCCTTTGACAGAGGCGTCAATGTCCAAGGTGCCGGCCAGCACCATCGGTTGATTGGCTACCAGCCCAACGGTTTTGCCATCCATGCGGGCAAAGCCGGTCAAAATATTGCCCGCATGGGCACCTTGGACTTCAAAAAATACCCCATCATCCACCACACTTTGAATAATGGTGTGCATATCGTAGGGTTTATTGGGGTTGTCGGGAATAAAGCTGTTCAGGGTTTCGTCGCAGCGATCGATGGGATCACTGGCGGCAAAAGCGGGGGCATTGTCGAGATTATTGCTGGGCAAAAAACCCATCAGGTAGCGCACGTTTTCCAGGCACTCCGCTTCGTCGGGGAAGGCAAAATGGGATACGCCACTGAGTCGGGTGTGGGTATCTGCACCACCGAGGGCCTCAAAGGTGATTTCTTCTCCGGTCACGGCTTTGACCACGTCGGGCCCGGTGATAAACATATGGCTGGTGCCTTCTACCATGAAGGTGAAATCGGTCAGGGCCGGTGAATAAACCGCGCCCCCAGCACAGGGGCCCATGATAACCGAAATTTGGGGCACGACCCCAGAGGTCTGCACATTGCGGTAAAAAATATCGGCATAACCGGCCAAACTGACCACGCCCTCTTGGATCCGGGCACCGCCAGAGTCGTTGATGCCAATCACGGGGGCACCGTTTTGCACGGCCAAATCCATGATTTTGCAAATTTTTTCGGCAAAGACTTCACCCAATGAACCCCCAAAGACCGTAAAATCATTGGAAAATACATAAACTGGGCGACCGTGGATTTTTCCCCAGCCGGTGATCACCCCATCACCCAGGATTTTTTTCTCGTCCATGCCAAAATGATCGCAGCGATGGACTGAAAATTTGTCGAATTCGACAAAACTACCGGGATCTAAGAGTAATTCCAGGCGTTCGCGGGCTGTTTTTTTGCCTTTGGTGTGCTGTTTCTTTAGCGCCTGTTCTTCGCTGCTCTGGATTTGTGCGTGTAAAGCTTGCAGGGTTGCAATTTTTTCCTGGGTTGAGTCGCTCATGGTACTTGCCTGTTATCTTATGCCTGTTCAAATTAAAATGGCTATGGGGCCGGGATATTTGGACACTGTATTTTAACACACTCCGTTGCCCCTGCCTGCGCCCTTTCCCCCGATGCTCCCGGCGGGTTAAAATAGGGACAGGGTTTTGTTATTTTGTTCCCATTTTATTTTGAAAGGCGCAATGCCATGTCTGAAGAACGCAAATTGATTTTAAAAATGCTGCAAGAAAACCGCATCACCGTCGATGAAGCCGATACCCTGCTTGAGGCTCTGATGGGTAAGACGGGGCCAGCCGCTTCGCCTTCTTCGGCAGCGCCTCCGCCGCCTGCCGAGGAGCGCATCAGTGGCGAAAATATCATGAAACAGATGGGGCCCAGTATTGAAAACTTTATGGGTTCTGTTTCCAATTTAATTGGTTCGGTCACGAGTCAATTGGGGCCCAACCTCGAAAAAACCCTCGACGGCATTCGTCAGAATGTGGCTTCGCGCGGGGCTTCTGCAGAGGAAAATACCTCCGCAGAGATCAGCTCAGCCCAAAAATTGGCTTTGCCCAGCCATTGCACAAAAGCGATCTTTCACAATGCCTGGGGCGATATTGAAGTGACCTCAGGAGAATCAGCCACTGAGATCATTGCCCTGCTCGAAAAGAAACCGATGCGCGGCGTGACTTTGTTGGACAACGCCCTTGACGCGATTCAATTGCAGCTCAAAGAAGAAGGCCAAATTGCCCAGATCAGTTTGGCCGGTTTGGACCTGTTGAAATCCGATCAGATCAAAGTTCATGTCAAATTGCAGGTTCCAGCCGCTTTGCATCTGGAACTTTCGACCCAAGGTCAAGATATTTCTCTCGTCAACCTCAGTCATGTCCAGGGAGAATGTCATCTCAAAAGCCACAGTGGCGATCTGCGCGTCGATCAGGTGGCCCTGAAAACCCTCGAACTCGAAACCCAGAGTGGCACTATTCGGGCCGATCAGATCAGTGAACAATTGAAAGCCACTAGCCGCTCGGGAGATATTTTGCTCAAAGGCTCTCTCTACCAGGCCAGCTTAAACAGTGCCAGCGGCTATTTGCGGATTGAGGCGGCCGTGGCCCATTCCCTCAAAGCTGAGAGCCAGAGCGCAGATATCAGTCTGCAATTGCTTGAAGGCAAAGGCAAACTGGACTTACAAACCACCAGTGGAGACATTGAAATCTCGGGGCGTTTACAGGCCGAGACCTCGCTGAACTCTGCCAGTGGCGATTTACAAGGAGACCTCTCGATCGCCCCTTCTGCCGCTGTCAGTTTGATCTCCAACAGTGGGGATATCGATTTGATCGTGCGCCCAGACAGCCAGTGCAAATTGGATGTGGCCAGTCGCAGTGGGGATGTGGAATGCCGTCTGAGTTTGGAAGGCCAAGAAGTCAATGAACATTTTCTCCAGGGACGAATCGGCAATGGTGAAGGCACCTTAACCGCACGCACCAATAGCGGTGATGTGTTGATTTCCTGAAGCTTATGGCTTGGCCCGTGCGTTGGTGTTTTGCTGTTTTGCTTTTGGGGGGCCTAACAGGCTGTTATCGACTGAGTTTTCAGAGCTTTCTCGATGAAAGTGTCCTGTTTAATCAGGAGCAGATTCTCAGAGGACAGAAGTTTGAGCTGCGCAGACATTTTTACCGGGAAAAACAATTGGAATATGTCTTTGGCTATAGCGAAGCTGAAAGTACGGTTTTGAACCGCATTTTGGCAGAGGAAACAACCGGGCTGGCCGGGCAGGCCAATGGGGGGGTGATCAATTTGCGGATTGTGCGCACTTATCGCCCCCTTGATGCCGTGGTCAGCCTCTTAACCCTGGGGATTTATACCCGCAATTGGCTGATTGTCGAAGGCGATGTGATTGTCTGGAAAGAATCCCCCCATGGCCCTTAAACGTGGTCTGTTGATCAGTCTTTTGTTCTGTTTAACCGCCTGTATGAGCTTGGTCTTGGAACACAAACAAGATCTACCGCCGGTCTCTTTGACCAAAGAACTCAGAGGTTATACGGTGATTCCTCCCGCCCGCCATTTTCTGCGCGAGGTCTGGGTCTACCATTTACTGGGGCTGCCCAATTTATCGTTGGGCACCCGCGAAGGCATGGCTGCAGATCACATTTTGGCGCAAGTTCTGGATCAAGAAACCGAAAATGGCCAAGGGGTGGTGCAACTCAAAATTCGCCATGAACATACCGCCTGGACGCTGTTTGCCTCAGCCGTTACCCTGGGGGTTTTGGTGCCAACGGCTGTCATTCTTGAAGGGGATGTGGTCCATTTGCGTCCCCTCCAGCCATGACTGAAGCGCCCGCTTCACAGCGTCTTATGGGGCTGCATTTGGTCTACGAAGGCACCCATTTTCAAGGCTATCAGGTTCAACCCCAGCAGAGAACCGTCCAATTGCATCTGGAAAATGCTTTGGCAAAGGTGCTGGGGCATGTCTGTCCCACAATTTGTGCCGGTCGCACCGATGCGGGTGTCCATGCCCGTGCCCAATTTGTGCATTTTCAGACTCCCAAGGCCTTTCCCTTGGAACGTCTGCCTTTGGCGCTGCAGCGCCATTTGCCAGCCGACATAGCGGTGTTAAGCGCCCATGATTTATCACCCGGTTTCCATGCCCGTTATGCGGCCTTGAGTCGCACTTACCGGTATTTTATTTGGCCAGAGACCCGTGTTTTACCCTTTAATGCCCGCTATTGCTGGCATTATCCCCATGATTTTGATCGCAATTTGCTGTCTGAATTGTGGCCCCAATTATTGGGCCGCCATAATTTTGAGGCTTTTTGCAAAAGTGGATCTTACCGAACAAACTTTATCATTGAGATTGAGCAGGCCCGTGTATTGACTGCCCCCAATGGGGTCATCTGTTTGGAAATTCAGGCCCAGAGCTTTCTCTACAATATGGTGAGAACCCTGGTGGGAACCGTTTTGGATATTGCCCGGGGCCGTTTTCCTGCTCAGCATCTCGCGCAGATCTTAAGTAGCACAGATCGTGCTCTGGTGGGCCTGACAGCCCCTCCCCAGGGACTCTTTCTCTGGAATGTCTTATATCCTGCCCAATTTGGCCTGGATTTAAATGCCGAAGCAGAGAAACAGGCCCTGTTTTTTAGCCCCTAAAGGAGCGCTTGGGATTCAATCGGGCACGAAACATAATGGGGCCTGCTTAAACGGGACCAGAAGGACCGCGTTCATCATCTCCCAGGGTTTCGCGATCTTCTTCAGACATGGTGTGGCCCATACGAACAGCACGGGGTTGGGTCGCGTTTTCGTCGGGTGGGGCCACTTTCCCACCTTTTTGTTTCATCAGGTAGGCAATGATTTTGGCGATGGCCATGTAAAAATCCGGATGAATAAACTCACCCAAATCGCAGCTATTGTAAAGGCCGCGTGCCAGGGGCGGATCTTCAAAAATGGGAATATCGTGCTCTTTGGCCACTTCTTTGATGTAAATGGCCAGTTCATCTCGGCCACGGGCCACCACTTTGGGCGCATTCATGCCGTCTTCGTAGCGAATGCCGATCGCATAGTGAGTGGGGTTGGAGACCACGGCTGAGGCATCGGGTACAGCCTGGCGAACCTGGCCCATGCTCATCTGGCGCATTTTCTGTTTCTGTTTGCCTTTGATATGGGGGTCGCCTTCACTCTGTTTGTATTCGTCTTTGACCTCTTGTTTAGACATGCGCATAGATTTTTCAAATTCCCAGCGCTGATAAAAATAGTCAATAAAGGCCACAATAATCATACAAACAGCGGCTTTTTTGGCAATGGTGACAATCAAATTCCCGGCCAAGACCATGGCATCTGGAATCGAGTTTTTAATCGTGTAAATGACGGTGTCGATATTGTCTCTCAAAGTGGTATAGACCACCCAGCCAATAATCGAGGTTTTGACCGCACTTTTGATCAATTCTACGACGGATTTGATCGCAAAAATGCGTTTAAAGCCCTTGATGGGGTTGATACGCTCCAATTGGGCTTTGAGGGGCTTGCCGGTAATCAAAATACCGACCTGGACCACCTCGACAATAATGGCTGTTATAAACACGGCGGCAAAAATCGGGGCCACCATCATAAAAATCACCTGCACAGATTTGAGTGCATAGGAATGCAAATCTGCTTGGTGAAAATTCCGCATGATATGTGGGATTTCGAAATAGGTGGCCTGTAAATATTTAAAGATGGTCTTGTAAATATGGGGGCCCGATAAATTCAGGGCGTAAGCTGCCACAAAGATCAAGGCTGCGGTATTGACCTCTTTGCTTTTGAGGATCTGACCTTTTTGTCGGGCTTCGCTTCGGCGTTTGGGTGTCGCGTCTTCTGTTTTTGAGTCCTTATCTTCAGACAACGATCACCACCACCTTTCCTGGGCCGATTTATTCACACAGTTTCCGTCAAGAGTCTTAATTGGACTGTCTGTAGACAATTCGCAGACAGTCCGCAGAGAGTTCGCAGAGAGTCCAGCAACACAGCTTGCTATTTGGATACTTTGTTAATGTTACTATGGATGGGTTCTGCAAGCCAAGACGCATCTCGCGAACTGACTGTGGTAAATTGAATGAAAACGAAATAATTTGCTTCAAGGTGGATTTTCCCATGGCTAAAGAAGCCTCATTTGATATTGTCAGTGAATTTGATTTTCAAGAACTGCGCAATGCGGTCGATCAGGTCAAAAAAGAAATCCTGACCCGCTATGACTTTAAAAATGCCCTGGCTGAAATTGATTTAAGTGATGAGCTGATTACCCTGCGCGGCGAAGACGAAATGAAGTTGACGGCGCTGCAGCAGATGCTGGTGGCCCGTGTGATTGCCCGCAAACTCAGCCCCAAAATTCTCAAGTTTGAAGATCCCGAATCGGCTTTGGGTGGCAAGCTCAAACAGACCGTGACCTTGATCAAAGCCATGGATACAGAGACTGCCAAAAAAGTCTCAAAAATGATTCGCGACCAGTTCAAAACGGTGAAACCCACCATTCAAGGTGAGTCGGTTCGGGTTTTTTCCAAAAGCAAAGATGATCTTCAGACGGTCATGCAATTTTTGCGTGAACAAGAGGAGATTGAAATTCCCCTGGTGTTTAACAATTACCGCTAATCACCTGTTTTGAGCAGACACAAACAGCCCCTTTTGAGGGCTGTAAAAAGAGACAACCCCGCTTGATGCGGGGCTTCTTTTTGAGGTGGCGAAAGCCTAACGAATCACAATATTCGAAAGAGGGCCTTTGGCTTCATCGTGTAGACTGCGCAGAATGCGGCTCATGGTGTCGAGGCTGCCTTGGGCGCGCTGCAATTGATCTTGAATGACCCCTGAAGAGGCACCACTTTTGGGGCGGAAAGAAACCCGGCCCACAGCGCGGGTATAGTGATTTTCAGTGATGTTGGCCGCCACGTTAAAGGGGGCGGGCGGCGCATATGAGAGAGTACCTGCATTATAGCCAACACCCGCACCCGCAGCCGCAAACTCCCAGTGTGAGAGGTTGTTGTAGGTATTGGGAGCGGTTTCGTTGTCAACACCGCGGGCGACCAGGCAGTCATAAATGGTGCCATCGGCTTTGACCACATAGCGGGGAACCGAGGAATAAGTGCCGTTCAATTGGGGCTCTTCGATAGTGATAATCCCCGTGCCATCGTAGCGGGTCAGGGTGAAAATGGGGCCATTGGCCGTATTAATTTTGACAACACCCAGGGGATCGCCTGTCAGGGCTGCAAAGTCAGCGGCGTAAGCGGCGGTATTGCCACCAATATTGGGGTCTGTTAAGAGGTTTGCTCGGCCACTGCGGTTGCCCACCGAGCCGCCCATCAGCGGTTGAGAGGGGTTGTTGATATCAACGGCAATGGGGTAAAACAATTGGTTGGAAAGCTCCACACGGACGGCATGACCGGCACCAATGGCCAGTTTGGCGAAGTTGTTTGAGGGTATCAGCATGGATAACCGCCTTGTGCAAAAATAGTTTTTTGGTTGTTTATCTTGTCGTCAAACCCTGAACAAAGCTTGTGGCCAGGTCTCTATATTTAATGAATATTTAATATTTGTGCCCAAAGTTTGGAGCCACAGCCCCTGTCTGATTCCGTTTGCCCAAGCGCTGATTTCTATCCGCCTGGACAGAAATCACTATATAATTAACCATTCAAGCAACTATTTTATTTTGATTAAGGACACCCCATGAGTTTAGGAATTGGTATTGTGGGTCTGCCCAATGTGGGCAAATCGACACTTTTTAATGCAATTACCCGTGCTGGCGCTGTGGCCGCCAACTTTCCCTTTGCCACAATTGATAAAAACGTTGGCATGGTGGCCGTTCCCGACGAACGTTTGGGCGCACTTTCGCGCATGTTTACCAAAGGTGATCGGATTCCCCCGATTATTCCGACCACGGTCGAGTTTGTGGACATTGCAGGTCTGGTCAAAGGGGCCAGTCAGGGTGAGGGGTTGGGCAATCAGTTTCTCGCGCATATTCGCGAGGTGGACGCCATCGCCCATGTTGTGAGGTGTTTTGAAGATGACAATATTATTCACGTCGCTGGCCGAGTGAATCCCTTGGAAGACATTGAGATTATCAACCTTGAGCTGATTCTCTCGGATATGTCCACCATGGAAAAGCGCATTGAGCGCTTGAAAAAGACCACCAAAGGCAGTAAAGACAAAGAACAACTTGGACAATTGGCCCTGGCTGAAGAGATCTATGCACTTTTGCAACAGGGACAGCCTGCTCGGTCAGGCCACTACGAAATGCCTATTCCGAGAGATTTTGGGCTCTTAACCCACAAGCCTGTGATTTATGTGGCCAACGTGGCCGAAGAGCATCTGACCCAAGACAACGACTATGTCAAATTGGTGCGTGAACATGCCGCCAAAGAGGGGGCCCAGGTTGTCAAGATCAGCGCACAGATCGAATGTGAGCTGGCTGAGCTAGAAGCCGATGAAGCCAAAGCCTATCTCGATGAATTGGGCGTTGCAGAACCGGGTTTGCACCGCCTGATCAAAATTGGCTATGAAACCTTGGGGCTGATTACCTTTATCACCTCGGGTGAAAAAGAAGTGCGGGCCTGGACCGTTGAAGCTGGCAGCAAGGCACCCCAAGCCGCAGGCAAAATTCACACAGATTTTGAACATGGCTTTATTCGGGCCGAAGTGATTCCCTGTCCGCAATTGCTCGAAGCCGGCAGTTATCCTGAAGCCCGCAATCGCGGTTGGATGCGCACCGAAGGCAAAGAATACATTGTTCAAGATGGGGATGTTTTGCACTTTTTGTTTAATGTTTAATTGATTTCATTGCCAATTTGAGCCCTTCCCACTTGGGGGGGGGCTTAATTTTTGGGAGAGAATCTGTTTTAATAAGAGAACCATAGGGTTTTGCTCAAGGCTTTTTTACTTTTTAGCTGGCAATAGGTTTCAAGGGAAAAAGGGGTGTGGTCTGATGAGCCATGAGCAGATTTTGTCAGAAACGTGTGCCTATCAAATTGAGCAATACAAAGCGACGCTGCAACAGGCTCGGCAGGAAGTGTCTTTTTTTGCCATGGAGCAGCGCGCGCTGGCGTTGCGTTCGGATCAGGATCGGCTTCCACTGCGCCCTTCAGCTCTGCCATTGGTCTTGACCCAGATTTCAGCACATCCAGGTGAACACTTAACGCCTGCCCCTCTGTTTCAGGACAATCAGACAGGAACCTGTCTGAACGTTGACGCCCAATTGTTTTTGCCAGAGCAATTGACTCTCTTTCGCCAATCTGCGCCTGAGACCTTTGTTCTGTTGCAAGCCCCGCTGGTGGATGAGTACCAAATTTTACAGGCCAAAGTTGCCGGAATTCAGGCCTTGGCTTTTTCTCCTTCTCTGTTGGGGGCCCGCAGGGCACAGCTCTACTTTGAAAAGATTGGGCTCTGGGGAATTTTGCCCGTGGTTGAAATCAAAAAACTTCAGGACTTGCCTGGAGCCTTGATTTTGAGTCCGGATATACTGCTCTTGCAAACAGGTTTTAAAGGCTCCGCGGCTTATGAACTGGTCAGCCTGATTCGCCAGCAAACCAAAAAAAATACCCGGATCATTTTTCAGGGAGAGGTGGACAGCCCCGAAGAATGGCTGCATTTGCAGGGGGTGGGAGTGGATTGTTTTTGTCTCTCAGCCCAGAACCTCGACAAGTTGGCGAAACAAGACATCTATATGCAAATGTCCCGACCCCACCCCAATTAAAGGCTGAGATCGGGACATACCCGTATTTTTGCTTTTAATAGCGATACATTTCGGGTTTATAAGGCCCCGCAACGTCCAGGCCCAGATATTCAGCTTGGGTTGAACTCAGGATTTCGAGTTCGACCCCGAGTTTTTCCAGATGCAAACGGGCGACTTTTTCATCGAGGTGTTTGGGCAAAGTATAGACCTTGTTCTCGTAGCGCTCGCGATGCTGCCAGAGCTCGATCTGGGCCAGCACCTGGTTGGTGAAGGAATTGGACATCACAAATGAGGGATGGCCTGTGGCACAACCCAGATTGACGAGACGGCCTTCTGCCAAGATGATCAGATCTTTGCCGTTGATGGTGTACATATCTACCTGGGGTTTAATTTGGTCTTTGGTGTGGCCGTAGTGTTTGTTCAGCCAAGCCATGTCAATTTCAATATCAAAATGGCCAATATTGCAGACAATCGCTTTGTCTTTGAGATTGAGGAAATGGCGTTCGCTGATGATATCCCGGTTGCCTGTGGCGGTCACAATAATATCCGCTTCTTTGACGGCGTCATCCATTTTTTTGACGGCATAGCCGTCCATGGAGGCCTGCAGGGCGCAAATCGGATCAATTTCGGTGACGATCACACGGGCTCCCGCACCGCGCAATGAGGCGGCTGTGCCCTTACCGACATCACCATAACCAGCGACGACAGCGACTTTTCCGGCCATCATAATATCTGTGGCGCGGCGAATGGCGTCCACAGCGGATTCTTTACAGCCGTATTTATTGTCAAATTTGGATTTGGTGACAGAGTCGTTGACATTGATCGCAGGCATAGGCAAAGTGCCTTTGGCCATGCGCTCATAGAGGCGATGGACGCCTGTGGTGGTCTCTTCGGAGAGGCCTTTGATACCCGCAGCCAATTCGGGATAGCGATCCAGCACCATATTGGTCAGGTCGCCCCCGTCATCGAGAATCAGGTTGAGGGGATGCTGTTTTTGAGCGTTGTCAAAAAACAAGGTCTGTTCAATACACCAGTCAATCTCTTCTTCATTCATGCCTTTCCAGGCAAAAACTGGCACACCAGCGGCCGCCACGGCAGCAGCGGCATGGTCTTGGGTAGAGAAAATATTACATGAAGACCAGCGCACTTCTGCGCCCAATTCGAC
>JBFWRL010000133.1:0-15866 GCA_050248915.1 Candidatus Sericytochromatia bacterium
TTTTTAAGGCCCATCAAGAGATCTTGTTGCGATACCAGATTCTGATGATAGTGCCGATGGTGGTCAAAGACAATCTGGTGGGCTGTATTTTGCTCGGTGACTAGCTCGACAAAACCACCTACTCGGCCACAGACCAGATTTTGTTGACCATGATTGCCCGCCAGGTCAGCATGGATATTTACAAATTTTCGCTGATCGAAGAGCTCAAGCAAACCTCAGATAAATTGCGCAAACAAAAAGCTGAGTTGGTTGAAGCCAATCTCGGTGTGCAAAAAATGAGTGAGATAAGTATGCGTTTTATCTCTATTTTGGAAGAAAATAAACTCTTCCAATCTATTTTAGAGGAAATGCTTTCTTCGACTTCCGCCACCAAAGGGGTGATTTTTAAAGTCGATCATGGCCGCGATGCCCTGACGATGATGTGCTGTAAAAACACCGAGCCCTTTTCGCAGCGCAATTTATTGCCCTACCGCTCTTACGAGGCCCTGGCGCGCACAATTGAATCCGGTGATCCCCATATCTGCATGGTGGATGGCGGACGGATGTGGCAGGTCGAGGCCAAATATGCTCTATTTGTACCCATTCACAACAAGAACCGCGATGATGAAAGTGCCCTGGTCTCTTATGTCATGGCTGTTTTCGACAAAGAAAAACGCGGAGGCGGCGTTTTGACCTTTAACGAGCGCGATGAAGCCATTCTGGTCTCGTTTGCCAATTACGCCTCGATCTTGATCGAAAACGTGCGCAATTACGAGTTGGCGACCAAAGACAGCATGACCGGCCTCTATGTGCGCCGCTTCTTTGATCAGCGTCTGGTTGAGCAAATCGACAAAGCCAATCAGGTCAACAAGGTCTTTTCGCTGTTGATCATGGATATCGACAAATTTAAACATGTCAACGATACCTTTGGCCACCCCATTGGTGATCAGGTGATTAAATTGGTGGCCAGCACGATTCAGCGCAATATCCGCACTGAAGTGGATATCCCCTCGCGTTATGGCGGCGAAGAATTTACGATTCTGATGCCCGAAGCAGACACCGAGCGGGCCCTGATGGTGGCCGAGCGCATCCGCCAGGCGGTCGAAGTCACCGATGTCAGCCATTTGGTCACGGGGCGCAATATCACGGTCAGTATTGGGATTGCGACTTTTCCGGCCCATGGCTCGACCCCCAAACAATTGATGGAAGCGTCTGACGTTGCCCTGTACCGTTCCAAAGGGGGCGGCCGGAACCGCGTCTCGATTTACGAAGACGAGGTTTGAACGGGTGGTGAATCCCAGCACGGATTTTGCGCTCCTACACGCTGAGGCAACGCGTTTGCGGGCCGACATTCAGCACCACAATTACCAATATTATGTCTTGGATCAGCCGTCCATTGCCGATACGGCCTATGATCGTCTCTACCGCAGCCTGGTTGAGTTGGAGCAGGCCCATCCTGAGCTGATCACCCCCGATTCCCCGACCCAGCGTGTGGGCAGTAAGATATCGGGTAAATTTCCGCCTGTGACCCACAAAGTTCCTCTTTTTAGTCTCGACAATGCCTTTAACCGCGAAGAACTCGACGACTTTCACCAGCGGGTGCTCAAGCTCTCGGGCCGCGAAGAAGTGGAATATGTCGTCGAACTCAAAATCGACGGTTTGGCGATTTCGCTGAGCTACGAAAATGGGGCCTTTCAATTGGGTGCCACGCGCGGCGATGGCAGTGAAGGTGAAGATGTAACTGCCAATCTGCGCACGATTCGCTCCCTGCCCCTGCGCTTGCTGCCTGTTGAAGGCCAAGACATCCCGACTTGGCTCAATCCCTGTGGCGAAGTCTATATGTCGAAAAAGGCCTTTGCCCAGCTCAACCACGAACAATTGGCCAAAGAGCAAAAACTCTTTGCCAATCCCCGGAATGCCGCTGCGGGTTCGCTGCGGCAACAGGATCCAGCCATTACTGCCAGCCGCAAATTGGATCTGTTTATTTATATGGGCCATTTGCCCCCTGAAATTCAACTTCCAACACACTCCTCACTCCTGGCTTATTTCCGTGATCTTGGCTTTCCCACCAGCCCCCATTTTAAGCTTTGCTCCTCGATCGATCAGGTCTGGGAGGCCTGCCAAGAATGGGCACAAATCGGGCCAGAATTGCCCTTTGCGATTGATGGCGTGGTCATCAAGGTCAATGATCTGGCCCTGCAAAAAGAACTGGGATTCACGTCTAAATTCCCCCGCTGGGCCATTGCCTATAAATTCCCGGCGGAGCAGGCCTTGAGCCGGATTCAACATATCTCTCTGCAAGTCGGGCGCACAGGCGCTGTGACACCCGTTGCCGAGTTGGAGCCTGTCTTTCTGGCCGGATCTTTGGTCTCCCGCGCCACTTTGCACAATCAAGAGGAAATTCACCGCAAAGACATTCGCAAAGGTGATGTGGTCGTGATCCAAAAAGCCGGGGAGATCATTCCCGAAGTCGTGCGCTCGCTGCCTGAAAAGCGCACTGGCCAAGAAACGATCTTTGCCTATCCTGACGTCTGCCCCAGTTGTGAACACTCCCTCACTCCCGATGCCAATGGCCCGATCATTCGCTGTTTAAATGAAGCCTGCCCCGATCGGCTCAAAGGCAAGCTCCAGCATTTTGTCTCACGCAATGCCATGGATATCGAAGGGCTGGGTGAGGCCCTGGTGGCTCAATTGGTGGATCAGGGGCTGGTCAAAGACTTTGCGGATCTCTTTGCCCTCAATGCTGAGCAATTGCTCTCGCTGGAGCGCATGGGACCCAAATCGACGGAAAATTTGCTCGCGCAACTGCAAACCCGTTTACAGGCTGTGCCTCTGGAGCGCTTTCTCTTTGGCCTGGGCATACGCCATGTGGGCAAAGAGGCCTCCCAGCTCTTGGTTGAGCATTTGGGGGCCTTAGAGGCCATTCAGCAGGCTTCTCTTGAAGAGATCCAATCGATTCATGGGATAGGGCCGCAGATCGCTGAGAGCACCCTGCAGTTTTTTCAAAACCCAGCGACCACTCAGCTCTTGCAAAAATTTTCAGATTTGGGATTAAATTTTGTTTTGCCTGCTGCCAAACCGGAAGGTTTGCCGCTCTCTGGAAAAAGTTTTGTCTTGACCGGAACCCTTGCAGCCATGAGTCGTCCCGAGGCTGGCGAGTGGATCGAAAAGTGGGGGGGGAGTGTCAAAGGCACTATAAGTAGTAAAATAGATTATGTTATTGTAGGAGACAAAGCTGGCAGCAAATTAGACAAAGCCCGAAAATTGGGTCTAATGGTTCTCGACGAAGCTGCATTTCTCGAACTCATGCGAGGTATAACCTGATTATGGAAAGTCTTCAAAGTTTATTGGGGGTCAGTCTGGGTTTAAAAAGCCTGACTCTGTACGCATCTATTGCCCTCTACACAATTTTTGTCATATATGGTCTGGCCCTGTTTGTCATGCCCCGTATGGGTGGTGGCCAATCCCGCAGTGGTGGTTCTTTGCTCAAGAAAAAGCCGGGCCAATTCAGTCACGACGATATCTTGGCGCTCAGTGCCCAGTCTGATGCCTTTGAAATGGTGCAAGAGCCTTATACCTCTGAGTATATGGCCGATCTCTGTTTGCAGGTGGCCGCTCACTTTGAAATGAGTGATTCTGATCTGGAATCGCTAAAAATCGCGGCACTCTTGCACGATATTGGCGAAATGGACAATTACGATTTTGTCCAAGAAGAGCGGGCCCTGCGTCACGACGAATGGCGCATGCTCGAAGAGCATCCCCTGCATGGCTACCGCTTTATTATGGAGCGCTTGGGCCCTGATTATGAAAAGGCGGCAAAATGGGTGCGCTGGTCCCATGAACGCTGGGATGGCACAGGTTATCCCGATGCCCTGGCGGGTGAGCAAATCCCGATTCCTGCTCGGATTTTGGCTGTTGTAGATGCCTACTGTGCCATGAGTCAGGATCGGCCCTATCGCTCGGCTTTGAGCCCCGAACAAATTGTCGATGAACTCAATCGCTATGCGGGTATTCGTTACGATCCCCAGATTGTCCAACTCTTTGGCGTACCTGGCCAAGAAGAAAAGATCACGGCGCTCGAAGTTATTTAAGCCCGATCAAACAAGATTAAAAGCGGATCCCACTGGATCCGCTTTTTGCATTTGTTCCACAAACCGGGGGTTCTTTAATCTTTTTTTAACTAAACTTAAATGTACGATAACTTTGTTAGCGCAGGGATTGGTCTTTTTTCGACTATAATCAAATTAAGTAAAGTTCAAATTTTATTAAAAAGGACAGAAAAAAATGGTACAGGCAGTCGGCGGTTCTTCCTCCTACTACGGTTATGCCCCTGTGCAGCGTTCTGCTTCTGTCACAACGGTCCCTTCGTCTACGGTGAATCCCTATTTGGCTGATTCGTATACCGGTGGCAGTGATTATTCTCCGATGAGCATGGCTGCCCAAGGTGGCATTGGTGCGATTGTGGGCGATTCAGCTGCAGCCAGTCGTTTGAGTGCCTTTTTAATCAATACCCCCGATCGCCTGCTGAAGGTCGGGGCTGGTTTGGGTGTGGTGGGGCGCTTTTTTGTCAACGTGCTCTCTGGCAGTGTGCCAATGTTTACCTCTTCTGCCCAACAGGCCCAGATCAAACAAAATGTCTTTGGCTGGATCAGCTCTGCTGATTTGATGCGCACAGGCGCCAGCCCCAACCAAACCCGCATGATGCAAGATGTCGGGCTGTGGAATGTCCAAAATTTAACCCTCTACACCAATCCCGCTGACCAAGCTGTTTTGGCCCAACGTTTGGCTGGCGCTGCCGCCGCCCGTGGCCTGATGATGGAAGCCCCCAATCAGGGTATGGTTTCTGCCTGGGTCAACGCCGCGATTGGCTTGCCAAAATACAACTTTTAGCAAGATCAAGCTGACTTCGCTGCTTATCTTGCTGTCAGACTCCCTTCTGATTTTCTTCTCAATACTCACTCTTTACGCAGAACCGGGGATGTGATTAGATGATCTGAATACTGTTTAAGTCATTCAGAAAGAGGGTTCGTTCACTTGAAAGTCCTCGTAGTCGATGATTCCAGAGTTGCCCGTCGCATTGTGACCAAACATCTTCAGGCCACACCGGCTTATGAAGCTGCAGAGGTACTCGAAGCTCCCAGTGGAGAAGAGGGGTTAACCCTTTTTGATACCAGCATTGATGTCGTGATCAGCGATTGGAATATGCCGGGTATCAGTGGTTTGCAATTTGTGCAACAATTGCGTGAACGCGAGAGGTCTTGGGGGCGTTCTGAGGCAGAGGCTGTTCCTGTGGTCATGATTACCACTGAAGGCACGATTGATAAGGTCATGGAAGCCCTGGACTCGGGCGTGAAAGAATACGTGATTAAACCCTTTACTGCGGAGACCTTGATCGCCGCCTTAAATCGGGTGATGGATTGAAGCTTGGGCGATTTTTACGGCTTTTTTTCGGCCACTTGCCGCTTTAATCCGGCACAGTGCTTTTTTAAGGCCTGTTCTAAGGGCTCAATCTCGTTTCCAGCAAAAGGAAAGAGCGGAATTTGCAACCGGCCAGCTTCCGGAGGCTTAACCAGCCGGTATCTCAGGACTTCTGCAGGGCTGTTTAATTGCAGGTTCCAGCGCTGGGCGCTGATATCACTTGGTACCAAGGTCTCGGCTTGCTGCCAAGTGGCTTTGAGGCTCAAAAGCGGGCTGTGGTATTCCAGCCCATCGCTGCTTAAGCACAGGCGCGTCTCTGCCAGAGTGGCCCGCAAGAGCCAGGCCATACCCAGCGAGAAAAGCAGGGGCAGGGCCATCAGCCCCAAAGCCAGATAGCGATTTAAGCTGGGGGGCAAAGCCAAAAGTCGGGGCCACATCATCAGGTTCAAGACAATGGGCATCAAAATAAACAGCAAACTGACCGTCACCATGGGGCCTTTAAAGGCCGGGGCCAGGCCCCAGGTGTTTTGGTTTTCGCTCATGATAATGATGCTTGCTTTGGCATTTAGGTCGGATCAGCAAAGTCCACGTCGGCTTCTTTGACAATCCGCTCAATGAATTCAGCCAAAGGTGCAGAGCCCTGGTTGCCTTCGCGCAGGGCGCGCACAGAGACCGCTCCCGCTTCCATTTCGCGGTCGCCCACCACCAACATATACGGGATCTTTTGCAATTGGGCTTCGCGGATCTTGTAGTTCACGCTCTCGTTGCGCAGATCCAAATGCGAACGCACACCCGCTTTGAGCAATTGTTTGTGGACCGAAGCGGCATAGTCAAGATGGGCTTCGCCCAAATTGATTACATGGCATTGAACAGGGGCCAGCCAGGTCGGAAAAGCGCCGGCATAATGTTCAATCAAGACACCCATAAAGCGTTCCAAACTGCCATAAATGGCTCTGTGAATCACGATCGGGGTTTTGGCACTGTTGTCCTGGGCGATGTATTTGAGTTCAAAGCGCAGCGGCAACTGAAAATCGAGCTGAACCGTGGCCGTTTGCCATTCGCGGCCCAGGGCGTCTTCGATAATAAAGTCGATCTTGGGGCCATAAAAAGCCCCATCCCCGGCGTTGATTTGGTAATTCAGTTCCGCTTCTTCGATCACCTTGGTCAGACTGGCTTCGGCCTGGTTCCACATTTCCAGCTCACCCATATAGTCATCGGGGCGGGTGGAGAGATAGACCTTGCTGAATTTCATGCCAAAGACTTCGTAGGTGTTTTTGGCCATGGCCAACAGGGTGCGCAATTCGGGTTCTACCTGCTCAGGCGTGACAAAGAGGTGGGCATCATCTTGGCAGAATTTGCGCACACGGGTCAGCCCCGAAAGTGCTCCGGATTTTTCGTTGCGGTGCAAGACGCCTTGATCGTGAATGCGCATGGGCAGATCGCGGTAGGAGTGGTGCTCGTTTTTGAAGATCAGCATGTGGCTGGGGCAGTTCATCGCTTTCAGGCCAATCTGCGTGTCTTCGTCGTCAAAGATGAACATGTTTTCGCGGTAATGATCCCAGTGGCCGCTGGTTTGCCAGAGATCCTTGCGGAACATTTGGGGGGTACCGACTTCGACATAACCGTTGCGCAGATTGTAGTTGCGCATTTTGTCGGAGAGAATCCGGAAGATTGTCTGGCCTTTGGGCAACCAGAAAGGGGCTCCGGGAGCATATTCATGGAACATGACCAGATCTAGCTCTTTGCCCAGCTTGCGGTGGTCGCGTTTGGCGGCTTCTTCGAGCTGGAAGAGGTATTTGTCGAGCTCTTCTTTGGTCTGCCAAGCCGTGCCATAAATGCGCTGCAGCATGGGGTTTTTCTCATCGCCGCGCCAATAGGCGCCAGAGACCTTGAGCAATTTGAAGTGTTTACACTGCTTGGTATAACGCACGTGGGGACCCGCACAGAGATCGGTAAAGTCACCCTCTTTGTAGATTGAGACTTTTTCGTCGCCAATGCCGTCGATGATTTCCTGTTTGAAGGTCTGTTTGTTTTCGCCAAACCATGTGCGGGCCTGATCTTTTTCCCACTCTTCACGCATGAAGGGATTGTTTGCCTTGACGATCTCTTTCATGCGTTTTTCAATCGCTTCGAGATCCTCTGTGGTCAGGGCACGAGGCAGGTCCATATCATAATAAAAGCCGTCTTTGATCACCGGGCCGATGGCAAATTGGGATTCAGGAAAGAGGTCCTGAACCGCGTGGGCCATGATATGCGCCGCTGAGTGACGGATACAGTGCAGTTGATATTGGGGATCTTCGCGATCGATTTGATTTTCATCCATGGGACTTTACCTCTGTGCCAAAACTAGACTTCAGAATACCTCATTTTGCTGTGTTTCTGCAGCGGGATAGGCTTTTTCAGGGCTGTTTGCTTTGATGGGGTGAGAGGTATAAGTGGTTCCGCTTGGCGCAAGGCACTGACATTCGGGCCGCCTGCCGCACGCGTCCTGCGTGCAACAGGCTAAGTGCGCGAACCATGTCTATTCCATCCGTGGGCCATGGTTCGGCACAGCACCTTCGGTGCTAAGTAAGAGCCTTCTAAGCATCGCCCAAGGCTCTGCTAGAAGCTCTTAATTGCCTTCACTTTTCAGTGCCTTGGCCAACGGCTGCAACATTGTCCTCGCTGAGTTAAGCAAAGACAAAACAGCTGGTTTTATGCCGTATTTTGGGGCTCGGGCTCCGCTGTGGGGAGAGGCTTGTTTATTTTCGGTGTTGCTTAAAAAGCCAAGCGAATACCGATACCATTTTCACTGACGAAGGGTTGCCAGGAAAGGCTTTCGCCAGCCAAAGCTGTTTTGAGTTTTTCGTTATAAATGTTGCTGAAATAGAAAGGTATGATCAGGCCGTAGCTTTTAAATCCTATCACCAGCGTCAAGCCAAGTAGTGCTTGAATCGCATAAAAAGGGACACTCTCATGATTGATCGTTAGATAAGTTGTATCGTTAGATTGCTGCGGTAGGGGGCCTGAATTTGAAATAGCGCCCATCATCCCTCCTAAAAAAACAATCAAACCGACAGCTTCACCAGTTGTTTGAATCAGGCCACCTTCGACATTTCCTTGGAGAAAAGAGCCCAGTCCCAGACCGGGAACGAAATTGAGCAAGAAGGGAACGAGGGGGTCTTTCTTTTTTAAACTGAAGACATAGTCACGGTCTGCTGTGGACAAAGAGATGGATTGAACCAAAATTTTCGTGTAATTATCTTCCAGTCCACCATCTATTAGCTCTATGACTGCTTGTGCTTGCGGCGAAGGAGAGGTTGCCCAGCTCAGGGACGGGTACTGAAAAGCCAAGACGCAGACCAAAAACAGTACCAGCCAATTTTTCATGCGTGGGACCCCTTCGTTGGAATGAATAGCTTGATTCTATTTTGCTTTGAGATGAAAATCAACTCAACATACCCTTTGATTCCTGCCATAGAACCCATCATCCCGGTTGGCCAAGCTCATGAAAAGTGAAGGCAATTGCCGCGCCGAAGTCCCATGGATGGAATAGACAAGGCGCGGCACTTAGTGAGTGGAGCACATGGATGTGCGTAACGAACGGCCTGAACTTCATGGGCTTGTGCCAACTGGAGCTACTGACCGCTTTCTAATAACTCAATATCCTTTCCGCCATCATTTGCATAAACATGGTTAGTAAGCAGATCCCTTCTTTTCCAAACCAGCAGCCACTCCTTTTTTTCACCCTGTCTGAGAGCCAGACATAGAGTTATAATGAAGGAGATCGGAATCCCGTTGGACTGTACCCTCTCTCTTTGCATGGCGCTGATTCCGGGCTGAATTGTTAAACAAGGAAGAATCTTATGAGAAAAGCTTTTTTGGGTGCTGCGCTGGGTCTGGGTGGCGCGTTGGGTGTCTTTGAACTCTGGTACCGCAGCCGTGAAAACAAACCCTGTCTGATGTTGCCTGCACACCGTCATCCCTGGCGGATTCACAATTATGCCGCCGACAAACGGATTTACCGCACCAATATCCCGATTCGCAATTTCAGCCGCAAATACGAGTGCACCGTCGTCGATGTGCAGCCCCGTGTGCGCCTTTTGGGCAAAGGGGCACTGCCCGACCCGGATGCGATTAAAGTCACCGCCACGATTCGTCCCTGGCACAAAGAGACCCGCGAAGATGGCTATTGGCCCGCGTATATTCTCACCCCCCAAACCACGCTCGAATTTGAGCTGGCCGTTGAATGCACGGGTGATCTGGAAAAACTCAAAGATTTACATGCGATTGTGATTGACCTCGACTATATCACCTACAGCCGCCGCAGCAAGATTGCCCGCCATGAAGAGATTGTGCTGATTCCCGAGCAGGATGTCTCAGCCTCTCCCCCAGCAATTTCCGAAGGTGATGTCACCCTGATTCCCGTTAAAACCCATATCCTCACCGATGCAGATAATATGGCCGAAGTCATCGCTAAATATGCTGCTCCCCTGGCCCAGTCAGGCGATGTGGTCGTGATGGCTGAGAGCGTGGTGGCAATTACCCAGCGCCGCTACCTGATTCCCGATGAACATATCCGGCCTGGCTTCTGGGCCAGCCGCCTGTGCTTTTTGGTGCCCAATGTTGGCAGTCTCTCTTCGGCTTATGGCATGCAGAGCGCCATCAATGAAGTGGGCCTGCCCAAAATGCTGGCGGGTGTGGCTGTGGGCGGCGTTATGAAAGTGGCCTTCCGCAAACATGGCTGGCTCTACCGCATTGCAGGCATGCCTTCGGAGTTAATCGACGATCTCACCGGCACCATGCCACCTTACGACAAATACATTGTTTTGGGCCCGGCCCACGCCCAGTCGGTGGTCAACGAAGTCAAAGCCCGCACAGGCCTCGAAGCCGCCATTGCCGACGTGAACAATATTCGCAGGGCCGCGATCGTCGCTGCCACCAAGAATATCGACATCAAGCAATTGATGAGCAGTTTGCTCAGCAATCCCCACGGCAATTCTGCCGAGCAGACCCCGATCGTGATCGTGCGCTCTGCCAAAGTGGCCAAGGTCGAAAGCACGACATGAAGGTCCGGCCCGCCCGCAAGCGAGATTTTGCGGGTATCAAGCAGATCTTTGAATTGGCTTTTACCGAGGAGTATCAGCGCCGCGAGGTGAATATTGTTCATCGGATTGAAAAGCTGGAGTCTTTGTATCCTTTTGTCAAAGTGCTGTCGCTTTTTCCCAACCCTTACCAGCACGTGTTTACCGTGCACGTGCTGGAGGACGGGGATAAAATTGCGGCCATGGCCCAGGTCTCACCCCGCAATCAAAACAAGTCGCGCTGGCACATCGACAATATTGCCGTGCACCCTGATTTTCGCGGCAAAGGCCTGGCCCAGGGTATTCTCAACGGCGTATTTGACTATTACAGCCAGCGGGGGGCTTTGCGCTTTACCTTGGAGGTTGATGTGGCCAATGCCCCGGCAATCAAACTCTACGAAAAATTGGGCTTTCGCCGCTATTCCACCTTAACCTACTCCAAGCTCTCTGCCAAAAAATTGGCCAAATTCAAAGAGCCCGAAGAGCTGGTTGCGCCCGAGGGACTGCGTGAGCGTCGGGCCGGGGATACGGCTCCGATCTGGGAGCTTTACCAAGATGCCATTCCCCCGTATATTCGTGTGGTCGAAGACCGCAGTGAACAAGACGTGGCCTTGACGCCGATACAGCAAGGGGCTGAATGGCTCAAAAAATCGCTCAAGCGCTCACAGGCTCTGCATTTGGTTGTGGAAGATTCACGCAAGCGCTTGGTTGCTTCTCTCGACCTTTTTGCCCAACTGCGCTCTCTGCCCCATGTGATTCAAATGACCGTGCACCCTGGTCACGGTCATTTGGCTGAGCCCTTGCTAAAATATGCTCTGCATCAATTGGCCACGGTTTCACTCAATCCTGTTTTAATCGGTTGTTATGAGTGCCAGCGAGCCAAACAGGATGCGATTCAAGCCGTGGGTTTTAAAAAACTCACGGCCGATTTTTTGATGGTGCGCGACACCCTAGAAAAACTGGAGCTGTCAACGGGGCAAGAGGCGTTGCAGTCCGAAGGCTTTTTTAACCCGACAGTGAACTTCGATAAACACGTCTGAGGGCCTCCCTTGTGTCTGTTTGCGGTTCATTTTTGGGCTGTTGAATGGCTGTTTTTTGTGGTAGTCTAGCAAACAGGTCCATTTTCAAGGAGAATGCTTTATGCTGACGCGGTCCCTGGTGGGGTTGGCCCTTTCTGTGGCAGTTTTGGTACCCCTTTTGAATCTATCTTTGCCCCTTGCTCCGGCTTTGGCCCAAGCCAATCAGCAACAACGACAGATGGCTATTTTGCCCGCCCAAGACACCCCGCTCAACGCGGTATTGGGTCAGGTCTTGCGTCAGGCTTTTCCCCAAATGACGCCCCTTTTGCTCACACAGGCACAGTCCGTGCCTCCCGGCCCATTTTTGGCCGAGTTTAAACGCTGGCAAAAAGAGCATGCTGGAGAACTTCCCCTCTTGCAAGACAGTTCAATGGTGCGTGTTGGGGAGTTGGATGTACCCGGCTTTGATGTGCGCCGTTTGGCACTGGCAGCTTATGCCCTGGTTCCCAATTGGAGCCAAGGGCCCTTGAATTTGACGGGCCCCCACAAGCGCCAAGGCCAAGATGGAGAGTATTGGAGTATTGACGTAGAGTCGGTGTTGACCCTCAATCTCTCGGTCTTTAAAACCAGCGGAGACTATGCCCAATTGGCGGGAGCCCCGACCCAGTCCTGGACCGTGCGCAAAGAAATCCCGATTCCCGATATGGACCGTCTCGTGGCTTTGGTCAGCCAAGCCACAGGGGTAGAAGTAGATCTCAACAGCCCCTCCCAGGCGGCTTTGGTCTTGGATACCCTCAAAAAAGTGCAAACCTTTCAAGAAATTCAGGCCGCAGAGCCGAGCGCTTATCTGCAGGATGAAATCGCGCAGCAGGTTTCTCCTGCCCGCTTTGAGACCTTGGTTGCGGGGCTGCAAAGTGTGGAGGGTTTGGGCAATAAAACGGCGGAGGCTGGACAACAGCCTGTTGCGCCCCGAAAAGGTGGGCTGGGTCTGACTCCGATGCTCAAATTTGGCACTGGCACGGTGGGTGTTTTGGGTTTTGTTCCCCAGTATTTTGTTCCCCAGGGCCAATTGGATTTGGAATACGATTTTGGGGCCCTTTTCGGCTGGCCCGAGTTGATGTTGACGGTCTCCGGGGGGGCCACATTGCCCCAACCCGCTTATTCCCTCTTGGCCCAGCCCAGTTTTCCTGGTTTTGGCATTCCCGGTGGGGGGCTGCCCAACCCCCAAGCCCAGATTTTGGCGTATAACGCTGAGATGGGATTACTCAAACGCTTTTCATTCGGACAATGGAGTTTCAGCGCCGGTCTGCGGGGAGGAATGATGGGAGCTGTGATTATGCAGGCCAATGGCCCCTTCCCCAATCCCTTGCAGCCCGACCCAACCGCCATGGCTTTTGGTGGCACAGCACTTTTGGGGGCAGCGTATCGTTTTACCCCCGAATTCATGCTGGGAATTGATGCGGGTTTTCGCTATTTTGATGGGGGCCAATGGACCTCCAACAATGCGGGTTTCCCCTCTTCTTTTACGCCTTTGATTCAAAATCCCCTGCAGAGCATTGGACCTGTGTTGGGGCTGTATGCGGGTTATACTTTTTAAGTCTCTGCTCAGCGTTTTGACCTGTTCTCTGCTCTAAAAGGGAACTCCTGAGGGGGGATTCAGCGTCTTGTGAAACATGCAAATCTGGAGGAAATGACCATGGTACTCAAAAGAAGAATGATTCAAACTTTCATGGCGGTAGCGGTTTTGGCGGGTTCTCTGGTTTTGTCAGGGCAGCCGGGTGAGGCCGCCAAAGGGATCAAACCCATCGTGGTGATTGATGCCGTAACGGGTGAGGGCACCACGGCTGAATCTGCCCGTTTGGATGCCTTTCGCAATGCCATCTCCCAGGCTGTCGGTGTCTATGTTCAAGCCGATACGGTCGTGGAAAACTATGTGACCAAAAGCGATAAAATTCGCACCAATAGCAAAGGCTTTATCAAGAGCTTTAAATTGCTCAACGAGAGCAAAGAGCAGGGCATTGTCTCTGGCACTTATCGGATCGAGGTCTCGACCCAGCCGCTGCAAGAAGATGTGCAGGACGTGGTCGGCACAGAGTTTCGCAATGTTGGCCACCCAACGGTTTCAGTTGTGGGCTGGTACAAAGGCCGCAATCGCCTCGAAGACGAGGTCAATGATTTTGCTGTCACGGCCATGAACCGCTCCCTGCTCAAACGCGGTTATAAAGTGGTGGACGGTTGGCTGATTGAAAAATTGCGCAAAGAAGATGCGGCGATTGTCAAAGCCTCAGGGGCGGTGCAACAATCCAATTTTGATCAGGTCGCCCAGATGATTGCCAATAAACTCAAAGCAGATATCTATGTGACCACCTATGGCAGTCTGCAGGCAGGCAAAGCCAGTGTCTCCACCAAAATGTACAACAGTTATACCGGCCAGATTTTTGGCTCTGAGACCGGATATGGAGCCATGCGCGCCGGTTCTGTGGCTGATGCCAAAGCCGCTGTCGCCTCAGCGGTGACTTCGAGTATGGAAAAAACCCTGGGCCAGGTCTCTGGCCATTGGCAAGATGTGCTCACCAATGGTCAGGAGTATATCATCGTGCTCGATGGCTATAAAGACGGCAAAGACCGCCGGACCTTTAAAAAAGTGCTCGAAGAGGCCGAAGGTGTGACCGAGGTCAAACAACTTAATGCCGCTGGTAGTCACGCTGAGTTTAGCGTCTATTCCACCACCCGGCCTGTGGACTTTTTTGATGCTGTGATTGATGATGCTGAGGGCCAAGGGCTCAAATTTGTCAACAACGAGGCCGTCATTCGCGGGGGCCGCGCCCTGTTTATTCTCAAGAAATAGGGCAATAGGCAAAACAGAATATGTCTAAACGTCTTGCTTTGTCTCTGGCGATGGCCTGTTTTGCAGCTCTGCCGGGATTCCTTTCGCTAGCCCCGGTTTGGGCCGATGTTCAGAATCTGGACTATGCGGTACGCGAGGTCGAGGCGATTGGCACAGGTGGCAATGCCGATGCCGCCCTGCTCAATTCGGAAATTCAGGCCCTGGAAGCCGTTCTGGGGGGGTTGATTCAGACCGAACAGGAAAAACAGGCCTTTGCCAAAATTCGCGAGCAACTCTTGTCTGGGCGCGAGAAATACCTCAAACGCCTCAAGATTTTGGGCAAAGGCACCACCGAAGAGGGGGGGCGCTATTACAAGGTGCTCTACCAGGTGGCGGTCAAAGAACTGCGCTCAGACCTCGAAAAAGCGGGGGTTTTGGTCTCGACCCGACAACTCAGTGAACAGCTCAAATTTCCCACTATTATGGCTTATTATAAAGACCCCACTGATCGCAGCACCTATGCCCAGTGGTCAGTCGATCGCATCAATCATTTCCTGATCGAACACCAGTTTAAAGCCGTGGATGCAGGTGTGATGCAGTCCTTACAAAAAGATGATCAGGTTTTGGCCCAGACAGCGGGTCGCAAAGACCGTTTGAGCCAGGCCATGGCACTCAAAGCGCGGGCTGATTTTTATATTCGGATTGAAATTGAGCCGAAGGTGGTGGGCCGCAGCGGGGATTATACCTATGTGCAAAGCCCGGTGCAGGTCCAGGCCTTTGAAAGTTCGTCGGGCTCTCCGTTTATTGTCAAAACCTATCAGCGGCTTGACAACAAAGGCCAACCGGAAGCGCTGGCCGTCAAAGGTAGCCTCGATGTGAGTGCCAAAGTGGTGATTGAAGAAGCCGTGGCCGGTGTCATGCCTATGCTTGAAGCCGATTTATTGCGCCATTGGAAAACCAATGTGGCCCAAGGCAATCAGTACCGCTTGGTGGTCAAAGGGCTTAAAGGCGGCCAAAAACAGATTTTTGAGGAGGCCGCCAGTGAACATGTGCGTGCGCTCGCTCTCCAGTCAGATGGTGCTTATTTGGTGCGATTTTCAGGCAATTTGGGAGACTTGGCAGATTTACTTGAAGAGGCCCTTCAGGATAAAATAGGGCTGAGTGTTCAGCAATTTGATCTGGGTTCCGCTTATTTTCAAGTGGGGAAATAAGTGGGGTTAGGTTTTAGGAGAGGAGAGTGGGATGGTTCAGGGTTTTACCAAAATGGGATGTGCGCTGCTTGTGGGTGTTTGTTTACTTTTGGGCTGTCGCCAAGCCCCTGCGCCTGACGAGACCCCGCCTTCGGGGCAGAGCGTTGATGCCATTCAGACGTATACCTTGGTTCTGCAGGGCTATGAAGATGGGGAAGCCCGTCGTCTGTTTCAAGCTGAGTTGGAAAAACTCGGATTGGATGTGGAAGTGCTGCAGTCGGGTGCCAATCGGGCTGAATACCAAATTACCCTGACCCCCCAGGCTCAGAAAACCGGGTTAGAAAGCTTATCGGAGACCTTTGAAAAACAC
>JBFWRL010000134.1:0-15858 GCA_050248915.1 Candidatus Sericytochromatia bacterium
CCTGGGTCAGGGTATTGGCCTCAATTTCCCCTGTTTCGACCTGTACCAAGCGCAAATTGACCTGGATCCGCTCGCCAATTTTTTGGTAAGAGCCCGTGATCATATAATCGGCCCCTACCAATTTGCCGATGCGGGGGGCATTTTCGGGATCTGCCATCAGGCTCTGCATAAAAGCCTGTTCTTTGATCACCTGAGCCAATTCGGCCCGCTCCACCAATTTAAGCGAACGCACCCGCCCCAGCCCCATCAACAGACTCTCTGAAAAGCTTTCCCCGAGCCAGTTGTCGGCCTCGGCACGGGTCAGATTGCGAAAGGGCAGAATCATCACCCGCCGCTCAGCGGCTTCTGCGGCCCATGTCGAGAGATGAAAAAAGCCCAGACAAAGCAGCGTCCTGAACAGATACGGCGGTTTCATAGTCAATTCCAATTGGCAGTCAGATTTTTTTCAGTATACCTTGCCGCTCAACAGAGGGGGAAATGCGCTTCCCCCTCTGGGTCCAACAATCAGCCCTCTGGTTTTAAGAAAGTATCATACAGCCGGGTAGCCAGGGTCTCTACAGCCACACGCAGGGCCGTGTTGTCGATTTCCCCCCCGACCAGCCCGGTGAGTTCTCCGGCCATGGCATTTTGCAAACTGGCCAAAAATGTCGCGCTGTTGATCGGCTGGCCCTCTTTGTATTGAGCCACCATGTCGGCCACTACACGGGCCACGGCTTTGCCCAGAGCTGCTTTGACTTTTTGCCCCATGCTCTCGCCGCCGGGCAAAGCACTGAGCACCCCTTCAACAGCCGCGCGCATCCCTGCGGTTGTTGCACTTTCCCCCGAGCCGTACGCGTCGATAAATGCCAGGGCCGAATTCATGCCCACCGCCAGCGGTTTGAGCGCAGGAACTTTGTCAGCCACGGCATTGACCGTCGAGGCGGCGGCATCGCGGGTATATTCTGCCACCACCAGGGCATTGCCATAAAATTGGCTCATGGCAGCGTGAGAATCGGCTTCGGCCTGAAAAGAGCGCCCTGCCAAGCGCGCAGCTTGAATCACATGGTTGCGAATCTCATTGGCCTGCTCTGGGGTGAGCGCCTGACGTCGCCGGGACTGCAAAATCTGGTTGATGGCGCGCCAATGTTCATAGACCTGGCCCTGGGTTTTGAGATCTCCTTGGGCTTCCAATTGACGTACCCACACCCCCACGCGATCTTCATCATCGCTCCAGTATTGTTCCATCAGCGGATTTTGTTTGGGATCCAAAGGGGGGCGTTTGGCTGCCAGCGCTTGAAAATGCTGGCGATCCAATTGGGTTTCATTTGGGCTCTCAGAGACCAAACGCTGCACCGTTGGCGGTGTTTGCTCTGAATGGGAACGCATCTGCGCAATAATCCCCTGGGCAGACTGGCTCAATTGGGCCTGAATGCCCGCTGGAATTTCAATTTGATGCTGCTGCAATTGTTGCAGCGATTGCAGCAGCGATTCTTTGAGCGTTTGCCGATCGAGTTGCTTGAGATCCAGTACAAAGGTCTGGCCCTGGGTGTGTAAGGTAAACACCCCTGAACGGAAGCGCTGGGTGTCGATCAGACTGCTGTCGTGGATCAGATCTTCCAGACTGTGGCTTTGCACTTCGCCCTGCTGATCTGTGAGAATTACCTGATTTTTCTGGGCCTGTGCAGCCTGCGCGATCTGGGGCGCTTTGTGCTGGATTTGTGCCAGCCGCTCAGGGCTTAAAAATTGGGTATTGATCTGGGGATTGGAGAGAATTGAAACCATGGCTTGGCTCCTTAAATCGAATATTTTAAGGATATTCTGACAAATTTTCGCCATTTGCTCCATGATAACTGTCAGCGAGATGATTGATAAAAATCAGCGAATTTGGGCAGAGATTGGGCAAGATGTGGTCTTGGCTGGCAAAGAAAAAAGGCCCCCCATCCGGGAGGCCTCTTACTTTAAACTGGGTTTATCTCATCGCAGCTGCGGCGTTGACCACACCAAAACCGGATTCGTTGTCTTTGCCAGGAGCGCCGACATCCACTGCGGTCTTTTCGAGGTGCTGACGGACCTGCTTGGCTGTCCACTCGGGGTGGCGGCTCCAGACCAGGGCGGCGACACCGGCGACCAGCGGGGTGGCCATGGAGGTGCCTTGCAGGAAGGCGTAGTTCTGGGGATAGCCGTGGTCATTCAGGGGCACCTTGTAGGTCGGGGTGGTGGCCATGATCTGCACGCCAGGGGCAGAAACGCTCAGCTCTTTGCCGTAGCAGGAGAATTTGGCGCGTTTATTGGCCTGATCGCTGGCAGCAACAGCCATATAATAGTCGTCGATGCGGGCGGGGGTGCCAACAGCAGTATTGCTATTGCCAGCGGCAGCAATCAACAATGCGCCTTTTTTGGTGGCCCAATAGCCCACAGCAGAGGAGATCAGGTCGGTCACAGCGGGGCCACCCAAGCTCAGGTTGACAATTTTGGCGCCCATATCGACGGAGTGTTTGATCCCACCGGCGATGGCAAACAGGCTGCCGCCGCCTTTGGCACTCAGCACTTTGACGGCCAGAATTTTGACATTGGGAGCGGCACCAGCAACCCCTTCGCCATTATTGGCAACGGCGGCAATAATGCCTGCGACGTGGGTGCCATGGCCGAAGCTATCAATGGGGTCGAGACCATCGGGAGATTCTTTGGTGAAGTCTTTGCCTTTGATGGTATTGGCTTTGAGGTCGGGGTGGTTGTAGTCGACACCGGTGTCGACTACGGCCACGATCAGATCTTTATTGCCTTGGCCACCTTGGCCCCAGGCATCCAATGCACCCACGTGGGGCAGATGCCATTGCTGGGCATAGAGCGGATCGTTAGGAGCAGCCATATTGGGGCGGCCCTGTTGACGGGGAGCGGCGGGAATCTGGTTCAGGCTGACCAAATAATTGGGTTGGGCAATCTCAACATTGCGATCTTGGCTGAATTGGCGGATCAAATCTTCGGTATTGCGGCTGGCACTTTCAACCAAGAAGACGCGGGTGTCGATATCAAAGAAATCGACCACACGGGCACCGGAGCGGGCCAAGGTCTGCACAAAGAGGTTGGGGTCGCCGGGTTTGACTTTGACAATCACCTGATTGGGGGCCGCTTGGGGACGGGGGTCGGCATTAAAGATTTTAGAGCCACGGGCTGCACTTTGGGCTTGCAGGGCGGGGTTGGATTGGGGATTCAGCAAAGGACCGCCTACAGGGGAGCAGGCGGCGAGAATTCCGAGGGCCAGCGCAGCGCTGACCAATTTGGTGGATTTGCGGTCGGTCATGGTGAAAGGGTCTCCTGAACAGAAAAGGTTAATTTAGGGTAGCATTTTTGGGCGCTTTTGGCAAAATGGGCAGAATCTTGAAAGAACTGAACCTGGAAAAAAAGCCCGGAAAACGCTTCCGGGCTTCCGGTTCGAGATATCGGGAAACACTGCGTTAAAGGCGTTTCCGATGCGGGGCCTGCGAGAGAGGCCCCCGTTTAAAAACTAGTTCTTGCTGACACCGGCGCTGTGAAGCAATTCGGTGGTCTTGTCAACGATGGCGGCTTGAGCGCCGGTTTTTTCCATGACTTTGTTGGCTGCGTAGCTGGCACCCCAGCCGACCAACATGCCGCCGACCATGACGGGGAAAGAAGAAACACCGGCTTTGGCCAGGCCCCAGACAGCGAGGTTATTGGCCACAGAGCTGACACCGCTGCTGACAGCGGAACCCGTGACGTCGCCGACCACACGGCCACCGGCTTCAGCCAAGGTGGCTTTGCCGCGGAAAACAGACCAGCCGTTGCGCACGGTGGAGGTGACGGAGCGTTGAATGACTGCGCGTTTGACGGAGGCACCCACATGGGTATAATCGGTGACGACTTGGCCGTCAACTTGGCGATCCATGGCGGCTTTGGTGTCGACATAGGAGTTGAACATGCCGAGCACAGCACCTTCGAGACCGTTGGATTGACGGATATACACGTCGGTGGTGCTGAAGGCGTCGGATTTAGCGGGAGCGGCTTTTTGACCAATCACATGGGATTTGGAATCAACAGCGGTGATGGTGCTGGATTTGGTAACAATCGGGGTCGTGGGAGTGGTGGAAACGCTTTGAATAGTCATCTGAATAACCTTTCTTCGTGTGCAGATATCTCGAATGAACCTTGATAAAAAGGTTATATTAAGTTCAGTTTAAAACTTGCTTAAAAAATTAAGAAAACATTAAACTTTTTTTGTCTTCAAAAAATGACAATCGCCTCAAACTATTTTAAATAAATGGTTTGAGGCGAATTAATCTTTGCTTAATTTATTGCAGTAATATCTCGCTTAATAGTCAAAACCGCTGTTGCCAATAAATTCCCGCAGAATCGAAGTGGGGGGTACATGATCGGGGTAAAGGGCCACAAACAGCCCAATTAACTTCTGCAGGCGGTAGGCCGTGGCATAGGCCGGGTGATCGTGGGGCACCTCCAGCAAATAGCGTTCGGCATACACCTTGATAACAGACAACTCGTAAATCAAGGAGGAATCAAAGATCACATCGGCCTGACTGACATAGGGAAAAATGTGCTGCCGCTCTCCAGCCCGCACCGAAGGCCAGCGCAGAATGCTCTCAGCGGCATTGGTGGCCCGGCTGTGGCGATCTCTCACAATCCGGCGCAACAGCCGCAAATCTGACGGGTTGATCCGGCTGTGTTCATCCAGGGCCAGGGAGGCCATGGGTTGAATGAAAATCCGAAAAAGGTTTTCGCTGGGCACCTGCGCCCCCAACAACTGCGGGTTTAAGCCATGAATGCCCTCAAGCAGCAAAACCGTGTTGTCTTCCAGCGTCAGGACCGGTCCCCCTTGGGGCATGCTGCGCCCCTGGGAAAAATCATAGCGGGCTGTGGCCACCGTTTGGCCATCGAGCAAAGCCTTGAGATCGGCGCTGAGCTGTTCGGTATTCAGGGCTTCGAGACATTCATAATCAAATTCACCGTTGGCATCCAAAGGCGTTTTTTCGCGGTCGACATAATAATCGTCCAGGGAAATATTCAAAGGTTTGATGCCGTTGATTTGGAGTTGTACCGATAGCCGTTTAATAAAGGTGGTTTTGCCCGAAGACGAGGGCCCGGCAATACAGATAATTTTGATCTTTTCACGGGCTTGGGCAATTTTGTCGGCCATTTGGCTCAGGCGTTTTTCGTGAAACCCTTCTGCGACCCGAATCAATTGCACGACTTGGCCCGAAATACAGGCCTGATTAAAATGGCCCACACTGTGAATGTTCAGCGACTCTAACATGCGGTTGTGATCGTACATGAGCTTGGCATATGAGGCCAAATCAGCCACAGAAGGGCCTTGGCTGGCGGTTGTTAGGATCAATCCCCCCACCCCCGCTTGGACGTGTAAATCGTGTAAATAGCCCGTGTGGGGCAAACAGGGTCCCATACTGATCCCATAAAACTCCCCACAACTCACCAAAGCCACCCGGCTGGCCCGAATGGTGCGCATCATGGCCGCCGCTTCAACGCGGCCATTGTCTTCAAAGAAGGGTATGGCCTCTTCGACGGCCCACCACTCATGGCGAAAGGCTTTGTTCTGAGCAACCAAAACCTGAAGTTTCTCCTGCAATGTTTGGGCCAATTCTGCAAGGGAGTCTTTGGGGTTGGCATCCACCTGAATCCACTGGGTGCTGCCCACAGACAGGGTGATATTCATTTTTAAACCGGGGTAGAGATGGTGGGCGGCTTCCAGCAGGAGCAAGGCTGCACTGTGGCGGTAAATCCGCTCCCCTTCCCAATGATCGACGGTCAGTGGGGCCAAATAGGTATCCGACATCAAGGGGGTATTTAAAGAGACCCGCTTGTAATTCACCAGTGCAGCTACCACAGGGCTGCCCCCAATATCTGGGGGCAACAGGCTCTTGGCCTGGGTGCCGGTGGGCACTTCCCAACCTTGGGGCTGGCCTTCGACCCGCACATTGACATGCATGCGGCGTGGCAGCGAGCGCTCTTGCATCAAGCGGCCAAAGCTGTCGGTCATATCTGTGAGCTGCAGCCCCAGCAAAGAGATCAAAATTTCAGTCAATTGCAGTGCCAAGAGTGGTTTTTCAAGTTTGAGGCGGTCAAACGAAATGCGGCTCAGGCGGGCCGCAAAAAGCGGCGTAATGGCTTTGACCGAAGCATTGCGGGGCCGACCGGTGATCAAACCCAATTCGCCGACATGGTAACCCGCTGCCAAAGTGCCCAATTGCAAACCGGCGCGGCAAATCTGGGCCTGCCCCCGAAGAATAAAAAACATGGCATCCCCTTCGGAGCCCTCTGCCAAGAGGGTGTCTTCGGGTTGCAACTCAAAGGCTTCCAGATAGGGCAAGAGTTCGTGGCGGTCATCGGGCTTCGAAAAGACGGTGAGAATATCCAGATCTTCGGGGCGCAAGGGAAGGGTGGAAATGGAAATAGACATTGAATTACTGCTTTCTCTCAAACTGCCTCTATTTTAGCGGGCAATTTGCCCCCAGACCAGTATGCCGCCGACCCAGGCCACAGCCAAATAACTGCTCAAACCGAGCAGCGCCCCCATTTGTTTCAACCCAATCTGTAGCCCAATCTGTAGCCCAATCTGGTCTTTGGTTTTGAGCCGCAAGCGAATCGGCAAATCGTCCCAAACCAGATTTTCTTCGGGCAGCACAGGATCGCTAAAAAAGAGATAGATTTGACTCGGCTGCCAGTTGGCATGGGACAGGGGCAAGCGCTCAGACTGCCCCTGGGCAGATTCAAAGCGCCCCAGCCAGACCCCTCGGCGGGAGGGGTGAACCTGGCATTCCCGCAGCCAAAGATGCCGGGTTTGGCCTGTCTGCAAAATCCGCAGCAGGCGCAGGCCTTCACGCAGACAGGCCAACAAGGGCAAAAGACCCATGGCGAGAAAGCCCCCCGCGAGGTATTTAAGTGCCCACCAGGGACTCCAGCAGAGCAAAAACAGACTGCCCCACAGCCAGAGCCAAGCCAATTCAGCCAAAGGATGGGCCAAAACCAAGCAAGCAGCGGCTGCCCAGCTCACCTTGCGGGGAGGATCTGGCATGGCGATCACAGGCAAAATGGTCCCTTCTTTCTCTGGCAGACATCTGCACAGGGAGATTCTGTCTTCAGTCTAAGATAGGGTATGCTGGAAGACAATTCTCATTCACCTCTCAGGAGAGAAAGAAGCCCATGTTTGTCACCCCACCTTTTGCCCTGTTTTGGGGCGCTCTCGTGTGTCTCTTGCTCATGGCCCAAACCCCCGCTCAACCCCAGCCCGCGCCAGCAGCCCCCAAACACAGACCGCTCCAGGTCGCTATGCCCGTCAGTGCGACCCGGATACAGATCGACGGGCTGCCCGCCGCTTGTGAAACTGCCACCCTGCAACTTCAGGCCAGCGATCCGTTTTTGCCCGGCAGCTACACCCTCACGCGGGCAGTGGCCTTGTCCCAAGGCAGTGGTCCCGCCACCAATCAGACAGTGACGTATGCCGCAGAGTTTTTGCTCGGCCCCGGCATGGCCCCCCAGCTCTATGGCCCCCAACAGGTCTCGCTGAGCTGTTCGCCCCCTTTCTCTGGGGGCCAGCTTCACTGGCACAATCCCATCCCCTTGCCGATCAATCGCCCCGAGGTCAACCTCAATCTCAACACGGATTTTGTGCCTTTTGAACCCAGCGAACTGGGCAGCCAGCGCGCTGAAAAGGTCTTGCGCACAACTGCAGCCCTTTGCCGCCAAGCCGCTTCAGCGCGCTTTTTTCAAGACCAAGGGGAGAATTATGCCCTCAACTTCAATGGGGGTGTGCCAGTCACGATCATTGGCCGCAAAACCTGGGGCGCGGGTCCGCCCATCACCGCTGGCCGCTCCTGGCAGCCTTTCCCGGCAGCAGCCTCGGTCTGCAGTTGGTACCGTCGCATCACGGTGCACCATACCCACACCGCCCTGAGCATTCAGGCCCTGCAAAAATTCCACCAAAACCAAGCGGATCCCAAAGCGGATATTGCCTACCACTTTTATATCCCTGCCAGTGGAGAAATTTATGAGGCGCGTCCACTGGGTTTTCAAGGCTCTCATAGCGAGGGCGATAACGGCGCAAATCTGGGCATTGTGCTCAATGGCGACTTTACCCAGACAGCCCCTTCCCCTCAACAAATAAGTGCTCTGCGCAATCTGTTAACGGCTTTGCGCTGTCCCTGTGGCTTTAGCGATGGGGTCTGGACCCACCAACAGCGCAAACACCTCAAATTTAAAGGTGATCCGGCCCGTTCCACCGAATGCCCTGGCCAAGAACTGGCCCTGGAGGTCTATGGCTTGGCCCGTGAACTGGGTTTTGGCCCCATCACTGTGCCCTGAGCTGACTCAGTTTTAGGCCCTATTTAGGCTTGACTTAAAGTGGCTTGAGTTCACCATTGCGGATTGCTGCGCGGATTTCTGAACCCTCGGCGAGGTAGGGTTGTGTGGCGCTCAGCCCACCCAATTCATGTAATAAAAACGCCGTGGCAAAATCCAAAGCCCGCTGTTGGCCCCGCTTATTTGGCATTTCAGAGGTGCTGATAAAATTATCATGGGGCATATTCTTGAATTCAAGCGCGTATTTGCGGGGCGAGCTGAGTTCATGGTAAATCCCGGGGCCCTGGTCATTGGGGCCGCCATCGCCAAAAATAAAGGCCGCGGGAACGTGAACCTGTGGTGCGTTGCGGCGGCCAGGGTTCATTTGAAAAAGATTGTCATTGGGATCCAGAGCCAAGAGGGCTTTAACCGCAGGGTGATCGGCGGCCAAAGAGGCGCTGAGCCCGCCAAAAGAATGCCCCGAGACGGCAATGGCTTCGGGCTGAATCGCGGTGCCCTTGATTTCTTTTCGCTGATTGAGATCTGAAACAATTTTTTCGATCATACGGCCACTTTTGACGGGGTCTATATTTCCACCGAGGGAGGGAACCACAGTCAGGATACCCCAGGAGGCAAAGTGGTTGGCGTTGGCAGTGGCATGGCGTTGCCCATGGGAGAGCCCCGATGCGTAGATATTCATGGGAAAAGGGCCCCGGCCTTTGGGCAGATAGACATCGACCTTGTTTCCCCCCAGGGTCATTGCCATTTTAGTCACTTCAAAGGGACCGGGTTGACCGGGGGGACGTCCCGCTTCGAGGGCGGATTGGGAGGGGCCGAGCCCCCCCTCTGACGGGCGCACGACCGGCGGCTCAATCGCTTCGGCAAAAGAGACCGTTTCTACTGCGCGGCCTTGGGAGCTGGGCTTTGAAAGCAAGTCCACTGGCGGATTGTTGGGAGGGAGCGCCTGAGTCTGATTTTGTTTTGCGTCCGTTTGCGCCGGGTTGGCTTCTTGTGCATCGAGATGTTGAAGCAAACGCCCGACCACGCCAAATTTTTCCGGTGCTTGCGAACCGGCAGGGGAGGGCGTGTAGATACTCCAAGAGGGGATGAGAGTCATTGGCCAAACCTTCAGAGGGGCGTTTAAAAGTATCTCTTAATTATAGAGTATTTTTGCCACAAACTGACCTGAAAGTGCTGCTAACGGGGCAGAAATACGCGGGGCAATCCGCCCCCGTAATGGGCCGACATTTGGGGCTCGATGTGGTCAGAGACCTCGTTGCCCCGGCCATCGGCGATCGAGATATGCCCCGAAACGGAACTGCCTTGGCTCCAGACCACCACCGCTCCCGCAGGCAATAAGGCCAATTGCTCAGGTAAAATAGTCACTTCTTTAAAATGGGGACTGAGGGCCAATTGCTCAGCGGCCATATAGGCGTGATTGCCGCTGAGAAACGCGGGCAGGTGCGCATGAATGGCCTGGGCCACAAATTGGTAACAATAGCCCGTGCCGCCACTGTTTTGGCTGATCGCAAATTGGGCGAGGTCTTGCCCTGTACGGGCATCAAAGTCTCCCTCCGCCAGAGAACCGGCCTGAAGCAAAACGGGAGAAAGAGCTGTAGGCAGACCCACTGTGCCGCAGGCTGTCAGGCCCAAAGCCAGGATTCCAGCGAGCAGGGGCAGTGAAACTTTGAACATGGTTTTCCTCAATTTGATACTTACTTCTTTGCTTGAGATTATGGCCGATTCAACGCAGGTTTGACAAGCACAAAGCGCATTTTCAATCACTGCGACGGTGGGAAGAATGCTCCAAAACTATTTTCCATTGCTCATCGACTTTGCGCAAGATATACGTGCTGCGCACGGTCAGATGAATCGGTTGGCCTGTTTCCAAGGCCTGGGCCGACCAACTGGTCTCACCGATCATCCAGGCTGTGTTGCCTTCAATATCGACATACTCAGGCAACCAAGCACCACTAAAACCTTTATAACCCAAAAAAGCCTCTTTGTAGGTGGCTTGCAATTCAGCCAAGGAATTCATCTGTTTGTCGTTGGACCACAGTGCTTTGACATCGGGATGAAACTGGGCCATGAGGAGATTGAGGTCTTTTTTGCTGTGGGCGGTGAGCACCATGTCAATCACCCCTGCCAAGGCTCTGGCCTCAGGGGTATTCAGTTCATAGGGCCGGGCCTGAACCGGCATAAGCAGAGAAAAAGAGGCAACAACAGACAAAACTGAAGCCAGAATGGGTTTCATTGCAAGGGCCCTCACGCAGTTTTTTAATAGCTTAGCGTTTCTATCAGCTCCAATTCAGTGAAGCTGGTGACATTTGACCCTGGCTAAGGTCGGTTGCTTTGTATGAAGGCTTTTTCTGTGGCATCGCCCAAGCGCTTTTATCCAGGGGTTGAGACTTGTATTCAACTCAAACGCTGATTCTGACCAATCGGGGAATTCAATTTCTGTAACCCCTTTCCCTATCTGCGTTTACGCCTGGCCCGCGTCTCACGTGCTGCGTATTCCAGATGGCTGAGATCTTGGGCCTCTTTTTCGCTGGCAAAACGGCGATCCCCTTCTGGAACTGGTTTGAGTGGTAAAAAGACCTTGTATTTGGCATTGGGATAAGGGCGTCCCGTACGCACCCGATCGCTCAAATCGAGTTGTTTGCCTTCTTCGTTATATCCTTTTATGCCTATGTGGCCAACCCCACCGGGTTCATAAACCACAATGGCGCCGGGTGGCAAATAATTGAGTTCTTCGCGGCTAAGGGTGAGTTCAGCAAAGAGGTCTGGGCGCTTTTTAAAAATATTTTCATCTGCTGTGCTGGCCCAAGTGCCACCTTTGCCCTCAAAGGTCTGGTAACGGTAGTTGAGCGCCCCTTCCATCGACTCTTTTACGCCTGTATAACAAAAGCTCTCTGAACCGCCTTTGTATTTACACTCGACTTCTGCGATGGCCTCTTGGGCAAAAGTGGCCAACTCATGTCCGGTCTCAAAGGCCTGCTCAATTTCAGTCGAGGTCAGGCCTTTGGCCCCCAACTGATCAGAAATTTTTTGCAGCGCTGCGAGGCGTTTGGGATCGTTGTCGGGCACCCCCGGCATTTCAGTGACAGGGACAAAAGGCGCATAAATGTCCGACTCCTTGATGACCCCTTCAACTTCGCGTTCCAAGGCCCGCAGGGTCTTGCCATCGAGCACGCCTTCGCTAACCCCTTCTGTGCCCAGTAATTTGAATTTTTGCTGAAAATCCGCAATCGCGTTTTTGACGGCATCGTCATAGACGTCATTGCGTTCATTCAGAGAGGTATAGCCTTCGTCATGGGCATGCAGATTATTGATCAAGACGTGTAATTTGCGTATGTCTTCACCTTTCGCGCCCGGCCCAATCGCGATCGGATTCTCAGCATTGTCTGCCGTTCGCAGTTCTTTGAGCGTTAAGGGCTTGCCTGTAGCAACATAGGCAAAACTGGGTTCTGATCCCGTTTCAAGTTTGCCCCCGCGGCGCAGGAAAGAGGTCAAATCGCGGGCATCTTCGGCCAAACCGGCCTCTTCTTCGGGCAAAAATGTCAGGGTTTCAACAGCCACGCCGCGTTTCTGAGCCAGAGCCCCTTTGAGTTCATCCGTGGTAATTTTATTGTCATTATTGACGTTGATCAGTTTTAAGTCATTGGGGTTCAATGGGGCCGTACGCCCTGCTTTTACAGGCTTGCGCGCCGAAATGTCTGACAAGACTTCACTGCCCAAAGAGGAAATGCGGGGGTCCATAAACTTGCTCCAATGTCTGAGATCTTTGTTTTGGTCACAATCCGAGGTGTAGTGAGCTTATCGCTGTGACTGGACTTCGACTTGCCTAATTTGGCATGGATTGATCCAACGCCGCTTTGAGCTTTTCAAATGAAATACCCAATTTTTGCGCTGCCGTCTGCAAATTGGGCGGCGGTGGCCCGAGGGCCTCACGCAATTTCTGTTCAGTAATCCCTAGAATGGCTGCGGCTTTGGCCAGATCTGGGCGCTGCTCGGGCGCGGGTGAGGCCGAGGTCGGCACGGGGGTGCCCATGGCGCCGGGCACCAAAATGGGCACCCCGCCCGCTTCGGGAACGATCACGAGTCCGCCGGGGGCGTCGGGTTGGCCGGGCTTGGGAACGGGGCAATAGCCATCGGCATCTGGCGGCGGGGCCGGGAAGCGCTCCCCACCGGGGCCCGGCGGCGGAGCCGGACAGGTGCCATCGGGCAGTGTGGGCTGTTTTTGGCCTTGGGTGGGTTTAAAGTATTGGGTGGGGAAAGGCCATTTGCTGGGATCAAAATTCCGCCCCAATAAATTGGTGTCTCTAAACGGATCGCGGGCAGGCTCGCGCAATTGGGGGTTGTTTTTGAGCAGTTCTTTGAGCTGTTCGAGGAAGATCTTGGGATCTGATGAGAGATCTGCCAAGCGGGTAATCGGTTTGCGCCCAAGCTGTTGTTCCAATTGTTTGGCAATCGCTTGTACGGGCTGCGAAAAATCGCTGGTATTTTGGATATTGGTCTGGGGCAGGGTCTTTAAATCGGCATTGCCTTGGGCCTCTTTGGCGAGCAAAACCGCAGCCGTTGTCTCGCTGCTAATATTCCGATTGAGGGGGGCATCGGCCTCGCTGGGCGGTGTGACAAAGGCCTGCAGGGTCAGATCGGGTAAGTTTTTGGCTTCAGCCGTGATGCGTACCGCGGTATCTGTGGGCACTTGACTGAGCACATAGGCCCCCGCATCATTCGACTCGGTTTGGGCCACCACTTCATCGCTGCTGGCATTGTAGGCCGTGATCTTAAACGAAATATTGCTATAATCTGCACCGCCTGTTTCGGCTTGGGCCCCCGAAGGCAATAACACACTGGCTTTTTCGGCGCTGACCCCCGAAGGCAACAAGACACCAGATGGCAATAAGACCCCCGAGGGCAAAAGTACCCCTGCGGTCTCTTGGCGCACGCCACTGGGCAAGAGGACTCGGCCTTGCACAATTTGAAAGGCATTCTCCGATGTGGCTGTTTTGGCCAGGGCAGCAGAGACCACAGAACTCGGTGAGGCAGAGGCTTGGACGCGGGGCGTGGACAAATTGTTGGGCACTTGGCAAGCGACCAAACTGCTCGCCAAGTGGGCAGCCCAGAGTGAGGTCCAAAGTGTCGGCCAAAAGGCGTGTAAACGCTTTCTGTGTCGGCCTTGCTGTCTGTTTAACGGGTCCATCGTGTCCTCCATTTGCTGCCCCTAATAAACGTTATTATGGCATGGCCTTCTCAACATAAAAGCATAAACTCGAAAAACCAAAAAAGATTTTTGCCCCTGTTTTTAACTCTTGCCTTTATTCGGGCGCGCGCAGGGCCAAGAATTTTTCATAGACGGCCATCAAGTCAGGCAGTTGATTGCTTTCGCGGGCCCGCAGCAAAAGGGCTTGTAAGGCCTGTTTTTGGGCGTCGCTGAGAGAAAGATCTCGCAAGAGCTGGGTTTGGTGTTCATCAATCCACTGGGCCCAATCGGCGGGCCCTTCGATCAGGGGCCAAAGTTGTTCGAAGGCCGCGCGGGCTTCGCCCTGTTTGCCCTGCAAATAATAGACCCAGCCCAAGGTCTCTAAGCTATTGGGGGCCTCGGGCAAGATCTGGAGCGCCACATTTAAGTCTGTTTCGGCCTCGACAAACTCCTTTTGCAGGGCATAGATCCAGGCCCGCTTGAGGTAATGTTCGATCTCGTTGGGCAGCAAGATGATTAAACGGGTATAGTCGCGAACAGCGCTGTCGTATTGGCCCAATTCGGTCAAAACCAGGGCCCGGTTGTACAGCCCTTTGGGATGTTCGGGCACCAAACTCAATACCTGCTCATAATCTGCCAGGGCTTTGTCCAGGTTTCTCTGGGCATAATAGACATTGCCCCGATTGAGCCAGGTGTCGGTATCATCGGGCTCCAGTTCTAGCACGCGACTATAATCGGCCAATGCCAAGTCGTATTGTTTGAGGGCAAACTGGGCCAAACCCCGATTATAATAGGCATCGGCATAATTGGGATCAAATTTGAGGGCGGTGCCCAAATCCAAGACGGCCCGGTGGGGATCCGAGAGGTCGTCCCAGGCATACGCACGGTAAAACCAGACCCTGGCATCAGAGACGCTGAAAGCCAAAGCCCGTGTACAAGCCGCAATCCGGGTTTGTGCTGTTTGGCCATAAATATCCTGACAAATCGCCCGGTCTTTCTCTGCCCGTGTCGCTGGGGATTCATCTGCCTTGGCCGCAGAAACAGAAACAGCGCCCACAAGCACCAAACTCAGCAAAAAAACAGATTTCATGGTGGTCTCCCACAGAGAGATAGATGCCGCATTATAACTTGTTTTTCTTGCCTTCAAACAGGATTCCCACAGGATTCCCTTTTTTTGCTTTTTGGAGTATATTTCACTTATCCTTTCGCTATTTTAATCAAATGGAGATTCTTATGATGGCTAACTTACGCAATGTCCGATTCCCGCTGGTTGTATTGGCGCTCTGTCTGAGTTCAAGTCTTTTGGCCTGCGCCACGGCCAACCAGAGCAACACCAATGGCAATACGCCCAGTGCTACCCCCAGTACCTCTGCCAGTACGGCTCCAACTTCGGCACCGACTTCCGGCAGTGCCACACTGAGCAAAAGCCAATACCTGGCACTCTTGGCGTGTTTGAAAAGCAGTTTGGGCAACAGTGCCAGTGCTGTTAATGCCGTGAACGCTCACGAGTTTCAGGTCAACAGCATGAGCGATGCCCAATTCACCCAAAATTTGGCCACCGTTTTTGGCTCCAGTGTCAAGACTTATCAAGAGAAGGCCAGCGCTGCTGGCTGCAAATAGATTTGGGGCTTGGGGCTCTCCCCTGTTAAGATAATATATCTGCCCATAGGAGGGTCCCAAACATGCGACTGACGATCTCCCTAATCAGCCCCCGTTTTTTTCTGGTCGGTCTCACCACGTTGGTTTTGGTTGGGTGTAATGCCCTGCCCAATCGCCCCCCAGCAGAGAACACGCTGCTAACGCCGGCCCCCAGCGCGGCAGCCCCTGCCCAGGTGCCCGGCAATCTTAGCCGCGAGAGCTATCTCTTGATTCTCGACTGTTATCTGGCGCGTTTGCCCCGCAATGATCCCAGCCGCGCCAATTTGGCTGGACACGAAGCCCAGGTGTTAAGTCTCGACGAAGCCCAGTTTCGCGCGGTTTTTTCCAGTGAAGCCTCACGGTTGACCGTGGAACGCAACAAAGAGTTGGCAGCCGGCTTGGGCTGCACCGCAGCGACCGGGCCCAGCTCTCCCGCTCAACTCAGCGCCGAACAAAACGGATAACCTGACTCAGCCAAGTTTTAGCGAACCAACAATTGCCCACAGGCAGCGGCAATATCTTGGCCAAAGGTATGGCGAATGAGTACATGCAGGCCGTGCTCACGCAGACGCGTGGCAAAGTCGAAAATCTGTTCGCGCTCGGTGGGGTCCAGATCTTGCAGAGCTGGGCCCGGATTGTAGGGTATCAGATTGAGCCGGGCCGGACGCCCTTTGAGCCAATCTGCCAATTGTAAAATATGCTCTGGCTGGTCG
>JBFWRL010000135.1:0-15616 GCA_050248915.1 Candidatus Sericytochromatia bacterium
CAATACGCAAAAATCAAAGAGACCTACAACGCCGCCCTGCGCAAACAGCTTGAATTGGAAGAGGCCGACCTGGGGGCTTTGCCGCCACCGAGCCTGGCTCTGAGCTGGGAATCCCCCCAATAAGGGCACAAGCGTGCAGGCCCAAGCTTTAAGCCACAGGCTCCCAACGCTTGAGATGTTTTAAATTAGACTTTTGCCGCGCCAGCCAAAGATCATATTGCAATTGAAGCTGCAGCCAGCTTTCTGCCGAGCGGCCAAAAACCGTGGCTAAACGCAGAGCCATTTCAGGGCTGATCCCTGATTTCCCATTCAAAAGGCCCGACAGGGTTTTGCGGGTGACGCCCAAAGAACGGGCCGCTTCAGTCACACTTAACTCAAGCGCATCAACACAAAACTCACGAATAATTTCGCCAGGATGGGGGGGGCTGTGCATTTCCATTTTAAGCTCTCCTTCTAATGATAATCTTCATAATCAAGCAAAATGACATTTCCGTGTTCCCATTGAAATGTGATGCGCCAATTGCCACTGACAGAGACGGCCCAGGTTCCTTTTCGCTCACCTTTGAGTTCATGTAATTTCAAACCCGGCAAATTCATGTCTTCAATGCTGAATGCTGTGTTGAGCAAAGCCAGAATACGGGTGATGCGTGGGATGTGTTGCGGATTAATGCCTGAAGCATGACCCGTTTGAAATAATTTTTTTAAACCTTTGTGGCGAAAACTCACGATCATATCGTGATCGTAACATGTAACGTATCAGGTTTCAATGTGCTTAATGCCCCTCAAAACATAAACCTAATGCGAGGTCTCATGTGCAAACCGTTCGAACTGGAAGAAGCCGACCTGGGGGCTTTGCTGCCACCGAGCCTGGCTCTGAGCTGGGAATCCTCCCGTCCTTCAGAATAAACCCGCAGCATTCGTACCCCAAAATCCAAATGGTATAATTTGGGCAGGAGGTGTTTATGCTCAACGACCAAAAAATTCTCGAAGAACTCAATAAAATGCCGCCTCCGCTCAAAGCAGAGTTGCTGCATTACATGGATTATCTGATGGGCAAATACGCTCAGACCCCTCCCTCCCCTAAACGCCCTCAATTTGGTTCAGCCAAGGGGTTTTACAAGACCACAGAAGACTTTGATGCCCCGTTGGAAGACTTTGCGGAGTATATGTAATTGCAATGCGCCAATTACTTGATACCCATGTGTTTATCTGATATCTGCGCGGAGATTCAGCCATTTCTGAAAAAGATTCCGCTGATCACAGCCGATGAAATCATCCCTCAATATCCACTGCAAATCTGTTGGTAATCCGATGTCACAGGAGTTTGATGTACCCCAAGCCTTTGTCGATGCCTGTTATGTGGGGGATATCAAGACAGTTCAAAGTTTTTTTGAACAAGGCCTCTCTCTGAATGGAGCACAGAATGATCTGCGTATTTTTGGTGACTTAAGAATTAGCAAAAATAAAGAACTGGCTTTACTCTTAGTTGAACATGAGCTCGACCCAAGGCTATATATAAACGAAATTCCTATAAAAGTCGAAGAAGATATTTATACCTTTATCGAAGATCTTGCTGACGGAGTGGATTTTCCTCATCCTTACCCAGACGCGGAATTTATCGATGTCTTAATCACGATGGGCGCTGACATCAATGCCCTCAGAGAAGGGTCATGTCAAACCGCTTTGGATATTGCTTTGAGTGTCAAAAACGATCAAGGCGGGTATTTGCATCTCCGAGCAGTGGAGTTACTCCAAGCCCACAAAGCCAAACGCATGGTTGAGTTGAGCGACGAAGAGTGGCAACAAAGAATCAACCTCACGGACCTGTGTCGCCAAGGGCTTTTACAAGGAGTCAAGCAACATCCAGATATTGCGACTCTCTCTGAAAAGCCTCTCTGGTTTGGCTTGCTTATACACTGTTTGAGCCGGTGGTATTTGGGTATTGCTTGGCGGGGCTCACATTCCGAGCGCGATTTTGAGGGCGTGTTTCGTTTCCTTTTGGGATTGGGAGTGCCTTTAAATGAAGTTGATTTCTGTTTGGGTCATTTTTGCGCAGGTTATTTTCATGCTTTGCATAAAGGTTTAAAGTATGTACATCCTTCAGCTTATTTCACACCGCCCTTTCCGCCCGAGCCACCCGACCCCTATTTCCCCGTCTTCTCCCTCACCCGTGTCATGGAATTGTTTTACACCCATGGCGCAGCCATCAACGGCGTCACAGAAGAGGATCAATACAAAGCGCTGACCGTCAGTACTGCCCTGGACTATGTTCTGGCTGCCCAAGCTGAAGCCCGGCAGCTTTGGGAGAAAGAGGCTGACCGATACAGTCCTGCTTTGTTCGCTCGGCTGACCCCGCGTCAGCAAGCAGTCAGGTTGCAAGAGCGCGAGCCACGCCAAGAGCGTCTGCAGCGGATTATGCGGGAGAGCGAAGAGGCCTTGGCCTTTTTAATCACCCACGGTGCCAAAACCTATGCTGAAATCTCGGCCTAGTACGACAGCCACATTTATGCTGTATTTGGCTCTAAGTCCTGGATTTGGAATAAACAGCATTTGTAATATTTTCGCTATTTCTCAAAACCAGATGATATAATCTGGGCAGAACATATTTAGGCTCAATGCCTCCAACCTGTATGCTCAAAAGGCCTGGCTAAATGATTCCATCCCCAGCCCTACAAAAACCCTTTGCCCAGTTAGTCTGGGAGTCTTGTTATGGCTCCTATCTGCAGAGAACAAAGGCTGTAACAGAAATGCTGGCATTAAAAGGGGAAATTGGGGTTAACCTGATCTCTGAAGCTCTCAATCATGATGAGCCCTATATTCGCCTCAGAGCCATTAAGATGCTTCGTAAAATTCGAGAGCCAGCAAGTCTCGCCGTTCTTTTAAAAAGTGCAATTCATCCTGATGCCTGCATCAGGAAACATGCCATAATTGGAATTCGTAAACAAAAGGGGAAAGGCCGATTGCCTGTTCTCTTCAGTTGTCTGGCCGATGAAGATCTCCAAGTGAGAATGGTTACAGAAGAAGCCATTCTTAGCTTTGGTGTACAAACCGTTCCAGAATTGAGCTTAATTATTGAAAACGGTTCAGAGAAAGCCAAGATTCATGCCATTAATATCTTAAAACGTTTGCCTGCACTTGTAGGTTCCCCCCCCCTGAAACGCGCTTGCCAAGATACAATACCTCACATTCGCAAGGCGGCATTGGTTGGTGTCTGGTCCCAGGTAGATCGGCTTGAACATCTCGACTTTTGGTTAACCATGTTACAAGATCCTTGCGATGATGTGGCAGAAATTGCGCTGCAGGCGCTTCTTCAGCAACAGTATATTCCAAAAGAACTTGAACAATTTGTTCATACTCATAATCAAAGCCTAAAAACGCGCATTTTCAAAATATTGAGTACCTTTTCAGATCTGCGATATCTGCAATACTACCTTGAAGGGCTTCACTCACAAGAGTCCAATATACAAGCCATGGCTGCAGAAGTTTTAGGTCAGCTAAGGGCCCAAGAGGCTGTTCCAAAATTATTAGCTTTGCTGCATGAAAACAGTGATTGTTGCTACGCTGAACAATACTTTTTGCCTGCACTTTTAAATATCGGCGGAAAAGAAGTGATTGAGGCCCTTGACGGCTTGGCAAAAAAAAACATTCCGAACAAAATTCCCAAAGATATGTACTTACCGGATTTTGCAAAGATCTTTATGTTGAGTCCAGAACCCAACGCTTATGAATTAGCACTTTACAAATTGGGCAAAGTAGATAGCTCTACATTAATTGAGAAATATCCCTATTGGGCTCTTGGTTCTTCCCTATTAGACCAAGACAGATTAAGTCCAAAAGAGACGCTTAAATGGTTATTCCAAATGCTTGAAGATGCTAACAAATATGTTCGACATAAGGCTCTCTCAAGGCTCCATGACCTCAAAGAGAAAATTGGCGTGCAAAATTGTTATGATTTGTCTCTCAAGGCTTTGCAAGATGAGGAGAGCTGGATTCGGGAGCAGGCAATCTCAAATCTCATTGAATGTACCATTAGCCAAAAACGGCCTGCTGAAGCGTTTTTTAAGCTATTATTTCAAACTTTGAATAGCGAAAATCAATCTTTCTGTGAGACGGTGAAACAAGCGCTTCAACAAGAAAGTGCATTTTATCTCCGACAAGATTTACTCCAAATGATGGAAAAAGAAGGCTCAAAAGTAAAAAAAATTATCTTACAAACACTGTTGCCTATTGAAAATAGCAAAGAAACAGTCAAAATTATTCTCAATTATCTCAAAGACAAAGACCTAGCAGTTCAAGTCGTCGCTGCACAGCTTTTAGCAAGCTTCAACACACCAGAAGCCATGACAGGATTAAAAACTTTTCTCCAAACAGTTGAACCAGAACTTTGGAGCCAAATTGTAGAATATTTACTTTTTTACAGATATGACACGATTGGAGCTGTTCCTGGATGGGAGCAGGCACTTCAATCTGACAACCCCCAGGCAAAAATGCTGGCTTTGAAGACAATAGAATTTTTCAACATTCAAGAAGCGGCACCACTTCTCATTGAGCAATTTTTAAAAGATACAATTCCCGATACTTTTTGTTTTTTAGGAGCACTTTTAAGATTGGGGAATATAGACGCTCAACTTGTGGCAAAAATACTCACCAGGGCAAATATGGCTCAATTCCAAAATGTTATTTTTTTTCTTCAGGGGAAAACCCCACAACTCTATTCAACATCAGCTCTCTGGCCTCTCTTTAATGCGCCTATACAAGTCAGAAAACGGTTGGCTAAAATTTTAAGATTTTTTCCTGAAGATCAGGTCTTGCCTTTGCTTAAGATGTGCTTGAAAGACGATTGTTTAAAAGTCAGATATCACGCCATTGAATCCTTAAGAGCGTTCAAGTCACAGGTCTGCTTGGCAGCTCTTTTGGATTTATCAAAAGATGAAAGTAGCAAAATTCGCTCAAAATGCCTAGATGGCTTGAGAACCTTCAAAGATGAGGATGCTATTCATCGAATGAGAGAACTCGTGCATGATCCAGCCTTAACGGTACGTCATCAAGCACAAGTGGCCTTACTCCAATTGAATCAACAGAGTCTATCTGTTCTGCCTGAGAATTTTAAAAAAGCAGAAAGAGATCAACAAGTTGCTTATCTGGAAGTATTATCTTCAACACCCTACATTTTAGTTTGGCCGACAGTCTTAGAAATGCTTGCTGATCCCAGGCGCTTGATTCGGTTTAAAGCAGCTCAAGCCTTACGTTTTTGGTGTGCACCCAACATCGTTGAAGCTTTAATCTGTATTATCAAAGATTTGAGACATCCTGGTCGTTTAGAAGCAACCTATGTGCTTGGGTACATTGGTATTGACTCAGTCATCGACCATTTGGAGTTGCTACTCAGTGAGCCTGATGAAGCACTTCGCAAGCAAGCGGTCAAAAGTTTAAAACGATTAAAGTTACGCAAAACCAGAGGAATTCTGAATAAAGCGCTAAATGACACAAGTCTACATATCGTAAAAGAAGCCAATGCGGCTTTAAACAAACTGGACAGAGAGTGTCGGCTTTGACGAATTGGGCTGCTAACTGGGACAGATCGTATCGCCAAGCGGCCCCTATAGTTATTGAATTTGAACCTGTCATTTTCTTGGCTGATATAGAGAAATAGATACAAGTTCAATCGTGACCCAGACCTTTGTCGACCGGGTCAAAGCCACGGGTGTACGGGGGTTGAGCTTTGTGTTGCGCTGGGATGGAGAGCGCTCGTATCCCCTTTTGCCCAAACCCTAAACCTACTGTGAGGTCTTACAAGCCAGTCACAGCGAAGGGACTTCTTTTTACTGAATAGCTAAAGTTCTGCGACTTCAGCTTCGCTTAAACCCGTGTACTTGCAGATACTGGCCACAGGCATGCCATCCGCTTTCATCTGGCGGGCGGTTTCTCGTTTGCCTTGTAGTTGCCCTTGCTGTTCCCGTTCAGCCAGTTCCTGCTCAAGATCGGGTTTGACCAACTCCAGCATGGTTTTTCTCAGTTCCTGACGTTCTGCAGCCAATCCCATCTTTTTAAGTACCTCCTGAGAATCTAATGGGTGAATCAGTTCCATAACGGTGAGCATGGCTTCTAGCCAGCTTTGTCTCTGCTCTGATTCTAACACGGCCTGAAAGATTTGCTGTAAGGGTTCTCCAGATTTAATAAAGAGCTTGAGCTGACTGTAGGGCAATTCTGAGGGCAAATGGTTATAGGCCACCAGATAGAGAGGGAAAAGTGTTTTTGCCTGCCAAAATCCCGGCAGAATTTCTTGAATTTCAATCTGGTAATGTGCCAAAGCCTGTTCAAGCGTGGGGGTTAAACTTGGTACCACCAACCAAGAGCTGAGGTGAGCCCCATAGCCAATTTTAAATTTGACCCGATAGAGCAGGGTATAGGCCAGAAGGACTTCAAAATCTCCAGGTTTCAGTGGATCAGCGATGGACTTGAATTCGAGCAGATTCTGATCGGTTAAAAATTTCCAGAGGGGGTGAGTTTGCCATTCTCCCTGCTGGTTTTGCGGAGAGATAATCACCAGATCTGCTTTGAGGGGGAGCTTGCCCAATTTAGGGTCTTCCATCACTTCCAAGCCAAGCGTACTCAGGGTTTCTCGCATTAATTGCTTAAAGGCGTCGTCCCAGGGAATATGTTCGCTTTTGGCATGTGTCATGGCTGTATTTTAGCAGAGCAAGATGTAATGAGCTGTATCCCTTTGTCCAAGCATGGAAAAGAAATGCGGCCATGCTATTCAAACTTAAAGCGGAGCCGTCAGCGCTTTCAGAGCATTGACCAGACCGTGGCCATAGAGGTCATCGCGACCGGCGGCACCCCGGTCGGTGGCGGTGCTTTCGAGGCGCTGTTTGATCCAGGCGGGGGTGGCGGTGGTGCCAAACTTGCTGCGCAGCAGGGCGGCCAGACCTGCCACCTGGGGAGCGGCCATCGAAGTGCCACTCATTTGTACATAGGGGCGAAACTTGAGGAACGAGGGCACGGTGGAGATAATGTCTTGGCCAGGGGCGGCAATCGAGACATAGTCGCCGGAATTGGAGAAGAGAGCCACATTGTTGTTTAAATCTGTCGCGCCCACGCCAATCACACCGGGAATCGCAGCCAGATGGTTGCGGGCATTGCCATTTTGGCGATCGTTGCCAGCGGCCACAACCACACTCACATTTTTGTCGAGGGCGTATTTGACCGCGCGCTCCAGGGTGGCACTCTGCTCACTCACGGAGAGGCTCATATTGATCACGTGGGCACCGTGGTCGGCGGCCCAAACAACTCCGTCCGCCAGCACAGAGATAATGGTCTGGTTGGCATCGGGATCGGGAGCGAGAATTGAGCTGATAATATCTGCCACATCGGGATAAATTTTGATCGGCATGATTTTGGCTTCGGGGGCCACACCGGCGATGCCCTGGCCGTTATTGGCTTCGGCGGCGATAATGCCTGCCACATGGGACCCGTGTTTGTAAGTGGAGAAGACGTAGTTCAGGCTGCTCACGTCACCGGTAGTGCCGCCTTCTCTCAGTGAGAGGGCATCGTAGCCGGGCACAACGCGGTTTTTTAAATCTGCATGGCTGAGCGAAACACCCGTGTCGATCACGGCAATCACCATGTCTTTGCCCTTGGAATGGGCCCAGGCTTCGGGCACTTGCATTTCTTCAAGGGCGTATTGATCTTTAAAATATTTGTCGTTGACGAGGGCGGTGGAAAAGAGTTTAAAGCCCTCGTTGATTTCTTTTTCGTCTTCGGGTTTTTGGCTGGCAACATGGTCGGTTTCGACAAAGGCAAAGAGTGATTCTTTTGAAAGCACTTCAACCAGGCCTTTGACTTCTTGGCCACGGGTTTTTAAAACCAGGGAGTGAATCCCTTTGATATAACGCTCGACGTCCAATTTTAATTCAGCAGCCAGGGCTTTGGCCTGGGGCAAGTCGGCATCGGAGCGCAGGCCCACCACCAGGGTCTGGGTGCTGTAATTGCTGGCGATATTGACCTGTGGGGCTGTTACGGGGGCTGCGTTCTGTTGCAGAGGAGCTGTCTTCCCCGCCACCTGAGCGGCAGTCGAAGGGGCGGCAGTCGAAGGGGCGGCTGTCGTGGCACCTGAGTCCTGTCGAAGGGCAGCTTTTTGGGGAGCGCGGTTCAGGGAAGTGGTTGGGTTGAGAGTGGACGCAGGGGTGTTGGCTCGGTTCAGTTGGGTGGTTTGAGATGCGCGGATCGGGGTGGGGGCAGTCAGAGAGCTGGGGGCACTTTGCAGCACAGGTGCGGTCACAGATTGTACGATGGGAGCTGAGTTACAGCCGGTAAAAAGCAGCAGGCTGAGCAGTGAAAGGCCAATTTGTTTTTGCATGTGAGTGTTCCCTACGCGTCTCTGTGATGGTTTTATTGTAGGTCAAAAGCCCGTGAATACTGCTATGCAAAAGTTAACCCATGATTTTATTTATGTTAATTTTCAGGTAAGAATCGCGATCGTCTGTTGTCTGTTTGCGCCAGTTCGATCAAAAGCCTGGAATTTTGTCTATACTTCGCCTATAATAGCTGTATTGAATTCAATTGAAAAAGGAGCTGCTTGATGCCCCCCATCGAAAGAACAGGCATTGCGTCTCAGGCTTTACACCAGGCAGAAGTCACCAAACAGAGTGCAGATATTTCTGCCATTTCACCCCTGCCTGCCAGTTCTCCTTCTCAACAGCTCTCCTCTCAAGCTTTTCAGGCCAAACTCAAGCTCAAAGAGGCTCCCTTGGATTTGGCTTCAGATCGTCAAGACTTGCAGGCCGCTATTCAGGCCAGTGGCAGCTTAAAAATGCCCGACAGCTTGAATCGCAGTGAACGCTTTCAGGCCTTTATGCAGCAGTTTTTCAGTGGCGCTCAAACAGGCGATGGCCCAACTTCCCAGGAGGTCTTGCAGATGCAGGCGCAGTTTTTAATGCCCCGCTCGGAGACAGACCCCTCCCATGTCTAATCCTGAGCCTGTCCTTCCCGCCGAGAACCCTGTTCCCCATTGGAAATTTAAGGCTTTGCTTGAAGAAGAGTATGTGTGGCCGACAGATTTCCACTTTAAGTTTATTGTGCCTGTGGCCCAGGTAGATGCCCTTCAGGGGCTGCTCAATACCACGGCTCGGATTGTGGTGAAACTCTCACGCAATAACCGCTATGCCAGTGTCAGTGCGCGCATGAAAATGTCCTCCAGTGATGAAGTTGTCTATGTTTATGAGCTGGTCAGTGGCATCGAAGGCATTATTGCGCTTTAACTTCGTCCGCTCAAATGATTCACTTATTTGACCCCCTGCGGGTGATGCTGTTTTGCTTCAGCCTGTGTTAAGATAGCTAGAAAGATAAGCTCTGTCCCCATCAGATTGTTTCAAAGATTCAGGAGTCACCCGAGACATGACAGATTCCGAAGATTCTCAATCCGGTTACGATAAAGTTTTGCGCGACACCCTTTTGCAGCGCACCGGACGCAATTTTCAGCGCGAAGTGGATCACGCCCCTTTGCCACAGGCTCCCAAGCGCATGAACAAAGAAGAAGCCGCCAATCTGATCTTCGACAATATTTTAAAAAAGCGCGAACAGCGCATTGTTCAACCCGAACAGCCCCCCGTTTCTGAAATTGAAAATACGCCTTTGCCCCCTTCGGTGCATGGCGATGCTGCGCTCACGATCTCCGAGAATCGGCCCACTTCGATCAGTGGGACTTATGGCGAAATTTTGGATTCGATTCTCTGGGGCGAGGAAGAAGAGGCTCCCCCTCCCGAGCCGGCTTGGCCAGACTTGCGCAGCACAGTGGCAGAGAATGCCGAGCCTGCGCCCCCCTCTCCGAATTACCAGAATATTCTCGAAAAGACCCTGATCAACCGCACAGCCAAACCCCCTGTGGCCCCACCAAAAAAACAGTCCATATCCTCGATCAGCCAAACCTTTTCTTCGGCCTTGGATGCCGTTTTAAAAGACGACCCTGTGCCGCCCCCTGAAGCCAAAACCCCTCCCCGCAAGGGCAAAGCATCTCTGGGAGATGGCTTGACCCAAACCGTTTATAACCAACAACTCGACGAAATTCTCTGGCCTTCAGAGGCAAAAAAAAAATAAAGACGCGCCAGAGACCCCCCCGGTCAATGAGTCGCGGATTAAAAGTGTGGTGGCGGATTATCTCCGCAGCCTGATCAGCCTTGATGGGCACGCCATGATTGTGCCCCGTCGCCATTTTTACATTGAGCGCTATGCCCGTCTTTTGGTTGCAAAAACGCTAATGGCCTTTCAGCAATTGCATCAGGACCTCGAAACCGAATTTGTGCTCTGGACCTTTATGCAACACCTGGACTTGGTGCGCAAAATGGTCGACCGGAGTTTTGTCGTTCGCCACACCCTGGCGATGCAGTCGATGTTGCCCCAAAAGAAAGCAGATCGCCTTTTTCTGAGAACGCTGGCGAATCAAGAGCAGCGTTTGCTCTTTGATGGCATGCTCAACAATAAATTTGAAGATATTAAACGCCTGCTCAAATCCAATTCGGAGCATTTGAGTGAAGAAGAGGGCTTTCATCTGTTTAACTTCTTCCGGATCAAATTGCCCGAAATTTTTAATGAGCACAAAAAATCTGTGCTCTTGCTTTTGCAGGGCCACCCCGACCCTGATTTCCCCTTGCCTTTTTTAGAGGATTTTATTCGCGATCTGCTGCAATCTGAGTTCTTTCTCAATTGGTTGCAGGGCCGCCCCGAAAATCTGCGCAATCAGGAATACCGGCAGTTTTTAAGAGAAAAAGCCAGCACGGCCAGCCCTGAAATGGATCAAATCCTGGCCGTGTCTTTGTTGAGTATGGATCTCTTCCACGAAAAAGCCAGTCTGTTTGAGCCTGAGCAGCGGCAATTATTGACCCAATTATTGACCTTTGTTCAGACGCTTTGTGGTTATACGACCGAGGCTGTTTTTCAAAGAGAGTCGTTTATTATGGCCCTCGAAGAAGGGGTGACCGTGCGCGTGCGGGTACTTTACCAACTGGAAGCCAATATTCACCGGCCGCTTTACGATGAGTTGCAAGGGGCACAAACCCGCAGCGCCCAGACCCAACAATTTTTACATGCCCAGGCCAAACAGACAGGCAAAGCCCTCTCGGCTTTGGACGGCTTTGCCGATTTAGAGCAAACGCAAGCCCATTTTCAGTTTCTGAATAATTTGTATACCAAACACATGGGGGAGATCACCCAAAGCTTTCACAAGCGTCAAGAGACCCTGGAAAAACTCAAAAGCCCCGAGTTTGCCAGTAAACGCAAAGGTTTCTATCTGAAAAAATTGGAGAGCTGTTTGCGTTTTATTCCTCGGGCCAAACGGGAGCACAAACCCGTAGTGGTCAAATACCATAAAATTCCCGAGGCGCTTTTGCTGAGTGAACAGGAATCAGCCCTGAGCAATTTTAGCGCTGAAAATGACTATGAAAAATTGATCTGTTTGCGGGCCTTTGAAAAGAGCCGCAATATTCTCAATGGCCTGCATCAGTCCAAAGGCACCGTTAAACTCAATTTGCGCCAACTCTTTGGCGAAGAGCTCAGCAAAGAGCGCTGTTTTGTGCTTTTTCAAGAGGCCTTGGCTGAGTTGTGGCAGGTGGCTTCCGCCCATTCCGACGAAACCACCGATTTTTTACTGCATCAATTCGAAATTTACCTCAAAGGGCTGGGTTTGCCCGAAGATCCCACCCGCTCAGGGCTTTCTGTCTTTGAACGCACGGGTTATATTCTGGCCTATCTGGCACAGAGTGAACATATTAAACTGCTGGTCGAGATCAAATACCACCAGTTGATTTACGATTGGGAGACCCTGTTTAATCTTTCCCACTTTTTCTTCATGCTCGATTCCCGCTTGCGCAATTCTCAGGCTTCGTTTGAAGACCATTTTTGCAATACCTTGGATCAGGCTTGGGAATGTCTGACCCATTATTGTCTCTTTGCCGGGCCAGGCCAATACAATCAACTGGCAAATCCCCTGATTCTGTTTGATTATAGCTATGCCGAAGCCCTGGATGAATACGGCAGTCCACCTCTGACCCTGACTTTACACGACAGCGATGACGATGCCTCCGACTTTGGGCTTTTGCATCTGGAGGCCCCTGCCGCACAATCTGCGTTGCCTGCTGGTCGCTCACCCAAGCGTTCCCAGGCTTTGGTGCCTTGGCAAGAAAACGCCCCCCATGCAGCAGAGCCGGAAGCGGCCCCTGCCGACGACGATGACGATGACTATGGGTCTCCTCTGCCACGCAGAGGGGCCGCTGCACCTGCGACAGGAATGCCGGGCGGGGCTTCGCCTGGTTCTGGCCGCCGTTTGATTCCCCCTGCGCCTGCCAGTGGCAAGGTCGAAATTTATTCGGCCCCAACCCGCCGGGCCATGCCGGGTGCCGGCCAGATCATGATGCCGGATGAAGATGATTTTTACAAAGTCATGAGTGGGCAGACCGTGAATGTGCCACCGGCAACCCTTTCACCCAGCCCTTCTCCGCCTGTGCCCCCACCCCCTGGTGCCGGAACAGGAGAAATGCCTTTTTATCGTTCGCGGGGCGCGATTGAAGCCGAGCCGGAGCCCCCTGTTCAGCAGAGCAAAAGCAAACCCAAGCGTGAACCCTGGTTGGAGTTAACGCCCCAGCCTCACAAAGCCGAAAATTATGACGATATCATGGACCATATTCTGACGCGCAGTCAGGGGCCTGGTGCTGCCGCAGCACCGTCTACCAAAGCACCAGACCCGACCAATGATGGGGATTATAACCAATTGGTCGAAGATATTCTCAAGCGCAACCGCTTCGATCCCAATGCCCGTGTCAGCAGTGGTGAGACGATCTCCTCCCACAACCAGGAAGAGTTCAAGCAAAACAAAAAGCGCCCCGGTTTTTCGTGATTTGTTTTACCAATGACTGTGATTGAAACTTTGTATTAAGCCGGGCCTTTTCTCTGCTTAGCGCGCATGGCCACCCTTCGGGGCCTGTGTTATAATTCGGAGTACGATGTCGGAATTAAGCTTATTCACGCTCTGAGAGTCAAAGAGCGTGTAAAAGTATCGGATTCGGCACATGATTATCGGAATTAATTTATCGGAATTAGTTGGAGGTTCCCCCATGTCTTTAGTTGGTAAAAAAGCCCCTGATTTCACAGCCAAAGCCGTTGTGAAAGGCGAAATTGTAAACGAATTTAAATTGTCCAATCTGCAGGGCAAATATGTCGTTCTGTTTTTCTATCCCCTCGACTTCACCTTTGTTTGCCCCACCGAAATTCACGCTTTCCAAGAGAAGCTGAGTGCCTTTGCTGAGCGCAATACCGAAGTGGTCGGCGTTTCGACCGACTCTCACTTCTCTCACTTGGCTTGGCTCAACACCCCCAAAGCAGTGGGTGGCATTCAGGGCGTGGAATATCCCCTGGTGGCCGACTTCAACAAGACCATTGCCCGCGATTATGATGTGCTGATCGAAGATGCTGGTATCGCTCTGCGCGGTCTCTTCTTGATCGACCAAAACGGCGTGGTGCAACACTCTGTCGTCAATAACCTGCCCCTGGGCCGCAATATTGACGAAGCTGTTCGCATGGTGGATGCTCTGCAGTACACCGAAAAACACGGCGAAGTATGCCCTGCCAACTGGAACCAAGGCGAAAAAGCGATGAAAGCAACCCAAGACGGTCTGAAAACCTTTTTCGGCGGCAATTAATCCCCCTTTCTGACTGCGGTAAATGGCTTTAAACGGCCATCTGCCGCAGTTTTACATTTATACCCAAGGAGATCCCCTATGGCTTTTGAATTACCCGCTCTGCCCTACGCCTACGACGCGTTGGAGCCCTATTATGATCGTGAAACCCTGGAAATTCACCACGGCAAACACCACCAGACCTACACCACCAAATTCAACGAAGCTGTACAAGCAGCTGGGATTGAAGGCAAGTCTGTACTCGAAATTTTGACCAGTCTCGACAGCATTCCCGCTGACAAACGCAACCCCGTGATCAACCACGGCGGCGGCTATTACAACCACACCTTCTTTTGGGAGTCGATGAGCCCTGACGGTGGGCAGCCCAGTGGCGATCTGCTCGCCGCGCTGGAGGCTGAATTTGGCTCTGTTGAGGCTTTTAAAGAGGCCTTTAGCAACAAAGCGATTGCCCATTTTGGCTCCGGTTGGGCTTGGCTGGTGCAAACCGCTGAAGGCAAATTGGCAATCACAGATACCCACGATCAGGTCTGCCCGGTCTCTCTCGGTCAGGTGCCCCTGCTGACTGTGGATGTCTGGGAGCACGCCTATTACCTCAAATACCGCAATGTCCGTCCCGAGTGGGTCAAGGCCTTCTGGAACGTGGTCAATTGGAATAAAGTGGCTGAGCGCTTTGCTGCCGCCCAACGCTAGTTTTTAAAACCACTCTCCAGACGGGGAGTGGTTGAGAAGCGATCAGGTGTCTCCTGGTCGCTTTTTTGCTGGGCATATTGGCCCGTGCATTTTCGCTCGGGCTTTAAGGCTCATGCTTTAAGGCTGAGTTGAATCGCCATCATCTTCAGACTCGTCTTCTGGCCCCTCTTGAGCTTCGACCTGCCAGGGAGCGCTGCTTTCCTCTGCTGCGCTTTGCAGCCAAGGCTTGAGCAATTCCAGCAGGGCTTCGGCCTGGGTGGCATTTAAGGCTTGCGCTAGCAACAGCGTTTGTTCTTCTTGCACTTCGGCGTTGGGGGGCCGCCAGCTGAGGAGCAGACTCTGCCGATCAAAGGCCCCAGGCTCCAAGACCAATTTGCCCAGCTCAGAGAGCGGGTAACTCTGCCAGCTTCCCCGCCGCCGCAGTGAGAGGCTTTGGCCACTGAGGGCAAATTCTTTGCGCCAGCGCAGGGGCCAGACCAGCCAGAGCAAGAGCAACAAGACTGCCAGCCCACCGCCAAAGGCCGCCAGGGGCACATAATGGACCTGTTCAATCGGGGCCGCCTGTTCCGCGAAACCTTGGGCAAAGAGCCGGATATTGCCCGCCAAAATATGTGCCGCGGGCTCTTCTGAAAGTGTGGTGATCCAGATTTGGTTCTGGGTCGTTTGCAGCACGATATCAAAGACGGGGATGGGCTCCTTTTGCTCGGGCTGCTGGATGGTTTTGGGGATCACCAGGATGTCGCGGATCGCCCCCACAGGGATGGCGTTGCGGGTCTGGCGCAGCAGGGCCTGTTCCTGAAAGACACAGGCCGGTTCGGGGGTTTTGGCGCAATAGAAGCTGAGTTTCAGCACCTGGGTCTGATCGTAAGCCACAATTCCGATCAGCAAGAAAAAGACCGAGAGCAAGAGCAGGGTCAGGCGGGCCCAGGCCCCGCCGCGCTGTGTGACCCGCATTTGGCCTCTGGTTTCGCGGTAGACCCAGGTATTGCGCCAGTTGAGGCCGGGAGAGAGGCGTTCGGCTTTGACTTTGGGACGCTGTTTAAGGGCTGGGGCTTCTGTCGCTATTTGTGCCTGTGTTTCTGGCTCTGTTTCTGGGGTTGTGGCAGGCTGCGCTGACAAGGTCTCCGTTTGGGTGGGTTCAAGAAGAGCTTCAGCGAGGCTTTCGCTGGCTGTGCTTTCGCTTTCTGTTGGGGGCACTGTTATTTCGGGCGCGGCTGCAGTGGGTGTTGAACTGGGTGTTG
>JBFWRL010000136.1:0-15597 GCA_050248915.1 Candidatus Sericytochromatia bacterium
ATTTTAGCTTTTTTTCGGTCTGAATCAAATGGGTCAGCAGGGCCTCACGCAGATCACGGATGCCAGTTTGCAATTCGGGGGACAGCGCTCTCTTTGGGGCGCGCACATGTAATTCTCCGCCTTGTATGCTCAGCGTGATTTGGGCTGCGTGCAGGGCCTTTAAGAGTTCAGGCAGCGACCACACCTTCGGCCTCCAAATAGGTCAATAGGCGGGAAACACTCGGATATTCAAAGACCAAGGTGGGATCGAGTTCCAACCCCCATTTGTCTTCCATCTCTCCCGTCAGCGAAATGATCACTGTGGAATCCAGTCCCAGGGCGGCAAAGGGTTGTTCGGGATCGAGTTCAGAGATGGGACGCTCGCTGTGTGCCGCGATTTCGCTCAAGAACCAAGTTTCAAGTTCTGAGCGGCGGGGTTTTAGTTTTTTTTCCATTTTTTCAGTTTTCCTTTGAGATACAAATCTTGGCAAAACTTGCGTTGAATTTTGCCGCTGGAAGTCTTGGGCAGGGCCCCTGATTCCACCAAAACCAATTCGTCTAAGTGCAGCCCCTCAGATTCAGCCAGGGCCTTGCGGGCTATTTTTTCGAGTTCTTGTGGAGATAACGGGCATTCGTTGCGCACTTCTTGAACCAGAATCAGTTTTTCAGGGGATTCCCCCACCGAAAAAGCGGCCCCACAGCCCGTGCGAAAGTGTGCGTTGCCCTGTTGTACTGCCTGTTCAATCACGGGCGGAGAGTGGTTTTGACCCTGCAAGATGATCAATTCTTTGCGGCGACCGGTAATAAACAGAGAGCCCTCAAAGAGAAAGCCCAGATCGCCGCTGCGCAGCCATTTTCCGGCAGCGGGTTCACCGGCAATTTCGGCTGAAAATGTGGACGCCGTCACCTCTGGTTGCCGCCAATAGCCCTGGCCGACACTGCCCCCCTGAATCCAGATTTCACCGACTTGGTGAGGCTCCAATCGCTGGCAGCTTTCGGGATCGACAATGCAGATCTGGGTATCACCCCAGGTTTGGCCCAGCCCAACCATCACTCGGCCTTCTGCGCTGGGAATGACGCGATGTTGGCCCAAGGCTTCGCGTTGAAAACTGCGCACAACGGGCGGTTCGAGCGGCTTACCGCCTGTGACAAAAACAGCCGTCTCAGCCATGCCATACGCATTATAATAGGCACTTTTTTGAAATCCGCAGGGGGCAAAGCGTTCGGCAAAGCGTTCAAGGGTCTCAGGATTGATGGCTTCAGCGCCATTGAGTGAGATCCGCCAATGGCTGAGATTCAGATCTCCCAATTGTTCTGGGCTGATTTTTTTCAGACACATCCCAAAGGCAAAATTGGGGGCACAGCTGATCGTGCCTTGGGTTTCGCTCAAGGCCATGAGCCAGCGTCGGGGCTTTTGCAAAAAATACAACGGTGAAAAGGTGGTTGAACGGGCATTGATAAAACGCGGAAACACAATGCCCGCCATCAGACCCATATCGTGGTAAAGCGGGAGCCAGGAGACAATATGTTCTTGCACAGCGGGCATGGTTTGCCAAGGTGCCACCAGTGAGAGTAAATTGGCGTAGACATTGCCATGGCTCAACATCACTCCGCGCGGTGTGCCGGTCGAACCTGAAGTGTATTGCAATAGGGCCAGGTCATGTTCATCCGGCAGTGCCAACCCCTGACTAGAGCTGGCTTCTGTCACCAAATCTTCCAAGGCAAACCACTTCATGCGCCGCAAACTGCCCACCAGCCATTTGACCCATTTTGAGAGCTTAAGCAGGGGCGAAGACGTCAAAACGGCCACCGCCTGGGCGTCTTCGGCGATGCCCAAGAAGCGCGTGCGGGTGCGCGGGTCTGCGGGGGGATAAGTGGGAATGGCCACCATGCCCGCGCGCAGGCATGCCCAAAAGGCCAAAGGAAATTCCAGACCTGGTTCAAACAAGAGTAAGATGCGGCTTTGTGGGGGAAAGCGTTTGGCCAGTCCTGCGGCCACAGCTTCTACCTGTTGCAATACTTCATGGCCGCTGAGTGTGATCCGTTTTTCAGGATTTTCGTGCCACTGGGCATAGACAATCTCTTCGCCATTTTTGGCGGGGTCTAAACAGGTGGCAAGCAATTGCGACATCTTAAACTCCTGGGCAACATAGTCAGACTAGCCTATTTTAGCTTAAGCACGTGGATTAATAAACCAAACCCTACTCGTGGTCCAGAGTACTGGGTGGTATACTGAACGCACAGAATGCAAAGATACAAGAAAAAGAGGGTACCGTTTCCATGTCGCAAGATCTACCGGATATGCTCGCTCCTCAGAAATTAGACGCGACAGCAGCCTATTTTCGTCAGTTGATGAGTGAAAACATGTTGAGAGACATGGTGATGGAAAAATACCTGCCTGCCGTTCGCAGTGTCTTTGACAACCTCGAATTGCGCCAGATTCATGATCAAATGGTGCAAGAAGTCGTACAAGAGTGCAAAGACAAGAAAAAACCCTATTGTATTAAACACTTTCGCAATCAGCGCACCAAATCAAGCGTGCCAGGAGATGATGCGATTATCGAGGGCGTTTACCTCGAAGTGGCCAATCCCATCACCAATAAAAATATAGTCATTCCCATGGAAATTGTGCATGGCATCATCAATCACAAAATGCCCGGTTTCCGCGAGATCATGCGCAATCTGGGCGACAGCCCCCTGGGCCACACCGATCAGTTTTTGGAGATCAAAAACTTTATGAAGGTGGTGGAACCTTTGGGCATGCCCGACCAAGTGGGCAATGAACTCGAAGCCCTGCGTCCAGATATTGAAGAAATTGTCGACAGCCGTTTCCGCTCCATGACAGCTGAAGCCCGTGAACTCGATTTAAGTGGCTTTCAGAATGATGAGTACGAGCGTGAACGGGGGATTCCCTCACTTTTTGACATTCTCAAAGCCATGGTGCAATGGGGCGCAGACGATATCCATATCAAAGCCTATTGCCGTCCCTTGGGCGTTTTGCGTGGGGATGTTGTGCCCCATCCCGAATTTACCGTTTTTCTGGAGCCCGAAGACACCCAACACTATGCTTTTCGCGCCTTGAGCGAAGAGCAGATTATGCAATTTGAAGAAACCCGTGAAATGGACACCTCATTTTCGGTGCCGGGTGTGGCCCGTTTTCGCTGTAACGTTTACTGGGCCCAGGGCACCGTTGGCATGGTCTTGCGTTTGATTCCCAACGATCCCTTGCCGACCCATGTCTTGATCATTCCCCAGATTTTGAAGAAATTGGTCTTTGAGCGTTTGGGCTTGGTCTTGGTCACGGGTCAAACCGGTTCTGGAAAAACCACCACCTTGGCTTCGATTATCGAGTTTGCCAATCAAAATCGTCAGAGCCACGTTCTGACATTGGAAAACCCGGTGGAATACGTTTACACCAACAAAAACTCCGTGTTTACCCAGCGTGCGATCGAAATCGACTCACTGAGTTTCCCGATGGGCATGCGCGCTGGCTTGCGCCAAAAGCCAGATATCATTCTGATCGGGGAAATGCGCGACCAAGACACCATTATCGCGGGTCTAAAAGCGGCGGAAACGGGTCACTTGGTTTTGAGCACCTTGCACACCAATGATGCTGTCCAGACCATCAACCGCATTATCAATACCTTCCCACCCCATGAGCAAGAACAGGTGCGATTGCAGCTCTCAGAGACGATTCGGGCTTCAATTTCACAACGTCTGCTCAAACGCTGGGATCGCCCGGGCCGTGTTTGCTCGATTGAAGTTTTGTTGATTACACCCAATGCGCGTGGCGACAACTCCCGTGACTATATTCGCCGCAATGAGATCAATGAATTGTACAAAGTCATTGAGACCAGCCCTTACGACGGGATGCAATCGGGCAATATGTCGCTGTTTGAGTTCTACGACAATTGTGTCATCAGCGGTTCCGATGCCCTGGCCCTGTCAGACAACCCTGAGCAAATGAGCCAATGGATTCGACGCGTCGCAGGCAAAGGCATCTCCTGATTCAGGGGTGCTTTGTTGCCCTGATTCTGGTATGGTTGCTGGCGGTTTTACCCGCCAGCGCCAAAGTGCTGATCAAAACCACTCTCTCGCCCAATCCGGCCCAAGTCGGCGAGCGTGTGCATTTGCGCATCGACCGGATTGAAGATCTCACAGCTGCACAACCCACGCTGCAGACCCCCAATCCTGAATTCCCCATTATTCCGGGATTGACCCTGCTTTCGAGCCAGGTCGGACAAAATATTTCAACCCACAATCAACAGGTGCGGGTCTTGCTGCGCTACGATTTTGTTTTGATGCCAACTGAAACGGGCAATTTTCCGATTCCACCTTTGAGCATGGGCTATGACCAAGAAAAACACCTGCTTTCAGACGAATTGACTTTAAATGTACAAGTCCCACCGGGCCAGAGCGGGGGCCAACTATTTTGGCTGCTGCTCTTTGGGGTTTTGCCGCTGATTGCTGTCGGGGTGTGGCTCTTGCGCCGAAACCGCCGCAGAAAAGTCAGTCCCCCGCAAATGGACCGGGTTACAGTCACCGTTCAAGATAGCCCGGCACCCGTCACACCCGCCCCAAAAGAAGAAATTCTGCCCCGGCCGGATTCGCTCGAATCTTTGCGCAGCGCTTTCCGCGCTGAATTGGGGCTGCGCTTTCCGGATTTGCCCAGCGGGTTGACCAGCCAAGAAATTGTCAATTGGTTGAAAACCCAGGGTTTGGGGTCTGCCCTCCTGGATGAGTTGGAAATCTATTTACACCACTGTGATCATCTGCGCTTTCAACCTCAAGGTGTGGATGTGGATGAATTGGCACTTTTGCACCAACAGGCTGAGCGAATCTTGAGTCAATTGAAGGCTTGATGTTGGGGGAAATTGACAAATTGACTGACAGTCTTTTCAATTGTGTCATTTGCTATATTCGCAGATCTCCAACTATGTTATGCTGGGTTCGCAGCGGAACGACCCATTTTCATAGAGCTTGACCCGGAAACAGAATGCAGGAACCACTCAATTGCACCCAATCAGAATGGATGATCAACGATTATTCCATTTTGGCAGAACTGCCTGCCCGATCAGGTTGTCGCCTTTTCCTGGGCCGTGATTCTCATGGCTTAAAGGTCCATCTTAAACTTTTTCAACCTGATTCTCGCACCAATTTAAGTTTCGAAGAGCAATTGCTGCGCTTTCGCCGCGAATGTGAAATCCATCATTTTCTCAGTCATCCAAGAATTATCCCCGCCCTGGACGTCTTTGACCTCGATGGCTATCCTTGTCTGGTAACAGAGTACAAACCGTTCCCGAGTCTCGAGTCGCTGCTGCAAAGCCAGCACTCTCTCTCCCTGCTCGAAACGTTAATTTTGATTCAACAGCTCTGTCAGGCCCTGCACTATTTACACGACCAGGGAGTGATTCACAGGGATATCAAACCTGAAAATATTTTAATTAGCGAAGAAAAACAGATTTTTTTGACAGACTTTGGCTGTGCCCGCCAAGTCTTTGCCCCCAGTTTAACCCAAACCCGCATGTTGCAAGGTTCTTTGGCCTATATGTCGCCCGAACAGATCATGGGAGATGCCGATTTAGACTATCGCACGGACCTTTTTTCGACCGGGGTGGTCTTTTACCGGCTCCTGACGGGGCAATTGCCCTTTGAGGGAGATGAGTTGAATGATTTGGTGCAAAATTTACTGACCCAGTCGCCCCCCCGCATTCGCAGCGCAAACCCCTGGGTGCCCCCCTGTTTAGAAGAACTGGTCTACCAAAGTTTGCAAAAAGACCGAGATTACCGCATTCCCACTGCTCGCAAGTTGGCCCAAGAAATTGAAAAACTGCTCGAAAATGCAGATATTTATTATGCAGAGGGCTGTTTGCGCTTGGAAAAATACCAAGAAGCTGATGCCGGACGTGAATATTGTCTGCTGGCCCTGCAAAAAAATGGCTACCATTTGCCATCACTGAAAATGCTGGGCCAAATTTACCAAGAACAGGCCCAATGGGCCCGAGCCAGACGCTGTTATGAACGCATACTCGAAATCCAGGATGGGGATCCTGCGGTCTTTTTTGCCCTTTGTCAAATCGAAAAGGCGGAGGGGTTTATTGAAGCGGCATTTTCTTTGGTCGAGCAAGCCCATCAACGCGATCCCAATAATTTGTTGTACCCCTTTGAAATGGGCTGTCTCTTGCAATTGCTCAATCGCCGTTACGAGGCCTTGGCTCAGTTTCAACACCTGATTCAACTGGACCAAACCTGGGAGCCGCCATTTACCGAAGCGGGCAACCTCTATTATCTTGAGGGGCAAAAAGAAGCGGCTTTGGACCATTACCGCAAAGCCTATGAGCTTCAACCCCAGGCCTTTGAGACGGTTTACCACTTGGCATCGCTTTACCACGAGTTGGGGTATTATCAAGAGGCTTTGCGCCTCTACCAGCAACTGAACGTGGATTTTCCTGCTTCTTTTGAAACCCGCCACAATCTGGCCAACCTCTATTACCATTTGGGAGAATTGGCCCAGGCCCGTTATTTGCTTGAAGAGTTGCTCAATGAAATCAGCTGGATACATGCCCCAGAATGGGAGATCAGTTACCGGCTTTTGGGTTTTGTCTATGGGCGCTTGAATCTGCAAAACCAGTCGATTGAAGCCTATAAACATGCGATTTTGTGCAAACCCGAGCAAATGGATGCCTATCTCTATCTGGCATTTGCCTATCGCGCGTCTTTGCGCTTGGACGAAGCCATCAAAACCCTGATGTATATTTCACAACTGCCTGTGGGCGCAGGAGAGGCTGTGGTCTATTTTTTAATGGCCCGAGGATATTACGAACAGGGCAAAGAGGGTGAGGCGCTGCAAGCCTTGGAACAATGTCTGACCTGTACTGCCACCCTGACCGCAGGGCTGGAACAACAGGTCTTGCAGGATCTGCAATTTCTCAAAAGCCAGCTCAGTGGCGAACGCAGACGCAGTCGCCCCCGCCCATCACTTTCAGTCCCGCCTGTTCAAAGTGAGCCCGAGCCTGCCAATAAAAAGACAATCTTGCTCTTTTCCAAACCCCTCAACAAACGCAAAAGTGCAGTCTAAATCATTGAATTCTCTCTCCCGTATTTTTTCGCTGCTGCTGGTTGTGGCGCTGTTTCCCCTTGCGGGATGTCCCGACACAGGAGATGGTCTCAAAGTGGCGGTGGCAGTGCCTCTCACCGGGGCCCGTGCTCAACATGGGCAGAGCATTGTCAATGGTGTGATGCTGGCTGTGGAGGAATTCAACCAAGCGGGCGGAATTGCTGGCAGAGCTGTTTCGATGAGTATTCGCGACGATCAAGGGCAATTGGAGCAGGCCAAAAAAATTGCCGGAGAATTGCTCCAAGAGAGACCTGCTGCCGTTTTTGTTTCTTTAGAACCAGAAATCAGCCGGGTGGTGGTGCCCCTTTATACTTCAGAAAAAATAGTGGTCCTCAGCCCCAGCAGTCCTTTGTTGAGTGATCCTGTTTCAGCCAACCTGACACGCCAGTACTTGGCCAATCCGGCGCAAGAGGCCCAAGACTTGGTACAGTTTATGATTGCCTCGGGCTATCGCCGTTTGGCCTTGGTTCACGAACCGGGGCTCTATGGTCAGACCCTGCGCAAAGAAGTGCGGCGTCACTTGCGCTTTCATGGACTCGAACCGGTCTGGGAAAATCGCACCAACTCTGAACCCGTGACTGAAAATCTGGAGGCCTTGTTGGCTGCGGGTAGCGAAGGCATCATCTATTGTGGAAATTATCCCCTGGCCGCTCAATGGGCTGAGGTGCTTTCCAATCAAAAACTCAAATTGCGCATGGCCGGACCCCAAGATCTATTCAACCGTGAATTTGTCAGACAGGCGGGAAAAGGCAATGTCAGTAACGTGGTTGCCCTCTACCCCCGTGTGGATTATCCTGCGGAATTTTGGGAGCGCTACAAGCGCAAATTTGGCGATCCATCGACCCGAGCCATTTTGGCTTATTTGAGTGCCAAAGTTCTTTTACAAGCCTATCAAGCTGAAGAGACACGCTCTCTGCCCAAGATCCTCAATCGCTTAAGTCAGTCCAACTCTGTCGCTTATTTACATTCCCCCCAGGCCCAATTGCCCCAAGATTACCTGCACCTTTGGCAGGCCAATCAACAGGGACAATTTCAAGAACTGCCTGTGATTCCACCACAGCGTTGGCGTAAATCGGGTATTAGGTTGGGTGAATTTGGGCGCAAAGTCTCTCCGCGCCAGTCAAACTGAAACCTTTTTGAATCAAATTGCGTCTTCTGTCTGGGCATCCGCTCTCAGCAACGATACAATTGTAAAAAATACGAGGTAAGTTTTTCCCTATGATATTCAAAAAATCCCTGGCCCTCCTGGCTTTAATGACCACTGCCCTTGTGGCTTGCGGCCCGAGTGCCCCCCTGACACAAACATCGACAGGCAAAACCGTTGAAGGCGACAAAGCTATTTCTGGAAAAGTCACCGGAACCAAGGTCGGCTCTAGTACCAAGATTGCTGTCTTTGGCGCATTTAGCAATATTTCTGGCAATAAAATAGATGCAGAGAACCAGACCATCGAAAAAGATATTACCTTGGTTGTCGCACCAGTGAAAGATGGCACGTATAACTTTGCTTTGCCCAAGGCCCCTCAAAAAGCCCAGGGTGCCATTTTAAAAATCTTTGCCTTTAACGATACCAACGGCAACAGTGTCTATGATGATTCGGAAGTCAAATCCAAAGAAGCCACCATGACCTTTGCTGTGGGTATTGGTTATACGGGGGCAGAAGACGCCGATGGCAATAAAGTTGTGATTGACCCGCTGTCTTCCTTTAAAGATTTTAACTTTAAACTCGACTAAGCCTGTTTGAACCAGCGCCTTTGAGCATGGATGTGTTCATGCCCAAAGGCGCTTTTTGATGGCTGATTTTAGGTGCTAACGCGGCGAGCCCCTTGATAAAAGCGCGTGAAATAAGCTGAATCCAAGCGGTCGTAGGAGACCACCCGGCCTGTGCGGGGCGCATGAATAAACTGGGCTTCACCGGCATAGATTCCCACATGGTCAATGCCTTTGCCCGAAATATTAAAAAAGACCAAATCTCCCGGTTGCAATTCGGATTTGTTCACCGGCTGGCCCTGCAGGTACTGCTCATTGGCCAGGCGGGTGAGGGCCACTCCGCGCAGGGAAAAGACATATTGCACCAAACCAGAGCAATCAAATCCCTCTTGGGGGGTCTCCCCCCCAAACTTATACGGCACACCCAAATACTGCCGGGCCAGATCCACCACCTGGGCATCTGCACTTAGGCCTGTTGGCCATTCAAACAGCCCGCGGGGCATCTGATCTTCTGCTCTGACAGGCACTTCCAAAATCTGTGCCCCTGCATTGAGGGACGGTGGTTCTACCAGCCATTGTTTGTTAGAGGATGATTTGGCTGTTTTGGGGGCTTGAGCAATTTGGGTTTGTTTGATCGGCACGGATTTTGTGGGCCCTTTGGCCTGGTAAAAGAGTTGGGGTTTGGGTTCATCCCAGGCCTGTGAAGCTGGTTGTAAAGTGGTTTTACAGCCAGTGAGAATAAAACAAACCAAAATGAGGGCATGATAATTTTGCATCATGTTATTATTGTGGCTTTTTTGGGGGGAACAGGGGTGTGATCTATGTAACAATTTGCCCGTTTGCTTTCATTTGTGGGCTCAAAACAAAATTGATATAAATCAAGTTTTGCTTTCACTTATATCAAGGGAATGACCGCTTCTCAATGCGAGAATGATAATAAGCCAATATACCAATTCAAATGCAAACAGATTTTTGGTATTTGCGCTTTTGAAATCAAATGACTGGCAATATCAAATTACAGAGACAGAAGCAATGAACATGAGTCACGTGGATTTAGAAAAAGCAGTGGAAATTTCTCCTGATATATTTTGGGTCAGCCAAAGAGATCCCAATAGCTTGTTGCAAATCAACGTTTTTTTGCGCCGGTTTCGCGCCAATGGCAAAGCAATCAATTTTTTGATAGATCCCGGTCCCTCAGAGTTTTTTCCCACCATCTCTCGCAAAGTGGGTTCAATTATCAACGATATTACCCAAGTGCAGATGTATTCTATCAACCATCAAGATCCAGATGTGGGGATGAATTCGACGTTTATCAGCAAAATGAATCCCCGCTCGCTGTGTCTGTGCACCGAAGATACGTGGCGGCTGATTCGCTTTTTTGAAATTCCCTCCAAAACCTATAAAAACATACATTCGTTTGATCAGCGTCGGGTCACCTTGGCCACGGACAAGTCTCACATCTTGGATTTTATTCCCACCCCATATGCCCATTTTGTGGGCGCATTTGCTATTTATGACCGTCAGTCACGGGTTTTGTTTACAGGAGATGTCTTTGGTGGTCTCAATCCGCCAGGGGATTTGGGCCTTTTTGCTGGGGAAGCCCATTGGGATGGCATCAAAACCTTTCATCAAATTTACATGCCTTCCAAAAAAGCCGTTCAACACACCATCGACGCCATTCGGGCCTTGGACCCGCCCCCATTGATGATTGTTCCTCAACATGGCGCAGTTTTGCAGGGGGAAATCATGGAGACCTTCCTCAACCGTCTCTACAATATTGATATGGGCATGGATCTCTTTGGCAAACAAGATGAGGGCATGATGCTCAAAGGTTATTCCGATGTGATTTCAATTCTCTTCCAGCGCTTTTTGGCCTTTGTGGGGCCCGAAGAAGCCGAATTGCTGTTCGATTTTTCGGATAAACAGCAAAAGTTAATGCATTTGATCGATATTGATATTCAAGGGCTCAAACAAATTTTTGCTCAGCCCGAACAGGCCTTGGGGCTGTTCTTGAATAAAGTGGCCACTTTCCATGATCGGGGTGTGGTCAATGAGATCAAATCGCTGGCAATTAAAGAGACCCTGCAGCGCCGGTTGCCTTTGCCCATGGACCATCTTTACCAAGATACCTTTAACGATCAGCAGAACAACCAAGTTTTGGTCGAAGAAGAGACCACCCTGGATGGCGACGCCCTGCTCGTCTGATTTTTATTGGATTTGCCAAACGGCCCTGGGAAGCACTTTCCCAGGGCCGTTCTGGTCCGAAAATGGCGAGTCAATTTGTCTAAATGGCTTTAAACTAGATCTATGAAAGTCAATCAAACCCAAGCAGAGATTTATTATCAAGCCATGTTGGCGCGCGATCAGCGCTTTGATGGCAAATTTTTTGTGGGGGTCAAAACCACGGGCATTTATTGTCGTCCCATTTGCCCAGCACGCCCCCAATTCAAAAATGTGGAGTTTTTTAGTACCGCGTTTGGAGCCGAAAAAAAAGGCTACCGCCCCTGTCTGCGGTGCCGCCCCGAGGGAGCTCCGGTGGGAGCGGGGCATTCGCAACTGGTCACCCGTGCGCTACAATTGATCGCTTCCGAAACGGGTGCCTTACTCCAAGAGGCCGATTTTGCTGAGCAATTGGGTGTGAGCGCACGCCATTTGCGCCGCCTGTTTCAGGCTGAATTTGGCCGCACCCCCAAACAAATTGCTACAGCCTTGCGCCTCAATTTTGCCCGCAAACTGGTGATCGAAACGACTTTGCCTTTGACCACCGTGGCCCTGAGTGCAGGTTTTGGATCTTTGCGGCGCTTTAATGCCGCATTTAAAGATCGCTTTTCGCGCCCCCCTTCTGATTTGCGCGCAGCCAAGTCTGGGGGCGAAAATGGGACCAGCAGCCCGTCGCTAATCAGCTTGACCCTGCCTTACCGTCCCCCCTACAATTGGCGGCGTTTACTGGGCTATTTTCAACGTCATGCTTTGGCGGGCCCCGAGTTCTTTGGCGACAACTTTTATGAGCGGGTGTTTTGTCTCAACGGCCAAATTGGCTGGCTGGAAGTGCGCAATCTGCCTAATCAGGCCAGTTTACAACTCAGATTAAACTGCTCCGACCCACGGGTCTTAAGTGGGGTGGTTCACCGTCTGCGGCGGATGTGGGATTTGGATTCGGATCCGCTTTTACTGGCCCAGGTGTTTGCAGGAGTCCCCTTGTTTGCACAGGCTTTAAACAAAGAGACAGATTGCACCGATTCAGCCTTTCAAGCGGGCTTGCGCCTGCCTGGCGCTTGGGATGGTTTTGAAACGAGCGTGGCCATTATTTTGGGGCAAATGGTGTCACTGTTGCGGGCCCGCCATTTAATGGCTGAGCTGATTCAGCACTATGGGCCCAGCGTGATTCATCCCCAAACCTTTAAACCTGTTCAGATTTTTCCTTCAGCAGAGATCCTGGCCTCTGCCAATGAAATCCAACTCGGAACGACCCGGCAACGCTTGCAAACCATCCAAAAGTTGGCACAAGACGTTGTTTCTGGAAAACTATCGCTTTCACCTGCCCAGGACCCTGAGCGCTTTCGGGCACAAGTGCAGAAATTGCCCGGGATCGGGCCCTGGACCACTGAGCTGATCGCAATGCGGGTCTTGAGAGACACCAATGCTTTTCCTGCCAATGATCTGATGATCAGACGATTTAATCTTGCCCATCCAGGCTTGGTCATTGATCAGCTCAAACCCTGGCGGGCGTATGCGGCGATGGCCATTTGGGAGCAGGCCATTACTGACAACGGTTGATGTGTATTTCAAATTCACTTTTTTTGAGGAGAGTTCTGATGTCCAACGCCTTTCTTAAAATATCTAGCCCCGTGGGTCAATTGACTTTGGTGGCCTCAGAAACAGCCCTGAGAGCCGTTCTCTGGGAAAATGAAAAACCGGGCCGGGTCCCGATTGATAGGGGATCAGAACAGCCTGAACATCCGGTACTCAAAGTCGCCGCCGCACAGATAAATGCCTACTTTAATGGGGAATTAACCGACTTTGATCTGCCTTTGGACCCTGTGGGCAGTGCATTTCAGGTAGCGGTGTGGAAAACCCTTGCCACCATTCCCTACGGTCAGACCCTGTCTTATGGCGAATTGGCCGAGCGGGTGGGTCGTCCCAAAGCTGCGCGTGCGGTGGGAGCGGCCAATGGCAAAAATCCACTTTCGATAGTCTTGCCCTGCCACCGTGTGATTGGTTCCAAGGGGCAATTGACTGGCTTTGCCAATGGTCTGGAGGCCAAATCCCAGCTCTTGGCCTTGGAAAACCCCATGGTGAATTAACACGAAGGTCAATTTACCGGTTTGGCTTCAAAGCTGCCATTGGGTTGTATAAAGACCACTTTGTCGAGTTTTTCCGCTTTAAATTCAAAGCGAATTTGATAGCCATCCAACCCTTTGAGTTTAAACTGATGCCATTTTTGCGGGATTAATTCAAAAGGCGGTTGCCCAGTGGCATGGGCAACCAAGGCATTGCCTTTGAGTTCAATTTTGATCTTGAGTCCTGCCATGTCAAACTGGCCAGTATAACGTTTGAGGTAGTCCGGGTCTTTCATTTGGGCTGGGGCCGTACGGGCAAAGACAATGGCCTCCCCCAATGGCTCTAATTTGACTGAGACCCGCTCCAGATCGCCCTCTTCATTGAGCTGGAAATGCAAACGCAGGCCATCGAGCACCGAATCGCTTTGGCGTAAAACGAAGCTGTCGTAATGCCAATGTTCTAAATGGCCAGCAAAGTCGTTGTATTTGAGTTTTAGGTTGGTTCCCTCTTTGCGAATGTTTAATTCGCCATAAGCAGGATGGCTGTAGACACCCGCAAAATCGCTTAAATCATGGGAGGGTTTGGTATGGGCTACCCGTGTTGTGGCATCGGTACTTTTGCTGATTTTTTCGGCCTGTTCCAGGCCCTGTTTGAGCCGGCCACTCCAATCCAAGGGTTCCAACTCCAAGAGCAAATCCGTCAGACTCAAATTGAGCAAATTGGGCAGGGCATCGCCGTCTTTATTGCTGAGGATCACTATACCGAGTTTCTTTTCGGGAATCAGCGAAACCAGGGCCGAGAACCCATCAATATTGCCGCCGTGTTGAATCATCTGTACGCCCCGGTAGGGATGAATCATCCAGCCCATGCCATAGAGCATATACGGAATTTCGGGTTGGTTGCCCCGGCTTTGCATCACCACCTGGGGACTGAGCACATCTTTGATGGCCAGATCACCCACGATTGTTTTGTCATCCAAGCGGCCCTGGGCCAAATTTAGCCTGAGCCACTGTGCCATGTCGTTGGCAGAGGCATTGATTGCCCCGGCTGGCGCTGCAGCTGCCACGGAGCGAAAGGGAATACGTTGCACACTCTCCCCTTTTTTGCGGTGGGGCAGGGCATGGTTGGGATCGGTTTGCAATTCGGTCAAACTGGCGTTGCTGCGTTTCATGCCCAGGGGAACAAAAAAGCGGGTTTGCATCAATTGTTCCCAACTTTGGCCCGTAATTTCTTCGGCCAATAATCCTGCGCTCATATACATCAGGTTTTGGTATTGAAATCGCGCCCGGAAATCTGCACTGGGTGAAAGATACTTGAGTTTGGTCAGCAATTCAGAACCTGAATATGGGCTGCCATACCAGGCCAAATCATGGCGAGGCAGACCCGAGACATGGGTGAGCAAATCACGGGAGGTGATATGATCTGTGGCATAACTTTCTTTGAGCTGAAACTTGGGCAAGTAGTTGCGCACAGGGGCATCCCAGTCCAATTTTCCCTCGTCGACCAACATCGCCAGCAGCGTGGCGGTAAACGCTTTGGTACAGGAGCCTATGGCAAAGAGGGTATCTGCATCCACGGGATGTTTTTCATCCAGGCTGCGCAGGCCAAAGCCCTCTGCCAGCCAGATCTGATCGTCTTTGACAATTGCCACAGCCAATCCAGGGGTTTTCCAACTTTGGCGCAGGTTTTCGATCGTGCTGAGCACCTTTTGGCGCTGGGCCTGGGCCTTTTCGGCAGATTGGGCGGCTTGGGCCTCAGATTGGCGCTCCAAAACAAAGGCCATTTTTTGACCACCTTGGCAGAATTGTCCGCCAAAATGGGATTCTTCGGCATTGACTTCGCCCTCAAAGCTGGGTTCACCGGGCACACCCGCGATCACAAATTGCAATTTGTTTTTTTCGTAGCGAATGTCTTTGAGGGGCAGATCTTTGGCATTTTGGGCCGGGATATCGATCGTTCCACGCCACTGGCCCTTTTCATCTTGGTTGAGCTTGACCAGCACTGCGAGCTTTTGGCCAGGCAACTGGATAAAACCTTGCCATTGGCCCGTGGGCAGCGCCCAAGTGGGTGAACTGAGACTCAGAGAGAGAACTGCAGAAAGTGCAAAAGCCTTGATGAGATGTGGCAATGAGGACATGGAAAATCTCCTGATCAGATTGCTTCTAATATACCAAAACAGGCCTCATTGCGCGTGAGTGGGTGCGAAAAATCAGAAAGAATTTTAAACGGGCGGTAATTAATAATACCCTCCCGAGGTGTCGGGAGGTTGGCTCATAACGACGCCCCCTACAGCCAGGCCACAGAGCAAGATGCTCAGCAGCAGTGGCAGGCCACGGTTGAGCCAATCGGGTTGGCTGTCAGCCAGGGGCTGTTTGAGAGTAGGGGGGTGAGCAGGGCAGGCAATAAGAGCACGACCGCAGGGGCCAGATCTGCAAAGAAGCGGCCCCCACTTGCAAGCAAAGCCAAACCCAGCAGGGGCCCTGCCCAGACCCCACGCCAATCAGCCGGCCCAT
>JBFWRL010000137.1:0-15498 GCA_050248915.1 Candidatus Sericytochromatia bacterium
CCAGCCTTGGCGTGGTATCGTCGATGTGGGGGTGATTGTCGGCCTGGGTTGGGGATTGCTTTCAATCTATGTTTATGCTTGGCAGACCTTGGCCCTCAATCGCGAAGTGACAGATCCAGAAGTGGCCTAAACAGGTCTATGCAGCCCCTCTTTCAACCATGGACTGTGTTATCATGCCGCCATGGATGAGTGGGAACTAAACACCGATGACGAATTTGAAGAATGGCAGGGTGAAGAAACAGAATCGCTGCTGCCGGATCACCCTGCGCAAATAGAGCTGGCCAAGCTGCAGTTTGAGATCCCCAATTTTGCCATGCGCACGCGTATCGACAGTTTTCTGACCCGCCATTTGCGTTACGCTACACGCAACCGCATTCAAAAGGCAATTGCGGAGGGCCGGGTCACCGTCAATGGCAAAAAAGTCAAAAACGCATATAGCTTGCAAGCCAAAGACTTGGTCGAAATCACGCTTAAACGACCAGCAGCCACAGATATGGTGGCCCAAGAAATGCCCCTGGACATTGTATACGAAGATGATGACTTGATTGTCTTAAACAAACCCCCAGGCATTGCCGTTCATCCCACCTACCAACATTGGGATGGCACCCTGGCCAATGGCCTGCTCTGGCATTATCGCAATCAAGTGGGAGACCCCCATGCGCCCTTTAAACCCGGTTTGATACACCGCCTGGATAAAAATACCTCGGGTCTACTCGTGGTGGGCAAAACGGCTCACGCCAAACGCACCTTGAGCCGTCAATTTGAACGCCGCCAAACAGGCAAAATCTATCTGGCCCTGGTCTGGGGCACGCCCAAAGTTGCCAAAGGGCTGCTCGAAACCAATTTGGGAATTTGCAAACGCAACCGTATGATGATCGATGTCTACCCACTCAACGGCAAAGATGGCAAACCCGCCAAGACCGGCTGGGAGGTGATCGAAAGTGTAAACGGATTTTCGTTGCTGCGGGTGATTCTCTTTACGGGACGCACCCACCAGATTCGCGCCCATCTCAAACATCTCGGCCACCCCATTGTGGGAGATGGTACCTATGGTGGACTGCTCGGGGAGAGCTTTAAATACCCCCAAAAAGAGCATTGGCTGCCCCAATTGCTCAGTCTGATTCCACGCCAAGCCTTACATGCCGGGCATTTGGAGTTTAACCACCCGGTCAGCAACGAACGCTGTGTCTTTCAGTCCCCTGTTCCCGATGATATCCAATCTGCCTTGGCGTGGCTGAGAACCCAAGGGCACGAGAGGCCCTGAAGCCCACCGTTGAATCCGACTCTTCAGCTCAAAAACACCGATTTGAACTGACACATCACACTCAAGGGATCAAAACGGCGACTGTAACAGTCCCAATCCAGCTCTGGCTGAGGGCGAAAGTCATTTAACTGCTGCCAAAGATCTTCGGCATGGGCATAAAAAATACCCCCTTTGCCAAGCAATACGCGCAAATGGTGTTTGTCGTGGCCCCCCAACCAGGTAAAAACAGGTTTATTGCGCAACGAAAATTCACCCACCGCCAAGCCAAAACTCTCCCCGGCTGCACGGGCATGTAACATGGCATCACAGCTATTAATAAAACGTGTTTTATAGACGGGATCGGTGGTCTTGGGCAGATGCAAAATACGGGGGTGGTCGTGGAATTGACGGGTATTGAGAAAGACAAACCAAAGGTCTGGGCGCTGATACACCAAATTGCTGATCACATCTTGGACAAAAGGCAGATCAAACGACTCAAAGCCCCCATGTCGGCCAAACACAATCGCCTCAGGTGGAATTCCCCATTCGGAACGCAAATTTGTCTCCACGGCGGGCAAATGCACCATATGGGGCACCACGGGCAGATTTCCATTGCTGCGATGATCCACGATCCAATCGGATATGGCAGCATAGACATCCCCAAAAGGGGTATAAGCGTTAAAGACGGCATGTACACCAGTTTTAAACTTCCCCTGAGGCAGCCATTCTCGCTCACCAGAGACAATGGTGTAAAAGAAATCGATCTCTTTTTGGGCCAAATAGGCTTCCAAACTGGCTCGGTCGGGGTAGAGAAAGACCTCAAAATGAGAGGCAAAGCGTTCATAAGCGGCATTGTCAGCCTGCAAGGGAGAGACAATCAGCGAGGTGTTTCCCAAGAGCGTTTGATTGTATTCAGCATAATCCCAGAGTGCAACATCAGTGCCTCGTTCATTTAAATGTCCGGCATGAAAGGCCAATTTTTGTGGGGCCATGGTTTCTCCTGAATATCTCTTGGGAATATTATGCCATGCTCACGTTCGGAAGGGTTTGTGGCCGCTTGACATCTGAGCTAAAATTAAAGCAGTTCAAAGTAGAAATAATGAGCGTCTTCGAATTGACGTTGACCATCTTTTAAAGCAGAAAAAGGCAGACAAATGTTACGCGCTGAAAACCATATTGAGCTTGAGGCCGTGCGCAAATGGACCCAGACCTGGGACGAGAATCAGTATATTGAGTATTTTGAAAGTCAGATCGCAGACCGCCAGAAACGACTCAAAGTGCGCTCTTCGATGGAAGAAAATATTGTTAAAATTAAAAAACTCTGCCGCGATCTGGGCGAAGAATTGACCTTTTATGCCTACCTGCAATTCCTCAACCGGATTATCTTTAATTGTTATTTTAAAAAAGGCAATTCAGCCCTGCAAATTGCCAATTTTTACGAAGAGATCATTTTGCCTGCCGACCAAGAAACCCGCTTGAAACTTTTTGCCTATGATGGGGGTCGGCGAGAAGTGGGCACCCTGGATGTGACCGTGGATGGCGAAATTGTCGGTCAATTGGGTGAACAAAGTGATATGTTTCACCTGGTTTACGATGCCTGTTTTTTAACAGAAGACGAACTCTTTGATGAGGGCAACGCTGTGATCACCGAAAAGCCCAATCACCCCTCATTTTCGGTGACCTCCGTCGACGATGACTACTTAACCCTCAAAATTTGGAAACCCGAGGCACTCAAAGTCCCGTTTCATCAGTTTGTGGATCAATTTTTATACAATTGCACGACGCGGCTCAATCTCAATTTTAAACGCACGCTCTTTGATCTGCCTTTTGAAAAAAAAGGCAAACCCCTGCAGGTCAATTTAAGCGTCGAACCCAAACCCCTCGACGGATTGCCCCTTTTGTACTTTAATTCAGCGGCCCACAACCTCGCGCCCCGCATTCGCTATTTGGCTTATTACAACGCCATTGCTCACTTTCACAAACGGGCCACCCATTTGGTGATTCGCCAAAAAATGCAGAATATGTTTGCCACGGGCAGCAGCATGTCCTCTCAAGACTTGAAAAAAATGTCGCGCTCCATTAATACCCTCAAAGAGACCTTCAGCGAAAAAGAGGCCCTGGAATTGGTCTTGCGCCGTGCTTTAAATATGGAGATGGTAGTCCATTGGCTCGACGGCGATCCTCAACGCAAAGAGTGGTATTCACTGCATCCTGAGCGCTATCGTGAAATCCCCGTGCTCAACGTGACTTCGGAGAAAGAGCTATTGCGCACGCTGGTAGAACGGGTCTATTCGCTCAAATGTAGCATCGAAGATGCCCGCGATGAACACGATAATTTTATCTGGATTGGCCGACTCGACGATGCCCTGCTGCGCAAAGAAATGCCCCTGATCCGCTTCTTGGCTGCCCAAGCCATTGAATGCTGGAGTTTGGGCGTGCTGGCAGACGAAGAACTCAAACTCTTACCCAGAGTCCAATAAAGTGACAATTCTGGGGCTGCATCATGCTGCAATTACCATTTCAGCAGAGTCAGAGGCCGATGCCCGCTATTTTTATCTGGAAGTACTTTCATTGCCGGAAATACCCAAACCAGCAGTGCTCAGACCCAATGGGGGCTTTTGGTGCCAATTGGGAACTCAGCAATTGCATATCAGCCTCGGTAAGGCACCCGATAGCTCAGAAAAAGCCCATTTGGCTTATGCTGTAGAGGATTTAGAACAGTGGCGACTGCGACTGGAAACAGCGGGTATCCAGATTCAGGCTTCGCCCCCATTACCTGGCATGACACGCTTCGAATGCCGTGACCCCTTTGGCAACCGCATGGAGTTTTTAAGTCTGACTCCAGACAACTTAAAGGTTTAAAGCCGGATTTCGAGTAATTTTCCCGCACTGCCCGGCTCTGGGCTGTTAACCGTGGTGGCATAGAGGGTGCGGTCGGTGGGCCCAAAGGTAAAACTGGTCACATAGGGCTCAGCAAAGCCAATGGATCCCAATAATTTGGCCTCGGAATTGGTGACCAAAATTTTACCTTCACCCCAAAGACCAATATACAATTGACCTTTGCTATTAAACGCCAAAGCCGAAGGGGCAGGCTCTTCGGCCGCTTCACTGGAAGCGACAAAGATATCACTGATTTTTTTAAAGACCCGGCCGTTGCTCAGCTTGGTTTCGTTGACGTCAAAGACCCGAATCTGGCGGCTGAGATGTTCACCAACATAGAGATTTTTACCATCGGCGGAGAGGGCCAAAGCCACGGGGCCATCCAATTGACTCGCAACTGGGGTGAGCAGACGGCGGCTGGGAGAGAGGTAAAAAATCTGGCCACGGCGGGCCTGCGCGGCAGTGCGATCAGCGGCTCCTGCCAGAGCCAAATAAGTGCCGCCCCGGCTGTCTTGCACCATAGCCTGAATGCCTGTCAGGGAATAATTCTGCGCCACAGCTTTTACGTCCACCAGGCCATTGTCTTGGGTTTCGTGTTCAAAACTTTCAATCACTTGGCCATAGCCATTGATGACCCGCAAAGCGGTGTTTTGCTGGCAGGCCACCAAAAAATGACTGTCTTTGGTGGGAATCACAGCCACGGGTTGGCAAGCGGATTGAGACCAGAGAATATTGCTTTGGGTACGGTCCCAAATCAACAACTGATCTTTGGCATTCTGCCCATAGATCAGCCGCTGCTTAAACCACGTTGCGGCGACAGGCATCGCCCCGACATTTTCAATCACACGCACCCGCGAGTCTCCAGCCCGAGCGCTGCCCAAACTGCCAATCCACAGCGTTCCTGCCAAAATAAGCGAAAGAGATAGACGGAGCATAACAACTGACCTACCTGCCTGGATGATGTGCCTTCATTGTAGCAAATCCAGGCCCCATCTGCTTAATCCTTTGCTGGCTTTCTGCTAATATGCCTTATTGGGGTGAAACAATTCCCCGCCTAAATTCAGACATTCTCAATCACCCTTGGAGGTAGACCATGAGCAATACCGAAATTCTTTCTCCGCTTGAAGCGGGAACCATCTCTGTGCAGATGGAAAATATTTTTCCGATTATCAAAAAATGGCTCTATAACGACAAAGAGATCTTCCTGCGCGAATTGATCTCCAATGGCGTAGACGCCATTTCTAAGCTGCGCCATTTGACCGTGATTGGCCAGGCCGAAAAAACTGAGGCCGAATTCAAAGTTGAAATCAACATCGACAAAGAGGCCAAAACCCTTTCGATTATTGATAACGGCATTGGTATGACTGCTGAAGAAGTCAAAAAATACATCAATCAGGTGGCCTTTTCCAGCGCCTCTGAATTCATGCATAAATTTGGCGATAAAAACAACGATATCATCGGCCATTTTGGCCTGGGCTTTTATTCGGCATTTACCGTCGCCAGCAAAGTCGAAATCCACACCCGCTCTTATCAAAAAGAGGCAGAAGCGGTGATCTGGAGCTGTGACGGCTCCCCCAATTTTGAATTACATGCCGGTCAGCGCGAGAGCCACGGCACCGAAATCAAGCTTTTCTTGCTCGACGATGAGCTGGAATTTGCCGAAGAGGCCCGGATTCAGCATCTGGTCAAAAAATACTGCGACTTTTTGCCTGTGCCCATTGAGATCAACGAAAAAATCGCCAACCGCCAAAAACCGCTCTGGGAGCGCAGCCCGCAGGAAGTCAGCAAAGAGGAGTATTTGGAGTTTTACCGCTACCTCTACCCCTTTGCCCCGGAGCCCTATTTCTGGATTCACCTCAACGTCGAAGTGCCTTTTGTGCTCAAAGGCATATTGTTTTTCCCCAAACTGAGCCACGAATTGGATCCTGGCAAAGGCAATATCAAACTCTATTGCCACGACGTCTATGTTTCAGACCATGTCGAAGACTTCATTCCACGATTTTTGGTCACCCTGCAAGGGGCGATTGACTGCCCAGATATTCCGTTGAATGTCTCACGCAGCATGTTGCAGAACGACCCCTATGTGCAACGGGTCTCGACCCATATCACGAAAAAAGTTGCAGATCGGCTCAAAGAGCTCTACAACAAGGATCGCGAAGAGTTCTTACGCAGCTGGCAGGACATTCACAGCTTTATCAAAGTGGGCATGATGGAAGACGATAAGTTCTATGACAAGGTCAAAGACATTGTCGTGTTTAAATCGACCCGCGACGATTATATAACGATCGAAGAATACCTCGTGCGCAACGCGCAATTGGATAAAAAGGTCTATTACACTTCCGACGAAGTAGGCCAGGCCCATTATCTGGAGTTGTTCAAACAACAGGGCCTCGAGGTCTTGAGCATGAACACCCTGATTGACACCCACTTTATCCAGTTTATGGAGTACAAAAATCACGAAATCAAATTTGCCCGCATTGACTCAGACATCTCTGAATCCTTGGTGGAAAAAGACAAAGCCAAAATAGTCGATCCCAAGACCAATAAAACCAGTGACGAAACCTTGGAAGAACTCTTTAAAGCCGAACTCAATGTGCCCAAATTGCACCTCAAAGTTGAAGCGCTCAAAAGTGAAGACATCCCAGCCGTGGTTTTATTGCCCGAAAATGCCCGCCGGCTGCACGAAATGAGTCAGTTTATGCAGCAAGCCGGTATGAACGAACACATGGACAGCCTGCTCGAAGAGCACACCCTGGTGGTCAACAGCAACAATGCCTTAATTCAGAGCTTGCGCAAATTGCATGGCACCATTTCTGAGAAAGACAACCTACAATTGATTTGTCGCCATGTCTATGACTTGGCAATGATGGCGCACCGCCCATTGCGTGGAGAAAAATTGACCCATTTTCTGAGTGATGCCAATAAGGTCTTACAGGCGCTTAGCAACAAGCTTTAAAGCTTGAATTTCACTCTTCAGGGACAGCTTTTGCTGTCCCTTTTTTTGATGAGATTTAAAATTTAGGTTGCATTTTTAAAAAGAAAAGGTTATGATGTCTACATGGAACTTTAACAAGTTCAGTTTCTGTTCACGAGTTCATGATATTGCTTTTGTCTCGATCAGAGTAGTTTGTTTAACTATTTTTCCTCGTATCTTCAGCCCCTCATGCTTTTCGATGTAACAAACTTTTCTCTGTTCCAAATTATTTAATTTTAAGGCAATTTTATTCATGAATATTTATGTAGGCAATCTCTCTTTTGACACCACTGAACAAGCCCTGGGTGATTATTTCTCTCAGTACGGCGAAGTTCTGAGCGCTCGCGTCGTTACCGATCGCGAAACCGGTCGCCCTCGCGGTTTTGGTTTTATTGAGATGTCTTCTCCCGAAGCCAGCAAAAAAGCCATCGACAACCTGAATGGTGTCGAATTCATGGGCCGTCAGCTGACCATCAATGAAGCCAAACCCCGTGAAATGTCCGGCGGCGGCAATCGTGGCGGCGGTGGCGGACGCAACCGTTATTAAGCTTTAGTTTAAGCCTTAACGCTTAAACCAAGACCCGGAGGTTCACTCCGGGTCTTGTGTTTTTTTGATATTGATCAGCTTAGACCGAGAAACTCAACCAATCGTGGCCCAAAAAGGTATGATGAATCTGCAAAATTGCAGATAAAAAGGACAATCCAAAATGAAAAAAGCACTTCTCAGTATCACCCTGTTGGGCCTGTTCACAGGCTGTAGCCCCAGCACTGTGGGGAGCGTTTTAGACGCTCTGAACAATGGAAAACCCAGCGCTACACCATCGAGCACACCCTCTACTACCGCAACAACCGTTCCCAGTTCTTCCAACCCAGTCTCAACCACCCCCACAGAAACAGATCTGGGGCCTGCGATTGCCGCATTTCAATCCGAGTTTGAAATTGAAGGCAAAAGTTATAAAGGTGCCATCAAAATGCTGTTTAAAGCGCTGGTTCAGATCGAAAGCAACCCCACTTTGGCTGAGCACCTGACGAGTTTAACCTTAAATGGCAAACAAATGTATGAAAATGCCAAGTCGCCCACAGGCTATGATATTGGCTCCTCAGCCCGTTTTATGCTGACCGAAATGAAAAACAAACCCGAAGTGGTTCTGAGTTATATTGGCGGAACCACGGAGAAAAACTATAGCGATGCAGACAAAGTCAATCTGCCAATTAGTTATCCCACCAACGGGACCCTGCTCAATGGACTCAAAGTGGACAATACCATCGAAGCCGCCGGAGCCATCAAAGGCCGTGTCTATATCCAGAGCGCAGGCAAAGACTTCCCAACCCCCATTTACCTCGAACAAAATGCCAAAGGGCTTTGGAAGATTAATGTCAGCGATCTCAGCAGTATTGCGACCGGTGTAAAAAAAGCAGCTAAAACTGATTTTTAAGTCTGAAGCGGATGGGTCAAAACAGGATTTGGTTCAAATCTACTTGGCCCATTCTTTTTATTTACTGTTAAAATGGGGAAGTCTTTGCTCTTGTCAGCAACGACAGCTTTTCACAAAACAAGGAGAATCATTGAACTATGAAAATCACCACTCTGACACAGATCCTGGCCGCTGGCAGCATGCTGCTGGCTTTCACCGCTTGCCAAGTGGGCATGGGCCCTGCTGGCACCTCAGCCGCACCTGCTCAACCCGCTCCACCTGCCGCAACTGAGCCTGCAGCCAGCCCCGCTGCTCCTGCCAGCCCTGCAGCCAGCCCCGCTGCTCCTGCTAGCCCTGCAGCCAGCCCTGTAGCGACAAGCAGCCCTGCTCCCGCAGCCACAGCAGCCCCCTAAATCAGGGATTAAAAGCAAAGGGCACCTGTTAAAGGTGCCCTTTTTGGTTTTTTTGAAACGCGGGTCAGAGATCGTTTTCCCTTCATCCCTGCCCCGGCCTTAAAATGGCAAGCCTGGCAAGTTGAGAGGATTGGCAACAGAGAGATCGATTTCTGGCATCAGATATGCAGGCTCTTTGCTTAAGCTGTTCCACAGCCAGGCAGATTTTTCTGAGACAATCATACGCTCGGGCGGTTGGGTATTGTCCTTTTGACGCCCCTGATAAACCCATTTTCCGGCTTTGATCTGAAAGGTAAATTTACGATAGACCTTGCCCTCTAACTGAATTTCCAATTCATAATTGCCGTCTTTAAAATCTGCTTTTTTTAAAAGGGCATTGTTTGTCGCTCCAGTTAAATGGATTTGCAAAAGCGTTGTATAGGGATAAAGCGTCACGCGGTGCGCTTCTTTGCCTGGCAATTTGGCAATGACTTTGCCATTCAATTTGAGGCTGGCCAAGAGCTTGAGATTGACAGAAGATTGGTCAACCACTGCTTTTTCGCCGGCAAATCCCGCTTCAACCACAAACTGACCATCCGACTCAAAAGACAATCTGGCCATTTGGGTCTGCGGCAAATAGCTGTAATAAACCTGTCCTTTGGCAAAACGCCCTTCTCCCAGTGGATAAGCGCGGACTTCAAACCATTCAGCAGAAAAAATTTTGCCCTTTTCAGAAAAGACCATCCAATAAACACCCGGTTCCAAAGGGACCGAGTTGGGCCCATCCAGACATTTGCCTCCAGCACAGGCCGAGACCCACGTGTCAATTTCCCCCAGCGACAGCCCGTTTTTATAGCGATGCACCCGTTCCTTGGTAGCCCTGATTTTTCCTTGGCTGTCGACAATATCGGTTCTCACCTGAACATCGCGGCCGGGCACATAGACGTGTACATTGAAGAGTTGGCGGGCAAAATAGAGCTTGGCATCGACCGCGTCCAATTGAACGGCTTGGATAAAATCATCGTAATTCAAAGCCGGTGGAAAATCTGTGGCCTGAACCTTTGAGATGGAATTTCCCCCCAACAAAAGCCCCATAGCCAATACGGAAGTGAAGATTTTATGTTTGATTCCCATTTGAAGTATCTTTCTGTTTCATTCAATCAAGTACATTCTCAGAAAAAGTCTATCATTCAAGCTCAGCAGATTCCTTGGATTTTTAACAAAGAAAAACTTGTTTTGCGTCAATTCGCTGGTGCAAGCCCGAGTACCTGGAACAATCAGCCTGATCTCTTTAAGAACGAATAAAGATCTGGTAAAATACCAAAGAATTTTCTGAAAGCCCCTAATTTAAAGTGACGATGAAACAGGACAAAAATAATGCAATATGCAAATGATATTCTTGAACTGATGGGCAATACGCCCCTGGTTCGTTTAAACCGTGTCAACAAAGGTCTGAAACCCTTAATTTTGGTCAAAGTTGAATACTTCAATCCGGGGGGAAGTGTCAAAGACCGCATTGGCAAATACATGCTCGATGCCGCAGAGCGAGAAGGTCTGCTCAAACCCGGAGGAACCATTGTCGAACCCACATCAGGCAATACAGGTATGGGGCTGGCTTTGGTTGCCTCATTGCGCGGCTATAAATGTATTTTTACCTGCCCAGACAAGGTCAGTATCGACAAAGTCAACACGCTCAAAGCCGTTGGGGCAGAGGTCGTGCTTTGCCCCACAGCGGTCGAACCCGAAGATCCCCGCAGCTATTACAGTGTAGCCACCCGTTTGGCCAGCGAAATCCCCGGCGGCTATCAGCCCAATCAATACCAAAATCAAAACAATCCTCTGGCTCATTATGAAACCACAGGCCCAGAAATCTGGAAACAGACCGAGGGCCAAATCACCCATTTTGTTGCAGGGGTAGGCACAGGTGGCACAATCAGCGGCGTGAGCAAATACCTCAAAGAACAAAACCCACAGGTCAAAATCATCGGGGTCGATCCCCAGGGTTCGATCTATTCAGAGCCAGACAATGTCCACACTTATTTGATCGAAGGCATTGGCGAAGATTTTTATCCTGGCACCTGCCACCTTGATCGGATTGATGAGTTTGTCACAGTCTATGACCGCGAATCTTATGATATGACCCGCCGTTTGGCCACTGAAGAGGGTCTTTTTGTGGGGATTTCTTGTGGTTCAGCCGTCGTTGGCGCACTGCGTTATGCAGAGCAGAATCAACTGAGCGAAAAAGACGTGATGGTGATTATTTTGCCAGACAACGGGCGAGGATATATCTCAAAAGCCTTTAACGATGAATGGCTGCGCAAAAATGGGCTGCTGGATTGATAGCAGCCCTTTTATTGGGCCTGAGTCTGGCCATGGATTGTTTTGCAATCGCTCTCTCACAGGGCTTGCGTCCAGACTCAGGTCACTCTCATTTATTGCGTTTGTCCCTGCTCTTTGGCCTTTTTCAAGGTGGCATGTTGTTGATTGGCTGGGTCGGAGGCAGTCTTTTAGTGGGTCTATTGGGGCCTTATACAGATTGGCTGGCGGCTTTACTGCTGGGCGGCATAGGCCTAAAAATGTTAAAAGAAAGTGCTGAACACAGGGGCGAAAAGGAATCCGAGCCGGAACTCAATCGCTGGAAAGATTACTTGCTGCTTTCTATCGCGACCAGCATTGATGCCTTGGCTGCCGGGATCAGCTTGCCGGCGTTAAACATTTCTGTGGTTTTGGCCACAGCGATGGTCGGTGTCACGTCAACGGGCTTGGCTTTGGTTGGGGGATTTGCAGGCCAAAAACTGGGCGAAAAATGGGGCCCTCAAGCTGAAAGATTTGGCGGCTTGGTGCTCTTGGGACTGGCTTTGAAGGTCTTGTTCTTTTAATGCCCACAAGCGCAATTGAAGGCAAAACCTGGACTTTGAAGACCCTTTTGCGACTATCAGAACATCTTGAATTCAAGCAAATATTAGATGTTGGCCCTGGCAGAGGAATCTACAGATTACTTTTTCGCCAATTTTGGCCCCAATATCACTGGACAGCCGTTGAAATCTGGGAACCCTATCGAGAGCGATTTGGCTTAGAGCAATTGTATGATCGCTTGTTGATTACAGATATTCGCACTTATGCTCCTACTGCTCCAAGTTATGATTTGGTCTTTCTCGGAGATGTGCTCGAACATATGCAACAAGCAGAGGCCTTGGCGGTTGTCTCTGCTTTGCTCAGACAATCTAAATTACTCGTGATATCTATTCCAATTGTCGACATGCCCCAAGCAGAGAGTGAAGGCAACCCTTATGAGCGCCATGTCAAAGACAATTGGAGTCACGCTGAAGTGCTGAAATGTTGGGGAGCCCATCTGGCATTGGGGTATGTCGAAGACCCGATTGGCGTGTATCTCTTGAGTGCCCAAAGTGGCGTGGTTGAAGTCATTCGACTCTTGTGTGCGACCTGATCGGGCAAAAGTTATTAAAAGCTTAAGGAATAACTAGTCACCAAAGCAGCGCCTGTGTTATGCTGTGTTCCACGTGCGTTGCAGGGCATTCTGCCGGGTAGGCATCATTTTTGGAAAACTCATAATTTGGACATCTCAAAAATGACAGCCCCTCTCTGTTTTTCACAGAACCCCAGAAACTGGTCAAATCCTCAATTTGAGGCATCACCATACTCTCCCGGTAACGCCCCTGCGGTCAGATCCGCCCTGAAACAAAGCCGCACGCTGGTCGAAGCCAGGATCTGATATTTTTTCCGAAGATTATTTTCGCAGACGTTTAGGTGGTCAATATGTACGCAATTATTGAAACTGGTGGCAAACAGTATAAAGCCGAACAGGGCCGTTGGCTCGAAGTCGAACTTTTGTCTGCCCCCGAAGGCAATACCGTCAATTTCCCGGCTCTGATGGTCGTTGATGGTGAAAAAACAGTGGTCGGCGCTCCCCATGTGGAAAGCGCGACTGTCACTGGCAAAGTCCTCAAAGAGGAAGTCAAAGGCAAAAAAGTGGTTTCTTTCAAGTACCGCGCCAAAAAAGGCTATCAGCGCAAAGTGGGTCATCGTCAAAAATACACCCGCGTGCTGATCGAAGAAATTCGCTTAGGTTAAAAGAGGAGAAACTGAACCATGGCTCATAAAAAAGGTGTAGGCAGTTCCAAAAACGGACGCGACAGCAATCCCAAGTATCTGGGCGTCAAACTCTATGATGGCCAAAAAGTCGTCGCGGGTAATATTATCGTGCGTCAGCGCGGTACCCATTTCCATACAGGCAACAATGTCGGTATCGGTCGCGATTTTACCATTTACTCCCTGATTGATGGAGTGGTTAAATTTGAACGGCGTGGTGTACGGGATCGCAAAATCAGCGTCTATCCCCAAGCAGTCGCCCAGGAAGGATAAGGAATTAGTTCATGTCTCAGCAATTGCTTAAAGAAATTACCCAAGGCCAGATCAAAACCGACGTACCCGATATGTCTTCTGGTGATACCGTCGCTGTTCACGCCAAGATCGTCGAAGGCGGCAAAGAGCGTGTACAGGTCTTTGAAGGCGTTGTGATCAAGTTGCAAGGTGGCGGCATCAGCCAAACCGTAACTGTTCGCAAAATCTTCCAAGGCGTGGGTGTGGAGCGTACTTTCCTGATTCACTCTCCCCGCGTGGCCAAATTTGTGCTCAAGCGCAAAGGTGCCGTGCGCCGTGCGCGCATCTATTATTTCCGGTCACGCAGCGGCAAGTCCGCCCGTATCCGGGAAGACAGAAGATAAAAACAGGGGAAACCGGCAATTTTACGCAGGTTATTCGCCCGTTTTTCTAAAAAAGACAAACTCAAGCGCTTTTCCCCAAAGCCTCAGTTGCCCTTGCGCCTTCGGCGCATGCGGGCCGAGGGCCGCCGGGAAAAGTTGCTTTTTTTGCTTTTTTGCATCCTCTCTATCCTGGTCCATTGTGCCGCATTGGTCGCTTTTGCAGGCAATATGAAGTTTCACAAGATGTCTTCAGAGACGGCTCAAAACCAAGAGCCCATCCAAGTGGCCACGATCGAAATGCCACCGCCCAGTGCCGAGCCCATTCCACCTGATAGCCCGCCCCCCAGCCAGGCCATGCCGCTTTCACAGCCGCCACGCCCTGCCCAAGACGACTCCTTGGCGCGCAGACCCAAACCCACCCCCTTGCCAAGCAGCAAACCCACCCCGAGCTTAGCAGCCACTCCCAAGCCTTCGCCATCTCCGTCTACAGCCATGGCCAGCCCAACGCCCAGCCCTTTGCCTTCTCCGGCCATTTCAGCTGAGCCCACTCCAGCTCCAAGCCCGACCCAAGTGGCAAATCTGCCCGAAGCTGAAGCCCAAAAGAAAACCGCAATGCAAAAGTTTTTTGAAGCCCAAGACCTTGAGGTGCCTCAAGAATTGCCGCCGGGTTTTAAAAGCTGGGAAGAATTTGAAAAATTCATGACCGATGGCGAGGGCTTTGAAAAGAAAGCCCAAAGTTTTATGGTTTTACCTGAGAATACCTCAGGTTCAGAATCCGCAGGCGGCAATCCATCTCAACCCGGTAGCTCACCTGCGCCTGATAATTCAGGTTCGCCTGATAATTCCGGCAGCCCGCGCTCAGGTTATAACCCCGGTTGGTTTAACGGTAGCAACCGCAACAATATCGATCCCAATGACAATTTTGAAAGTGAAGAAGAGCGGCGCCTGCGCGCGCGCAATTTGGGCCACATTGATACCAGCCTCGAATTGGATCCGCTGCCCGCCATTCCTTTACCCAAAGACTGGCAAACCAATGATATTGGCTATCACTCGGTCAAATTTTTACATGACGATCTGCAATTCTTTGTGCGCTGGGAATCTGCGCTGCAGCCCCAATTGCGCAAGGCAGAAGTCCAATTTTATCCCCCCGCCAATCCCAAGCAATCCCGCAGCCTCTCACTCAAATGGCAAGAAGAGTGGGAAGATGTGAAAAAGCTGATCGGGGCTGTGCAATTGACCTATGAACAGCAAAAGCAAGCCCAACCCTAGCGCTTAGCTCTGAAGCCCTAAATTTCCAGACAAAAGCCCCGCTCTGAATAGAGCGGGGCCCAAAGTGGTTTGAAATTAAGGGCGAATCAAACTGCGCAGAAAGACCTTGGCGGCTCCTGCGAGTTTATCAATTAAATTGTCCAATAACTCCGATTCAGAAGCACTGGCAGCTTTGGCTTTGCTCACTGCTTTGGCAGCAACGTGAACGGGTGCACTGCTGCCAGTCAGGCTATAGACATAGCCACGGCCCGCACTTTTACTCTTTTGAATTTGGCCTTGGGCATGTAAAGAAGCCACCATTTTATACATATTGGCAGTTTGTTTGTTCAGACGTTGACAAAGAGCATCAATAGAAAGGGCTTGACCTTTGGCCAATTCCGCCAGAATTTGACCTTGGGTTGCTCCCGATGGCGCGCGTTTGCGGGGAGCAGGAGCGGAGATCACTTCAACGGTTTTCTTGGGGGCCGAAACGCCTATTTTGGCGGGGGCATCCGCTTTGGCTTTCACAACAGTTGGAGCTGTTTTAACCGCTTTGCTGGCAGGAAGAGATTTTGCCGATTTTGAGACTTTTTCGGTTTTGCTCACTTTGGCAGGGGCTGAG